>JBBRFD010000063.1:0-22368 GCA_038224985.1 Reyranellales bacterium
CAGCATCCGATCTACAAGAAGTTCATTCGCCGTTCGAAGAAGTATCACGCTCACGACGAAGCCAATGCCTTCAAGGGCAAGGTCGGCGCGAACGTGCGCATCCGCGAATGTCGTCCGCTGTCCAAGACCAAGAACTGGGAAGTTCTGGTCGAGGCTGCCAAGGCCTAGCGGAAGGAAAAGATCAAATGATCCAGATGCGTACAAACCTCGAGGTCGCCGACAATTCGGGCGCCCGTCGAGTCCAGTGCATCAAGGTGCTGGGCGGTTCGCGCCGCAAATACGCCAGCGTTGGCGATGTCATCGTGGTCTCCATCAAGGAAGCCATTCCGCGCGGCCGCGTGAAGAAGGGCGAGGTCCACCGTGCGGTGGTCGTTCGTACCTCGTTCGCGCTGCGCCGCCAGGACGGCAGCGCCATCCGCTTCGACCGCAACGCCGCGGTCCTGATCAGCAAGCAGGACGAGCCGATCGGCACCCGTATCTTCGGACCGGTCACCCGCGAACTGCGTGGCAAGAAGTTCATGAAGATCATCTCGCTCGCGCCTGAGGTCCTCTAGTCATGGCCAACAAGCTCAAGATCAAGAAGGGCGACCGGGTGAAAGTCATCACCGGCCGCAGCAAAGGCAAGATCGGCGACGTTCTTCGCGTCATGCCGACCGAGCAGCGCCTCGTCGTTGCCGGCGTGAACATGATCAAGCGCCACACGAAGCCGACCCGGAACGAGACCGGTGGCATCGTCGAGCGTGAATCCGCCATCCACGTTTCCAACGTGGCCCTGCTCGACCCGAAGACGGACAAGCCGACCAAGGTCGGTTTCAAGTTTCTGGAAGACGGCCGTAAGGTGCGCATCGCGCGCGCCTCCGGCGAGACCATAGACCGCTAGGAGACGGGTCCAATGCCCGCGCGACTGCAAGAACGCTACCAACAGACGATCCGTGAAGCCCTCACGAAGGAGTTCGAATACAAGAACCCCTTCGAAGTGCCGAAGCTGGACAAGATCGTGATCAACATGGGCGTCGGCGAGGCGGTCAACGACCGCAAGGCCGTCGATGGCGCCGTGCTCGACCTGACGGCGATTACCGGCCAGAAGCCGGTCATCACCAAGTCGCGCATCTCGATCGCGACCTTCAAGCTTCGCGAGGGCATGGCGATCGGAGCCAAGGTCACCCTGCGACGCGACCGCATGTACGAGTTCATCGATCGCCTGATCAACATCGCCCTGCCGCGCGTCCGCGACTTCCGCGGGCTCAACGGCAAGTCGTTCGATGGTCGTGGCAACTTCGCCATGGGTCTCAAGGAGCAGATCGTGTTCCCCGAGATCGAGTACGACAAGGTCGACCAGGTCCGCGGCATGGACATCATCATCTGCACGACGGCGAAGACGGACGCGGAAGCCAAGGCGCTTCTCCGCGGTTTCGACTTCCCGTTCGTGAACTGAGGCCGGAGACAGAAATGGCCAAGAAAAGTTCAATCGAGAAGAACAACCGCCGCGCCAGGATGGCGAAGCAGTACGCTGGCAAGCGCGCCAAGCTCAAGGAGATGGCGGTCGACGACCGTCTGTCGCCGGAAGACCGCTTCAACGCGCGTCTCAAGCTTGCCGATTTGCCGCGCAATTCGTCACCGACGCGCATCCGCAACCGTTGCTCGCTCACCGGCCGGCCGCGCGCGGTTTACCGCAAGTTCAAGCTCTCGCGCATCGCCATGCGTGACCTCGCTTCGTCGGGCGCTCTGCCCGGCGTCGTGAAGTCGAGCTGGTAACGGGGGACCGTAGACCATGATGACCGATCCCGTCGGCGATTTGCTGACCCGTATCCGCAACGGCCAGTCGGCGCGCCTCGAAAGCGTGACCGTGCCGGCCTCGCGTATGCGCTCCAATGTCCTCGATGTGCTCCAGCGCGAAGGCTACATCCGTGGCTGGTTCGAGGAAGAACTGCGCAAGGGCGTGAAGGAACTTCGCGTCGAGCTGAAGTACGACAACGGCAAGCCCGTCATCAAGGAGATCAAGCGCGTCTCCACCCCGGGCCGCCGCGTCTACTCGAAGATCGTCGACCTGCCGCGCCACTTCAACGGCCTCGGCATCTCGATCCTGTCTACGCCACGCGGTGTCATGTCCGACGCCGAAGCGCGGGCCGCCAATGTCGGCGGCGAAGTTCTCTGCAAGGTATTCTGAACATGTCGCGCGTCGGCAAAAATCCCGTCGTCGTCCCGAGCGGCGTCACCGTCGACCTCAAGGGCCAGGCCCTCAAGGTCAAGGGCAAGCGCGGCGAGCTCTCGCTCGTCGTCCACGACGACGTCGTGGTCTCGCATGAGGGCGCCAACCTCTCCTTCAAGCCGCGCGATGACAGCCGTCGCGCGCGCATGCAGTGGGGCACTGCCCGCAACCTCGCCAACAACATGGTGCGCGGCGTTTCGGACGGCTTCACCATCAATCTCGAGATCAACGGCGTCGGCTATCGCGCCGCGGCCGACGCCAAGAACCTGAAGCTGCAGCTCGGCTTCAGCCATGACGTCGAGGTGCCGATCCCCGCCGGCATCCAGATCAAGGCGGTCAAGCCGACCGAGATCGAGATCACCGGAGCCGATCGCCAGAAGGTCGGGCAGCTCGCCGCGAACATCCGCAGTCTGCGTCCGCCCGAGCCCTACAAGGGCAAGGGCATCAAGTACTCGACGGAAACGATCCGGCGCAAAGAAGGCAAGAAGAAGTAGGCGCATCATGAACACCAAGGAACTCTTCGCCCGACGCCAGCGGCGCACGCGTTACGCGCTGCGCAAGGCCGGCGGTTCGCGTCCCCGCCTCAGCATCTTCCGCTCGGGCAAGCACATCTACGCCCAGGTCATCGACGACCGTAAGGGCCTGACCCTGGCGGCCGCCTCGTCGCTCGACGAAGGCCTCAAGGGTCTCAAGAGCGGCGCCGACAAGGATGCCGCTACCAAGGTCGGCAAGCTGATCGCCGAGCGTGCGATCGCCGCCGGCGTCAAGGAAGTCGTGTTCGACCGCGGCGGCTACATGTTTCACGGCCGCGTTGCTGCGCTGGCCACAGCCGCCCGTGAGGGCGGCCTGTCGTTCTGATCGGGAGTTAAGATATGGCTCGTTCACCCGGTGGTTCCGGCCGTCCCCCGCGCGAGCGCGAACGGGGACGCGACCGCGACGAGGAAAGCGAACTGATCGACAAACTCGTCACCATCAATCGCGTCGCGAAGGTGGTTAAGGGCGGTCGTCGTTTCGCCTTTGCCGCGATTGTCGTGGTCGGCGACCAGCGCGGCCGCGTCGGCCACGGCGCCGGCAAGGCGCGTGAGGTTCCCGAGGCGATCCGCAAGGCAACGGAAGCCGCCAAGCGCAACCTGATCCGCGTGCCGCTGCGTGACGGCCGCACGCTTCATCACGACGTGAAGGGCCGTTTCGGCGCCGGCAAGGTAACGCTGCGTTCGGCTCCGGCCGGTACCGGCATCATCGCCGGCGGCCCGATGCGCGCCGTTTTCGAGACGCTCGGCCTCAAGGATATCGTGGCCAAGTCGGTCGGCACGTCGAACCCGCACAACATGATCAAGGCGACGTTCGAGGCCCTGGCGAAGCTCAACTCGCCGCGCATGGTCGCCACCCGCCGCGGCAAGAAGGTCGGCGATCTTCTCGGCCGTCGTGACGGCGATACGTCCGCCGAAGCGGCCGCGGTCTAGCTAGAGGGATTTGGAGAAAGACCATGGCCGAGACCAAGAAAATCAAGATCACCCAGATCGGCAGCCATATCGGCCGTACTGAAGACCAGCGCGGCACGCTGATCGGCCTGGGCCTCAACAAGCGTCACCGCAGCAGCGTCCTCGAGGACACCAAGTCTGTGCGCGGCATGATCAACAAGGTGCGCCATCTCCTGCGCATCGACGAAGAAGTGCGCTGAAGGAACGGACGATGAAACTCAACGAGATCGCCGACAACGCCGGCGCCCGAAAGGCCCGCATGCGCGTTGGCCGAGGCATCGGTTCGGGCAAGGGCAAGACAGCCGGTCGCGGCGTCAAGGGCCAGAAGTCCCGTTCCGGCGTCGCCATCAAGGGCTTCGAAGGCGGTCAGATGCCGCTCTATCGTCGTATCCCCAAGCGTGGCTTCACGCCGCCCAACGCCAAGGACTACCAGGTCATCAACGTTGGCCTGCTGCAGAAGGCAATCGACGACAAGCTGCTCGACGCCAGCAAGCCGATCGACGGCGCCGCGATGCTGGCCGCCGGCCTGTTCAAGAAGGGCCGCGATGGCGTCCGTCTGCTGGGCAGCGGCGAGCTGACCGCCAAGGTCGAATTGAAGGTCGCGGGCGCCTCGGCGTCGGCGATCGCCGCGGTCGAAAAGGCCGGCGGCACTGTCACTTTGCCGCCGCCGAAGCCGCCGGTCGTCAAGGGCCAGAAGAAGGCCGCCTAAAGATCCCGACGACAGTGCAGGGGACGCCTGTCGTCCCCTTTGTCGTTCACGCGTGAGGTTCCATGGCATCCGCCGCCGAGCAACTCGCATCCAATCTGAATTGGGGTTCGATCGGTAAGGCAACCGAGCTGAAGAAGCGCCTGTGGTTCACCCTGGGCGCGCTCGTTGTCTTCCGTATCGGCGCCTATATTCCCGTGCCCGGCGTCAACCCGGCGGCACTGGCCGAGATCTTCAGCCAGAATGCCGGCGGCATCGCCGGCATGCTCGACGTGTTCTCGGGCGGCTCGATCGGCCGTATGTCGATCCTGGCGCTGTCGATCATGCCGTATATCTCGGCCTCCATCATCATGCAGATTCTGACGACGGTCGTGCCGTCGCTCGAGGCGCTGAAGAAGGAAGGCGAGGCCGGCCGCAAGAAGATCAACCAGTATCAGCGCTACGGCACCGTCATTCTGGCCGCCTTCCAGGCCTATGGCATCGCCGTGGGTCTCGAGGGCCAGGTCGCCTCGGCCGGCGCGGTCGTGCCCGATCCCGGCCTGTTCTTCCGCTTCGTCACCGTCGTCACTCTGGTCGGCGGCACGCTTTTCCTGATGTGGCTGGGCGAGCAAATCACCTCGCGCGGTGTCGGCAACGGCGTCTCGCTCATCATCTTCGCCGGCATCGTGGCCGCCCTTCCGGGCGCCATGGTCCAGACCCTCGAACTCGGCCGTACCGGCGCACTTTCGGCGCTGTTCATCATCGCCCTCATTGTCGGCGTGGTGGTGGTCGTGGCGGTGGTCGTCTTCGTCGAGACGGCGCAGCGAAGAATCATCGTCCAGTATCCAAAGCGACAAGTCGGCAACCGCATGTATGGTGGCGAGGCCTCGCACCTGCCGCTCAAGATCAACACCTCGGGCGTCATTCCGCCGATCTTCGCGTCCTCGCTACTGCTCTTCCCGGCGACCATCGCGTCGTTCCAGGGCAATACCGGCGAGAGCGGCGTGCTGCAGTGGATCGCAGCCTATCTGGCGCACGGCCAGCCGCTTTACCTGCTGCTCTATATCGCGCTGATCGTCTTCTTCTGCTTCTTCTACACGACCGTGGTGTTCAATCCGGTCGACACGGCGGACAATCTGAAGAAAAACGGCGGCTTCATTCCGGGCATCCGTCCCGGCAAGAATACGGCCGAGTATCTCGAATACATCCTCAATCGCCTGACGGTCATTGGCGCGCTCTACCTCTCGGCGGTCTGTATCCTGCCGGAACTGCTGATTGCCCGTGGCGGCGTGCCCTTCTACTTCGGCGGCACCAGCCTCCTGATCGTCGTGTCGGTGACGCTCGACACCGTGACCCAGGTCCAGGCCCATCTGCTTGCCCACCAGTACGAGGGCCTGATCAAGAAGGCCCGCCTGCGCGGCAAGGGGCGGTAGGGGGACGATGAACATCATCCTCCTCGGCCCTCCGGGCGCCGGCAAAGGCACCCAGGCCCAGCGGCTCCAGCAGGAGCGCGGCATGGTCCAGCTGTCGACGGGCGACATGCTGCGCGCCGCCGTGGCGTCGGGCAGCGAACTCGGCCAGAAGGCCAAGGGCGTGATGGAACGGGGCGAACTGGTGTCGGACGAACTGATCGTCGGCCTGATCGAGGACCGCATCGCCCAGCCGGATTGCGCCAAGGGCTTCATCCTGGACGGTTTTCCCCGGACTGTGGCCCAGGCCAAGGCGCTGGACGGCATGCTGGCCAAGAGCGTGGCGAAACTCGACAAAGTGGTCGAGATGGAAGTGGACGAGGCTGCCCTGACGGAGCGCATCGTCGGCCGGTTCAGCTGCGCCAAGTGCGGCGCCGGCTACCACGACAAGTTCAAGCGGCCCAAGGCCGAAGGTGTCTGCGACGTCTGCGGGTCGAAGGAATTCACCCGCCGCAAGGACGATAATGCAGAGACTGTGAAGACACGTATGGCCGCCTATCGTACCCAGACCGAGCCGTTGCTGCCCTACTACCGGGCCCGCGGCATCTTGGCGAAGGTCGACGGGATGGCCCCGATGGACGAGGTTTACCGTCAAATCACCGCGGTTTTGGCGGGGACTTGACAAGAGCAGGTTACGTTGACTCGGGGGCGCAGATACCTATAATCGCGCGCTTTTCCGGGGCCAGCGGAACACGACACAGGCGCGCTAACGCGCGCCGTAAGTCTTTGAAGGAGTTGGGATTTTGGCTCGTATAGCCGGTGTGAACATTCCGACCGCCAAACGGGTGGTTATCGGGCTTCAGTACATCCACGGGATCGGCGCGGCGAAAGCCAAGGAGATCTGTGGAAAAATCGGGATCGACGAGTCGCGCCGCGTGAACACGCTGAGCGACGACGAAGTGATCCGGATCCGCGAGACCATCGACCAGGACTATACGGTCGAGGGCGACCTGCGCCGTGAAGTGGCGATGAACATCAAGCGTCTGATGGACCTCGCCTGCTACCGCGGGCTGCGCCATCGCCGCGGTCTGCCGGTTCACGGCCAGCGCACGCATACCAATGCGCGCACCCGCAAGGGTCCGGCCAAGCCGATCGCCGGCAAGAAAAAAGTTACCAAGTAAGTCTCGAAGGGAATTCGGAATATGGCCAAGCCTGCAGCCGCAGCCTCGGGTGGCGCGCCCGGCACGACAGCGCGCCCCCGTCGCAAGGAGCGCAAGAACATCATCGCCGGCGTCGCGCATGTGAACGCGTCGTTCAACAACACGATCGTCACCATCACCGACGCGCAGGGCAATACCATCGCCTGGTCGTCGTCGGGCCAGCAGGGCTTCAAGGGTTCGCGCAAGTCGACGCCCTTCGCCGCCCAGATGGCTGCCGAAGGTGCGGGCCGCAAGGCCATGGAACACGGCATGCGCACGCTCGAGATTCTGGTTCGCGGTCCTGGTTCGGGACGCGAGTCGGCGCTGCGCGCGCGGCAGGCCGTCGGCCTCTCCGTCACCTCGATCCGTGACGTGACACCGATCCCGCACAACGGCTGCCGTCCGCCGAAGCGTCGTCGAGTCTGATTTAGGCGCCGGTGCCGCGTCGCAGGACGCCGCCGGCTCGTACGAATGATGTCGCGGCCCTTTATCTATTGGGTCGCACCAACCGGTCGAGAGAGGTAGCCCCCGTGCTTCAGAAGAACTGGCAGGACCTGATCAAGCCGGAAAAGCTTGTCACCGAGGCGGGAGTCGATCCGACCCGCACTGCCACCATCGTCGCCGAGCCGCTCGAGCGCGGTTTCGGCCTTACCCTGGGCAATGCGCTGCGCCGCGTGCTGCTGTCGTCGCTGCAGGGTGCCGCCGTCACGTCGATCAAGATCGACAACGTGCTGCATGAGTTCTCGTCGATTCCGGGCGTCCGCGAGGACGTGGTCGACATCGTGCTCAACATCAAGGCGATGGCCGTGAAGATGCAGGGCGACCGCCCGCAGCGTCTCTACCTGCGCGCCGTCGGCCCCGGTGAAGTCACCGCCGGCATGATCGAACTGCCGGGCGACGTCCAGATCATGGACGCCAAGCACCTGATCTGCACGCTCGACGACGGCGCCTCGATCGCCATGGAACTGATGGTCGCCACCGGCAAGGGTTACATCCCGGCCTCGGCGAACCGTCCGGAAGACGCGCCGATCGGCCTTATCCCGGTCGACTCGGTGTTCAGCCCGGTCAGGCGCGTTTCCTACAAGATCGAGAACAGCCGCGTCGGCCAGGTCACCGACTACGACCGCCTGTCGATGACGGTCGAGACCAACGGCACGACGCCGCCGGCCGACGCCGTCGCTCTCGCCGCCCGCATCCTGCAGGACCAGCTGCAGCTCTTCATCAACTTCGAAGAGCCGCGCGAAGTGCGCAAGGAAGAGGCGCAGGACGACTTCCCGTTCAACCGCAACCTGCTGCGCAAGGTCGACGAACTCGAGCTTTCGGTTCGCTCGGCCAACTGCCTGAAGAACGACAACATTATCTACATCGGCGATCTGGTTCAGAAGACCGAGGCGGAGATGCTGCGGACCCCGAACTTCGGCCGCAAGTCGCTGAACGAGATCAAGGAAGTGCTGGCCGGCATGGGCCTCCACCTGGGAATGGAAATCCCGGGCTGGCCGCCGGACAACATCGAAGAAATGGCGAAGCGGCTGGAAGAGCCGTACTAGGCCGGCAAACAAGGAATTAAGTCATGCGTCATAACAATCGCGGCCGGAAGTTCCACCGTACGGCAGAGCATCGCAAGGCGATGTTCATGAATCTCGCCGGTGCTCTCATCAAGCACGAGCAGATCACGACCACGTTGCCGAAGGCGAAGGACCTCCGTCCGATCGTCGAGAAGCTGATCACGCTCGGCAAGAAAGGCGGGCTCCACGCCCGCCGTCAGGCCATCAGCTTTCTGCGCGATCCCTACATCGCCGACAAGCTGTTCACGACGCTGGGCCCGCGCTACGCCAAGCGCAACGGCGGCTACCTGCGCGTCCTCAAGGCCGGCTTCCGCTTCGGCGACGCCGCCCCGATGGCCGTGATCGAGTTCATCGAGCGCGATGCCTCGGCCAAGGGCATGGATAGCGGCCCGTCGGCCGACACGGAGCAGAAGGAAGCAGCGTAAGCCTCTCTCTTCCACGGACAGAATTGAAAACGCCCAGTGGCAACACCGGGCGTTTTTCTTTGGCTCCGGCGATTTTGCAATGGGGACCTGCATTTCGCTTTTTCGGGGGGTAGCAGTGGGAAAGTGGGAAGAATCGGGAAAAGCCCATATGGAATGGGCGTCTGAGGCTTCCCACGCGGGTGGGAAGTCGGTGAGAAGCGGGTGGGAAACCCTCGATTCCCAACGGCTATGGGAACTGCTCTTCTTTTAGGGCGAACGAGGTTCGGCCGGCAGCCTTCAGGGGACCGAGCTGGGCCAGGGCCGGCGGCAGGATGACCTCGGCATAGAAGCGCGCGGTCACCAGCTTGGCCTCGTTGAAGGCCGGGTCGCCGTCGCGGGTCGCCAGCTTGGTCTGGGCCACCAGCGCGCCCTTGGCCAAGAGCCAGGCGCCGAGCGCCGTGCCGGCCAGGCGCAGGAAGGGCACCGAGCCGGCCAGGGCGTTCACGAGGTCGCCCTTGACCGTCGCGGCCACCCATCTGGTGGCCTCTGCCAAGGCATCGGCAGCGGCTTCCAGGCCGGTGCGGATCGCTTCCATGTCGTCGCCGGGAGCCGACTTCATCGCCTCGGCCATGGTGCGCATTTCGGCCACCAGCGCCTGCATGGTTTCGCCGCCGTCCTTGGCGACCTTGCGGCCGACCAGGTCGCGCGCCTGGATGCCGTTGGTGCCCTCGTAGATCGGCAGGATGCGGGCGTCGCGCAGATGCTGGGCGGCGCCGGTCTCCTCGATGAAGCCCATGCCGCCATGGATCTGCACGCCGGTCGAGGCGATCTCGTTGCCGAGGTCGGTAAACCACGCCTTCACGATCGGGATGAGCAGGTCGACGCGGTCCTGGGTCTTGCGGGCCTGCGCCTTGTCGGGGTGCTTCAGCGCGCCGTCGATCCCGGCCGCCGTGTAATAGCCCAGCGCCCGCATGGCCTCGATCTGCGCCCGCATGCTCATCAGCATGCGCCGTACATCGGCGTGATGGACGATCGCCACCGGCCTGGGCTCGGGGCTGCCGTCGTCCTTGGACTGCACGCGGTTGCGGGCGAAGGCGGCGGCCTGCTGATAGGCACGCTCGGCAATGGCCAGGCCCTGGATGCCGACCGAGAGGCGAGCGTTGTTCATCATGGTGAACATGTAGGACAGCCCGCGGCCTTCCTCGCCCACGAGGTAGCCCACGGCGCCGCCGTCGTCGCCGAAGGACATGACGCAGGTCGGGCTGGCATGGATGCCGAGCTTGTGTTCGAGCGACACGCATTTCAGGTCGTTGCGCGCGGCCAACGAGCCATCCGCATTGACCAGAAACTTCGGAACGATGAACAGCGAGATGCCGCGCACGCCGGCCGGCGCGTCGGGCGTGCGCGCCAGCACGAGATGGACGATGTTCTCAGCCATGTCGTGCTCGCCATAGGTGATGAAGATCTTCTGGCCGGTGACCTTGTAGTGGTCGCCGTCCTTGACCGCCCGGCTCTTGAGCTGGCCGAGATCCGAACCCGCCTGCGGCTCGGTCAGGTTCATCGTCCCGGTCCATTCACCGGAAATCATTTTGGGCAGATAGGCGGCTTTCTGCTCGGCCGAGCCATGGTGATGGATGGCGTCGATGGCCCCCTGGTTGAGCAGCAGCACCAGCCCAAACCCCATATTGGCCGACTGCCACATCTCCTGGACCGTGGCCGCCAGCAGCCACGGCATGCCCTGACCGCCAAAGGCCGGGTCGAAAGGTAGTGAATTCCAGCCGCCGGCCACGAATTCCTTGTAGATGCCGGCGAAGCCTGGCGCTGTGCGCACGACGCCGTTTTCCAACCGGGCGCCGACCTTGTCGCCCTCGCGATTGAGCGGTGCCAGGCCGTTGCCGGCCAGCTTGGCGGCCTCGTCGAGCACGGCATCGACCATGTCGTCAGTGGCGTGTTCATAGCCGGGCAGGGCGGCGACAGCGGCGAGGCCGGCCACTTCGCGCAGCGCGAAACGCATATCTGCCAGCGGGGCATTGTAGGTCATGTTTTTCCTCCAGCTGGCAATATGCGGGCGCCCGGCAGGCCATGCAATTGCCCCCGGCCTCCGCTATTGTCCCCACATCATGACAGATACCGTTCTCCTCGATATCGCCGGCCCGCGCGCCACGATCACGCTCAACGATCCGGCCAAGCACAACCGGCTCGATCCCGCCGGCCTCTCCAAACTGCGCGCTGCCGTCGATACGGCCAACGCCAATCCCGATGTAAGGGTGACGGTGATCACCGGTACCGGCGAAAAGACCTTCTGCTCCGGCTACGACCTGGGCTCGATCTCCTCCGGCAAGGGCCCGCGGCCGGTCGAGGAGGACAGCTTCGAGACGGTAATGGACCGCATCGAGGCCATGCGCATGCCGACGCTCTGCGCGCTGAACGGCGGCGTCTACGGCGGGGCCACCGACATGGCGCTGGCCTGCGACTTCCGCATCGGCGTGAAGGGCATGAAGTTCTTCATGCCGGCGGCGCGCTTCGGTCTGCACTATTATCCCGGCGGCCTGCGCCGCTATACGCAAAAGGTGAGCCCGAGCTTCGCCAAGCGCGCTTTCCTGCTGTCGGAGGACTTCACTGACGAGAGCCTGCTGGCCGTGGGCTACCTTGACTGGCTGGTCGAACGCGCCGACTTCAAGACCAGGGTCGATGAGATGGCCAACAAGCTGGCGGGCCTGGCGCCGCTTTCCATGTCCAACATGAAGCGCGCCATCGAGCAGTTCGCCCAGGCCACGCCCGACATCCCCACAATCCGCGACGGCATCCGTGAATGCGCCACCTCGGACGACCTGCGGGAGGGACTTGCCGCGCTCAAGGAGCGCCGGGCGCCGGCCTTCAAGGGCCGCTGATGCGGCCAGCCCTCCTGCTGTTCGCGCTACTGGCGGTTCTCGGTGTCGCCGATGCCGCGGAGGCCCAGCAAGTCGAATTCAAGCGCGTGATCCGCTCGGGCGAAGAGCGCCTGTACTACCGCTGGCGCGATCATGGCCGGCAGGAGTTCAACACGAGCTTCATCTTGGCGCGCGAGGCCGTACGCCAGGCCGAGGGCTCGTTCCGCGAGTTCAGCCTTGAGGCGATGTGGCGGGTGATCGAGGCCGACATGCGCGACGAGGTCGCCGTTTCGGGCCACGGCGCCCGGGTCGATTTGCGGCGCTCCGGCAACCGGATGGACTGGAACATCGAAGGCCGCGATCAGGTCAGCGTCGACGCGCTGGGCCGCCGCCTTCTCGATCGGCTGAGCGCCAGCCAGGACGCCTTCCTCTCCCGGCATCTGCGCCGCAAGGTCGACGACCGGCGGATCATGGTCGACTTTGCCGCTGCCGTTCGCACCCTTCAGGAGCCCATGCGTGCTGCCGCCTGGGCCCTGGGCGAGGACCGCATCGGCATTACCGACAGGGCGCGCGTGGCCCATGCCCTGGCCTTCATTCAGGCCATTCCCTATGCCGTGCTCGACGATCCGGCGCGTCAGGGCGGCGACTTTCTGCCGGCGCCGGCGCTGCTGTCGCAGAACAGGGGCGATTGCGACAGCAAGACAGTGGCGCTGGCGGCGCTGCTGCGGATTTTCGTGCCGGCGCGCAAGCTCGCGGTCGTCACCATGCCCGGACACGCCATGCTCGCCATCGATCTTCCGCCGGAACCCGGAGAGCGCACGATCCTGGTGAGCGGCCGCGTGCTGGTGGTTCTCGAGGCCGCCGGCCCTGTCCTGATACCGATCGGCCAGGTCGATGCCAATTCCGAACGACTGCTGGGCTCGCGCGACGTCGAGTTCTGGCCGGTGAACTGAGGGACTGAACCGGTGTCCGCCAAGACGCAAAGGCGGCTCGCCGCCATCGTCCACGCCGACCTGGCGGGCTTCACCCGCATGATGGAGGGCGCGGAAACCCGTACCTTCCGCCATCTCAAGAAGGCGCAGATCGATGTCTGGCGGCCGGCCATCCAGCAGGGTGGCGGGCGCATGGTCGGCACGGCGGGGGATGCGATGCTGGCGGAGTTCGGTTCGGCCGTGTCCGCCGTCGGAGTGGCGCTCGATATCCAGGAGCGCATGGCGCGGTTCAACGAGGCGCTCGACCCGGCGCAGCGCATGCTGTTCCGTGTCGGTGTCCATCTCGGCGAGGTGATCGTCGACGAGGAGGACCAGAATATTTTCGGCGACGGGGTCAATCTCGCCGCCCGCATTCAGGCGCTGGCCGAACCCGGCGGCATTGCCGTGTCGCGCGCCGTGCGCGATCTGGTCGAGTTGCGCACCGATCATGTCTTCGAGGATGGCGGCGATCACCAGCTCAAGAACGTGAGCCGGCCGATTCAGGTCTTTCACATTCGGTCGGTACGGCGCCCAAGGCTGCGTTTCGAAGGAATCGATTCACAGGGACAGCCGCATACCTTCGATGTCGACCGCGCTGTTCTGGCGAAAACGCCCGGGGGGCTTGTGATCGGTCGCGCCATCGACCACTGCGCCTTCGTGCTGGCGCATCCCACGATCTCCCGCAGCCACGCGCGGCTCCGGCTGCAGGGCGATGGATTGCAGGTCGAGGATCTCGGTTCGACCAATGGCACCGAGGTGAACGGCACGACCGTTGAATCCGGCAAATCGACGGCTCTGGCGCCGGGCGACAGGCTGCGCCTGGGCGACGTTCGGTTTACAATGCGGCAGCTCTGAGAGGTTCGAACATGACGGGCAATGCGAAGGCGCGCGCGCTGCGCGAGCGGTTGGCGAAGGGCGAATTCATCCTGGCGCCGGGTGTCTATGACGGCATCTCTGCGCGCGTCGCCGACCGGATGGATTTTCCCGCGCTCTACATGACCGGCTATGGCGCCACGGCCTCGGCGCTCGGCCTGCCGGACGCCGGGCTGGCGACGTATTCCGACATGCTCGGTCGGGCCGAGATGATCTGCTCGGTGACGGAGACGCCGCTGATTGCCGATGCCGACACGGGCTACGGCGGATTGATCAACGTGCGCCGCACGATCCAGGGTTACGAGCGCGCCGGCGTCGCGGCGATCCAGCTCGAGGATCAGGAGATGCCCAAGAAGTGCGGCCATACCCCGGGCCGCCGCGTCGTGCCGGCCGAAGAGATGGTGCTGAAGATCAAGGTCGCGGTCGAGGCGCGGCGCTTCGAGGAAACCATGATCGTGGCCCGCACCGACGCCCGCACCGCGCTGGGCTTGGACGAAGCTCTGCGCCGGGCGCGGCTTTACGAGGAGGCTGGCGCCGATGTGATTTTCGTCGAATCGCCGGAGAGCGAGGCGGAGCTGGAGCGTATCGGCCGCGAGGTCGGCACGCCGCTGCTGGCCAATATGGTCGAGTTCGGCAAGACGCCGCGCGTCGAAGTCGAGCGCCTGCACAAATGGGGCTTCGATCTGGCGATCTATCCGGTGCTGGGCCTGACCGTGGCGGCCGAGGCCATGCGGCTGGCACTCGGTCAACTGAAGGACAAGGGCACCAGCGTCGGCAGCACCGTGCCGCAGTTTCAGGGCGTGCATGAGCTGATGGGCTTTGCCGAGGTCTGGGACTTCGAGAAGAAGTGGTCGCCATGAACGGCAAGCAATTCCTCGAACTCCTGGCCCGTCTGCCGGCCCGCGTCTGGCTGCAGGCGGCCGTGGCCATCGTGGCTTTCGTCGTGCTGGCGGTGCTGGGCTTCGCCGTGATCGCCGGCGTGGCGGTCGTGGGCGTCGTGCTCATCCTCGTCTTCAAGGCGCGCGCCTGGTTCCTGAGCCTGTTCGGAAGTCGCGGCGGATTGCCTGCTGAACCTCCGCCCACGCGGGACATACGGCAGGTAACCGACGTGAAATACGAGATCGTCGACAAAGACGATGCTCCGAAGAGATAGATGCGTCGTCAGACGCGGACGATCTTGCCGGGGTTCATCAGGTTCTGCGGGTCGAGCGCGCGTTTGATCGAGCGCATGACGTCGAGCTCGATCTTGGTGCGATAGCGCGCCAGCTCGTCGACCTTCATCAGGCCGATGCCGTGTTCCGCCGAGATCGAGCCGCCGTAGCTCACGACCAAGTCGTAGATGCCGCCGCTGATGGCGGGCACGTGTTCGATGAACCGCGCCTTGCTCCAGCCGGCCGGCGCCTGGCAATTGAAATGCAGATTGCCGTCGCCGACATGGCCGAAAGTGACGGGCCGGCAATCGGGCAGCGCCTTCTTCATTGCAGCCAGGCCCTCGGTGACGAAGGAGGGGATCTTGCTCACGGCGACGGAGATGTCGTGCTTGACCGAGGGGCCTTCCTTCTTCGACGCCTCGGTATGGTTCTCGCGCAGAGACCACAGGGCGCGGCCCTGGGTCTCGTTCTGGGCGATGGCAGCGTCGAGCACGAGGCCCTTTTCCATCGCCTCGCCGAGATAGGCTTCCATCTTTTCGCGCAAGCCGCCTTGGTTCTCGCCGTCGCGCCGGGCGCGCGTCGAGGCCCATTCGAGCAGCACGTACCAGTCGTGCTGCTCGGCCAGCGGATCGGCGGCGCCGGGAATATGCGCCAGCACGAGGTCGATGCCTTGGCGGCCCATCAGCTCGCAGGAGGTGACATTGTCCTCGCTGGCGGTATGCGCGCCGCTCAGCAGTTCGACGGCCGCCTCGGGCGACGGCACGGCGATCCAGGCCGTCGCGATGTCCTTGGGCTTGGGCCACAGCTTCAGCACCGCCTTGGTGATGATGCCGAGCGTTCCTTCGGCGCCGAGATAGAGATCGCGCAGGTCGTAGCCAGTGTTGTCCTTCTTCAGGGCGCGCAATCCGTTCCAGATTTCTCCCTGGGGTGTCACCACTTCGAGACCCATGACGAGGTTGCGGGCATTGCCGTAGTGCAGCACCTGCACGCCGCCAGCATTGGTCGAAAGATTGCCGCCGATGGTACAGCTGCCCTCGGCCGCCAACGACAGCGGGAACAGCCGGTCGTGTGCCGCCGCCTTGTCCTGGATGGTCTTGAGAATGACGCCGGCCTCGACCGTCATCGAATAGCCGACCTCGTCGACCTCGAGGATGCGGTTCATGCGGGTGAGCGAGAGCAGGATCTCGCGCCCGTCCTCGTGCGTCATGCCGCCGCCGACGAGCCCGGTATTGCCGCCCTGCGGCACCACCGCGACCTTCTCGGCCGCGCAGAGCTTCACGACGTCCGCGACCTCTTCGGTCGTGGCGGGCCGCACCACGGCCAGCGCCTTGCCGAGATAGTTCTCGCGCCAGTCGGTCAGGTAGGGACGCTTGTCGGCGTCGTCCGTGATCAGGCCCTTGTCGCCGACAATGGCACGCAGACTTTCGACGAAATCACTCATGCGAGACGGAGGACCTTGCCGGGAGTCATTATGTTCTTCGGATCGAGCGCGCGCTTGATGGTGCGCATGGTGTCGAGTTCGATCTTGGAGCGGTAGTGCGCCAGCTCGTCGAGCTTGTCGATTCCGATGCCGTGCTCGGCCGAGATCGAGCCGGCAAGGCTGGTCACCAGGTCGTTCACGGCGCGGGTGATGGCGGGCGAATACTGGTTGAGCGTCTGGCGGTCCATGCCCGTCGGCCCCATGAACGAGAAGTGCACGTTGCCGTCGCCGATATGGCCGAGCGGGTAGGGCCGGATGCTGGGCAGGATATCGAGTGCAGCCTTGAGACCTTTCTCGATGAACTCCGGCACCTTGGAGATGGAGACAGAGATGTCGTAGCTGAGACCCGGGCCCTCGGCGCGCGAGGCCGGCGCCACCGATTCGCGGATCACCCACATGTTGCGCGCCTGCGCCTCGCTTTGCGCGATGACGGCGTCGAGCACGCGGCCGGCCTCCATCTGATCGGCGAGGAACTGCTCCATCTTGTCGGACATGCCTTCGGCGCCGTCGGCCTTGGGACGCGACGAGGTCCATTCGAGCAGCAGGAACCACGGTGTATCGGCCTTCAGCGGATCCTGAGTGCCGGGAATGTGGCGCAGTACCATGTCGGTGCAGGCCCGGCTCATCAGCTCACAGGAGCCGACGTTGTCTTCGGAAGCGGCATGCGCCTCGGACAGGATCTCGATGGCGGCCTGCGGATCGCGCACGGCAAGCCAAGCGGTCGCCACGTCCTTGGGCGCGGGCCAGAGCTTCAGTACCGCCTTGGTAATGATGCCGAGCGTGCCCTCGGCACCCATGAACAGGTGCTTGAGGTCGTAGCCGGTATTGTCCTTCTTAAGGGAACGCAACCCGTTCCAGATGTCGCCGTTGGGCAGCACGACTTCGAGGCCCATGACGAGGTTGCGGGCGTTGCCGTAGCGCAGCACCTGCACGCCGCCGGCATTGGTCGACAGATTGCCGCCGATCATGCAGGAGCCCTGGGCGCCGAGGAACAGCGGGAAGAAGCGGTCGTGCTTGGCCGCGGTCTCCTGCAGCGTCTGCAGCACGCAGCCCGACTCGACCGTCATCGAATAGCCAACCGTGTCGACATCCAGCACCTTGTTCATGCGGCCGACCGACAGGACGATGCCGGCATGCGTCGGCCACGGCGTGGCGCCGCCCATCAACCCGGTATTGCCGGCCTGCGGCACGATGGCGATGCCGTTATCGAAGCAGAGCTTCACGACCTTCGAGACTTCCTCGACATTGGCCGGACGGACGACTACTGCCGCGGTGCCCACGGTCGAGCCTCGCCAGTCGGTGACGAAGGGCTGCTTGCCTTGCTCGTCGAGGATCAGGCCCGTGTCGCCGACAATGGCCCTGAGAGCCTCGAGAAGGGCGGGGGTGACCGGCGCGGTCGGAATTCGCGGCGCAATGACGTTATCGGGCATGGCTTTTGTTTCTTCTCCCTAAGGCCCGAAATCTAGCGTCCGTGGGCCTTCCCGTCATCCGCCGCCGCGCGCCGCAGGCGGTCGTTGATCGCAAGGCCGAGGCCCGTTTCAGGAAGGGGCATGACCGCGATGCGGCTGATGCCTGGCCGGTCGAGCAGCCGAATCTGGGAGAAAAGATTGGCCGCGGCTTCCGCCAAGTTGCCAGCTGGACTGAGATTGTAGGTCAGCATGGCGCCGGCGGGTGGGTTGGGCCCGAAGGCCAGCAGCCCCTCATCGGCACCGACACTGGTCGCGTTGAGGCGCACGGGTCGTGAAGGCGCGTAATGGCTGTCGAGTTGTCCCGGCGACTTGCGCGCCGTATCGCCGCTCGCGATGGCGTCGGAGAGGGCGATGGGGCCGATCGCCGCTTCGATCGCCTCGCGCGTGGCGCCGCCGGGGCGCAGCAATGTCGGCATCGCCGTCGTGAGGTCGATCACCGTTGATTCGACGCCGACCAGGCAGGGGCCGCCATCGAGGATCAGCGGCACGCGCTCGCCCAGCGACTCGGCCACATGCTCGGCGCGCGTCGGGCTGACGGCGCCGCTCTTGTTGGCTGAGGGGCCGGCGATGGGCCGGCCGGCGGCGCGGATCAGCGCCTGCGCCACAGAATGGGCCGGAGCGCGGATCGCCACCGTGTCGAGCCCGGCGCTCGCGAGCAGGGCGATGGGTGAGTTCTTGCTGCGCGGCAGGACGAAGGTGAGGGGCCCCGGCCAGAAGCGCGCCGCCAGTTTCTCCGCCGTCTCGCTCCACTGGACGAAGCGCTTCGCCTCGGTGGCGTCGAGGACATGGGCGATCAGGGGATTGAAATGCGGCCGGCCCTTGGCCTCGAAGATCGCCGCGACCGCGCGTTCGTTGGTGGCGTCACCGCCCAGTCCGTAGACGGTCTCGGTGGGAAAGGCGACCAACCCGCCGTCGCGCAGCCGGCGGGCGGCTTCGCCCACCGTCTCGGCTGTCGGCCCCACGATTTTCACCGGGCAAGCCTCACCGCGCGGCCTTGCTGCGCGCGATGAAATGCGGATTGAGGAATTTCGGCTTGCCGTAGAGCAGCGGGCCGCCGTCGGTGGTGACGATCTCGCCGCCCGCCGAATCGAGGATGGCGTGACCCGCCGCGATGTCCCATTCGCAGGTCGGCCCGAAGCGCGGATAGATATCGGCCACACCTTCGGCGATCAGGCTGAACTTGAGCGATGAGCCGGCCTGCTTGCGCTCGGCCACGGTGAGGCCGTTGTTGCCGAACCAGATATCGAGGTCGCTGTAGATCGCGGTGCTGCGGCTGGCGAAGGCGGTAAGCCCGCCGGGCGGCGGCACGCGCGTCTGGATATGCATGAAGGGCCCGCCGTCCTGGCTCTTGTCGGCGGGCAAGCCTTCGCCGCCGCGCCATAGGGTGTCCGGCACCGGCGCCAGCATGACGCCCAGCACCGGGCGGCGGTCGACGATCAGCGCGATGTTCACGGTGAACTCGCCGTTCTTCTTGATGAACTCCTTGGTGCCGTCGAGCGGATCGACCAGCCAGAACGCCTTGCCTTCGACATCGCCCGGCACGCGGCCGGCCGCCATCTCTTCCTCGGCCACCACGATGACCCCGGGCGTCAGCGCGCGCAGGCCCTTGACGATGATCTTCTCGGCGGCCTCGTCGGCATCGGTCACCGGACTGCGGTCGGCCTTGTCGCGGGCGCCATGGTCGCCGGCATAGATGCGCATGATCTCGACGGCGGCCTCGCGCGCGAAGATGGTGCAGGCGTCGCGGAGGGTCTCGAGGTCGGGGAGGGCTGTATTGGACATGAAGGCGGCGACCTTATAACCCATTCGATCATGGCAAACAGGCTCCTGGGCGTCATATCGGCATTGCCCGAGGAGTTCGCCCATCTCTCCGACCAGTCCGGCAAGGCGCAGGAAATCGGCGGGCATGCCTTCTGGCGGGGCAGCATCGCCGGCCGCGAGGCGGTGTTCGTCGAGTCGGGCGCGGGCAAGGTCAATGCCGGCGTCGCCACGGCCCTGCTGCTCGACCGTTTCGACTGCCGCGCCCTGATGCTCTGCGGCGTGGCCGGTGGCCTCGATCCGGCCCTGGGCGTCGGCGATATCGTGGTCGCCGCCAGCAATATCCAGCACGACTACGGCGTGCAGAAGGAAGACAGCTTCCAGACCATCCAGCCGGGCAGCCGGCCGTCGCTGGGCGAGGACTGGACGCCGGGCTATTCCGTGGCCGGGCCGCTGGTCGCGCGGCTGCGCGAGGCGGTGAGGGGATTGACGCTGGAGCCCTTGCCGGAAGCGGTCGGCGCCGGCCGGCGCACCCCGGCCATTCACTTCGGCGCCATCCTGACCGGCGATGCCTTCGTCAATTCCGACAGCACGCGGCAGCGCCTCTACGAGCAGTTCAAGGCGCAGGCGGTCGAGATGGAGGGCGGTGCCGTGGCCCAGGTCGCCCGGCGCTGGGGCGCCGATATTCCGGTCGTCAATGTGCGCTGCCTGAGCGATCTCGCCAGCGCCAAGAGCCATCTCGACTTCCGCGCCTTCCTGCCGGCGGCGGCGCGCTACGCCTCGCAGGTCGCGCACCGGCTGGCGCCGGTGATCTAGCGCCCGGCGATCCGCTGCCGACTTCCCACATGCGTGGGAACACTTCGATGCCGATGGCACAAGGCTTTAAGGCGATTCTTCCCACTTTCCAGGTGGGCCGACTCGGAAAAAACTTGACAGCCTTTTCAGGCTTTCAGCATGCGCCCGGCGACCGCGTCGAGCCGGGTGGCCATCTCGGGCGAGCGGGCCGTGGGGGCGGTGATGAGGGCATGTTCGAGGGCGCGGTCGCAACCCTGCGGGCAGGGATCCGGCCGCGACTGCTTGAGTTTCGGCGCGACCATGGTGACGAGCTGCTTGGCCTTCTCGGCATTGTCGAGCAGCACGCGCACGATGTCGGAAACCTGCACGTGTTCGTGGTCGGGATGCCAGCAGTCGAAGTCCGTGACCATGGCGACGGTGACGTAACAAATCTCGGCTTCGCGGGCGAGCTTGGCCTCCGGCATGTTGGTCATGCCGATGACGTCGCAACCCCAGCTCCGGTAGAGCCGCGATTCGGCCAGGCTGGAGAACTGCGGCCCCTCCATCACCAGATAAGTGCCGCCGAAGCGGATGGGAAAACCCGCCGTCCTGGCGCAGTCGTGCACGGCCTCGGCCAGCCGGTTGCAGGTCGGATGGGCCATCGAGACATGGGCGACCAGGCCCTCGCCGAAGAAGCTCTTTTCCCGCGCGAAGCTGCGGTCGATGAACTGGTCGACCACGACGAAGTGTCCGGGCGGCAGATCCTCGCGCAGCGAGCCGCAGGCCGAGAGCGACAGGATATCGGTGACGCCGACACGCTTCAGGGCGTCGATATTGGCGCGGTAGTTGATCGAGGTCGGCGAGTGGCGGTGGCCACGGCCATGGCGGGGCACGAAGACGACGTCGAGGCCGTCGAGCACGCCGAACAGGAATTCGTCCGAGGTCTCGCCGAAGGGCGACGCGATGCGCTTCCACGTTGCCTTTTCGAGGCCGGCGATGTCGTAGACGCCGCTGCCGCCCATAATGCCCAATACCGTCATCTGCTTCTCCTGACGGCGGTTGGTGTATCATCCCCACCGCATAAAGGGGAGACAGGGCATGGGCAGACTCGACGGCAAGATCGCGATCGTCACCGGCGCCACCAGCGGCATCGGCCGCCGCACGGCCGAGATATTCGTCCGTGAAGGCGCCCGGGTCGTGACGACCGGCCGCCGCGAGGAGCTGGGCCGCTCGCTCGAAGCCGCGCTGGGCAAGGACAAGTGCCTGTTCGTGAAGGCCGACGCCACCGATGAGGCCGACGTGAAGGCGATGATCGACGCCTGCATGAGCAAGTGGGGCCGCCTCGACTGCCTGTTCAACAATGCCGGCGGTCCCTCGCCGGTGGGCGGCATCGAGACCGTGCCGGTCGAGGGCTTCGACGCCGCCATGGCGACGCTGGTGCGCTCGGTGATGCTGGGCATGAAGCACGCAGCCCCGATCATGATGAAACAGGGCTCGGGCAGCATCATCAATAACGGCAGCGTGGCGGCGAGCCGCGCCGGCTATTCGACCTCGATGATCTACGGTGCCGCCAAGGCCGCCGTGAACCACCTCACGGTCTGCGTCTCCATGCAGCTCGGCGAGAAGAACGTGCGTTGCAATTCGATCTCGCCCGGCGGCATCGCCACCGGCATCTTCGCCAAGGCGCTCGGCCTCGCGCCCGACAAGGCCGACGCCCTGGCCGAAGGCATGAAGGCGCGCATGGCCAAGGCCCAGCCCATCCCGCGCGCCGGCCTCACCGACGACATCGCCAATGCAGCACTGTTTTTGGCGTCGGACGAATCGAGCTTCATCAACGGCCACGACCTCGTCGTCGACGGCGGCATGATCGGCGGCCGCATGTGGACACCACACCAGGAAGGCGTGAGGGCGATGCAGAAAGAATTCGGGGCGGGTGATGGTTAAACTCGCGATCAACGACGGGCCAGAGGCAGCGTGCAATATGACTAGGCTCGACTGGAAGTGGGCTTGAGCAAGGACACCCTTGGGCGGCCAACGGCCAAAGGTCTACCACGCCTGAAAATTACTAAA
>JBBRFD010000064.1:0-22362 GCA_038224985.1 Reyranellales bacterium
CCGACAAGGACCGTCCCGAACTCCCGAGGTCACCCATCCACGTCGTCAGCGACACTCTCGGCGACGGACTGGAGGCGTTGCGCGCCGCCCGCGAAGCCTCGCTCTACGCCGAAGTCGAGGTGCTGAGCGGACGGTTGGGGCCCCTCATGGCCGAGGCCGCCTACAAGCAGCGGCTGAGCGATGCCCAGGTAGCGGTCGCTGCGCTCAACGCCGTGCGCTCGGCCAATGTCCGGGCGGCGGCAAGCGACCTGGCCAAGGCGCATGACGCGCTGGTGGCCGCCGTCGACGATCCCGACACCAGCTACTCCGGTCTGGTCGGCGCCGTCGGCACCTTCGCCGACAAGGTCACCACCGTGCACACCGCCTTGAGCGCCATGACGCCGGCCAGTGCGAGCAAGAAGGGACCGTAAACATGCCAACCAACGGCGCGACCATTGCCGCACAGAAATCCGACATCGACGCGCAGAAATCCGAAGCGGTTCATATCCTCGATCTGAAGATCGGCGAGGCCATCGGCCTCAAGAACCAGGGTGATGCCCGCATGTCCGACGTCATCCACGAGCTGATGGACGAACGCACCGACGTCTATCTCCAGGCCTATGCCGGCTCGCTTGAGAGCGCCGACATGGCGCAGGCGCTGGCGGCGATGAAGGCCGCGACAACACAAATGAACGCCGTGGCCCAGTACCTGAAAACCGCTGCGGACTTCATCGGCAAGACCGCCGACCTGCTGTCGGCGAGCGGCAAGATCGTCACCACCTTGCGCGGCATCATCTGAGCCGTCTCGGCACAACGGAGCGAGCAATGAAGATCACGGGGAAATGGCGTGCGGCGGGGGCCGTGGTGGTGATCGCGGTCGTGTTCTGGGCTGCGCATGCGCTGTGGAAGGAGCCCGACAGCGGCAAAAGCGCGGCGGCCAACGCCGAAGCAGCCAAACCGGCGGCGGTGAAAACCGAGGCGGAAAAGGCCGCGGAAGCCAAAGTCGCTGAAACCGCCAAGGCCGCCGAAGCCACCAAGGCCGAGGCCGCGAAGGCCGCCGACGCCGCGAAGGTCGAGACAACGAAGGCCGGGGTTCTGAGGGCTGAAGCCACCAAGGCCGAAGCCGCTGCTAAAGCCGACAGCTCCAAGGCCGCCGAGGCCACGAAGGCTGCCGACGCCGCCAAAGCCGCCGAGGCGGCAGCAGCAACCGCCACAGCCCGGTCAGCCGACGCCGCCAAGGCCGCCGACAGTGCAAGGGCCGAGGCCGACAAGGCCAGGGGGAACGCCGCGGCGATCTGCCGGACCCATGGCAGCGACAGCGAGCGGCCGCCGATCAATTCCGACGTCGTCGTCACCATCGACATGGCGACCGCCTGGCAGCCGCGCGGCGGCGAGGTGCGCTTTATCGTCGAAAGCAGCACGGCGACCTTGACTGGCCTCGACATCGCCGCCTGCTTCCGCTGGATCGGCATCGACGACAGCGCCGCCTATGTGCGCGCGCCGCTGCGCACGATAGAGCCGGTGAGCACCACCGGCGCGCTCAACCGCGTGGTCTATGGCGCAACAGTGCCGCAAGGCCTGTCGAGCAGCCAGCACGGCGCACGGCCGCATAGCGCCTGGCCGGCACGCATCCTGTCGCAGATCTTCCCCAAGTGGTTCACGCTCGTCGGCAGCTACGACAATACGATGATCGTGCCGCTGGCCGAGTTGCGCATCGTGGCGCTGGGCGCCATGCGCGCCGACAAGAGGGGCGAGATGATCGATGTCCGCCGCGCCGTCGGCATCACCAATATCTGGACCGCGCGCCTCGCCGCGATCGGTGGGGTGGTGGGCGCCGTGGTGCTGCTGGGCATCGCCGGCGGCCGGCGCGGCGTGCCGGGCAACGGCTATGTCATGCGGCTGTTCTCGACGCGGCAGGGCTACGCCAGCCTGTCGCAGTTCCAGATCGTGCTGTGGAGCTTCGTCTTCGGCGCCGGCGCCATCTATGTCTGGGCGCTGTCGGGCAGCTTGATCAACATTCCCGGCAGCGCGTTGGTGCTGCTGGGCATCGCCGGCATCACCACGCTGGGCGCCAAGATACAGAACAACAACGAAAAGGACCGCCAGAAGGCCGACAACGCGCCGCAGGTGCCGCCCGCGCCGCAGGCCGGACAGCAGCCGCCACCCGCGCCGGTGGCGGCACCCAATGCCGTTGCCGCCGCGCCGCTCCTCAGCAATGCCAGCGACGACGGCATGGCGCTCACCTGGACGCCGCCGGCGGCCGGCGCCGCGGTCGCCGCCTATCGCGTCGAGTATGCCGTGGCCGGCAGCGCCGACTGGGAGCTGAGCGCGATGGCCGTTGCCGGACCGAGCTATCGCGTCAAGGGCCTGCAGCCCAGCCAGGCCTACGACTTCCGCGTCTTCGCCCTCAATGCAGCGGGTGTCGGGCCGGCATCGCCTTCCGCCACCTTGAGCACCCTGCCCGCCTCCACCGTGTTGCGGCGGCCGCGCTGGTCGGATCTCGTGGTTACGCCCAACCATCCCGGCGAGATCGACGTCACGCGCATGCAGATGCTGTTCTTCACCTTGGTCTCGGCGGGCTTCGTGACCGTGCGGCTGATCGACAGCTACAGCATCCCCGAGGTGCCCGAGGGCTTCATGCTGCTGATGGGCATCAGCAACAGCGTTTACCTATCTTCGAAATTCGCCAATCGCGACTAGGCGGGCGGCCGCAACGAAGGCTCGGTCTTGCGTTTTTCGCATTGACTTTATATTGCGATTATCGCAATATCGGGGCATGTCCAACTATCCTGGCACGACCTGCGACGCCATTATCCGGAGCGGAAGGAGGCCCCTCCTCCCGCTCCGCCTGAAGGCCTTGCCGTGGCGCCGCCACCTCGTGGCGGTGGCCGAGGCCGAGATCGAGCATGCCCGCGCCGACTGGGCGCGGCTGGTGGCGCTGCAGGGCCTCGCCGGGCAGTTCGACGAGGGCGCGCCGTGGCAGCCGCATCCCTCGGAACCCTATCGCCTGGCGCACGAGGCCTGGGCCGCCTGCCTGCTCAACATCGAGGGCCATCTGGTCGGCGCCAACCTGCTGCTGGGCCGCGCCGTCGACGTGCTGAAGGCGCAGCGCCTCGCTACGCGCCGCCCTGAACGGTGGTCCGATCAATGGGCCGAACGCGCCCGCGAGACGGCGGCCGACCTCGCAGCCAACCTGATCCCGCGCCGCCGCGCGCTGTGGCGTGCCTTCCTCGATGCCGCCGCGCGCTACCGCGCGGCACGGGCGGCGGTCGATGCGTCGGAATTGACGAGAGCCGCATAAGTGCGCCTCGATCCAACCGCTCCCGAACACCGCCACCGGGCCGCCGCAATGTCGCCTGCCGTGTCGCGCGCCGATATCGAGACGTGTCTGGCGACGATGCAGGCCCGCGGCGGCACGCACTGAAAAAAACCTGATGGAACCTGAGCCGTTCGATGAAGGCCTTTTGCCACTCCCCCGCCGATGAGCTAGGCCGCCGTGACGTGCCGCACGCGGGCCTTGGCAAGTGCCGTGTTGAGCTGGGCGACCTCGCCCGCGACGAGCGCCTCGAACTTGCCGACCTCGCTGTCGACCTTGTCCATGACCTCGCGCGACACCGCCCGGGTCTGGCTGGTCGGCGCCGCGTCGGCAGTCGTCGTCATGGCGATCATGTCGAACAGCGTGTCGTTGAGGCCCGCCGGATTGCGCAGCACGTCGCGCACCGACTTGCGTTGCGGATCGACCATGACGCGCTCGATCGCCGAGAGCTTGTGGCCGATGGCCAGCGCGCGGCTCCGCAGCGCGCGCTCGGATTTGCCGGCGCGCTCGGCCACGTCGCCGAGCTGGCGCTGCATCCGGCGCAGCCGGTTGAGCGCCTGCTTGAGCTTCGACAACGAGGCCACCAGCTCCTTGTGCAGGGCGAACTGGGCGGCGTAATCGGCCGGCGTCGTCGGCAGGCGCGGGTCCTTGACCACGGTGAAGCCCGCCGATTGCACCTTGTCGCCGATGCCGAGATCGACGCCATAAGCGCCGGGAACGACGGTCGGACCGGGCGGATTCTCGGGGTCGGGCGCCAGCGGCTTGGGCCGCGGCGGCGCGAGATCGTAGTCGAGACGGGCCGGGCCGGGATACTTCATGTCCCAGACGAAGCGATTGAGCCCGGCCCTGGTGCCCGGCTTGCGCGCCGGGGCGGCATCCTTGGCGTCGCTGGCATAGGCCACGATCTTGCGGCCGGCCGAATCGCGGAAGGTGAGAGTGACCGGCTCCCTGGCGTCCTCGGCCAGCCAGTAATAGACGATCGCCCCGTTCGGCGGATTCTCGCCGACATCGAGATGCTCGCGCACCCGCGTGCCGTCGGGCTTCTCGACGATCACCGTGCTGCCGTCGATGCCGAAGGCCGGGCCATAGGCGATGCCGCCGCGCACGTTGCTGCCGGCGCTCCAGTGCAGCTTGGTGCGGATCGCCGTGCGCGGCGCGAACAGGCGCGTCGACTTGCGGCTTTTGGCGAGGCCGCGCAGCGCCGTCACGTCGTCGAGGATCCAGAACGAGCGGCCATGGGTCGCCGCCACCAGGTCGGTGTCCTTGAGCTTGAGGTCGTAGACCGGCACGACCGGCAGACCACCGGCCATGCGCGTCCAGGTCGCCCCGTCGTCGAGAGTGAAATAGACGCCGGTCTCGGTGCCGACATAGAGCAGGCCCGCGGCCACCGGATCGGCGCGCAGGACACGCGTGATCTCGCCGGGCGGCAGGTCGCCCTTGATCGACTTCCAGCTGCGGCCGCCGTCGCTGCTCCGGAACAGATAGGGCCTGTAGTCGGCGAGCTTGTAGCGCGTGGCGGCGACGTAAATCGTGTCGGGATCGAGCGCCGAGATCTCGACGCAGCCGACATAGGCCAGCTCCGGCATGCCCTTGGGCGTGACGTTCTTCCAGGTCTTGCCGTCGTCGCGCGTGACATGGACCAGGCCGTCGTCGGTCGAGGCCCAGATCTCGCCGGCGCGATGCGGCGATTCGACGACGCAGGCACAGGTCGCATGGACCTCGGCGCCGGCGCTTTCGCGGGTGATGTCGCCGCCGGAATGGCCCTGCCGCGCGCGGTCGTTCAGGCTGAGGTCGGGCGAGATCTTTTCCCAGTCCATGCCCTCGTTGCGCGTGCGGAAGACGCAGTTGCCGCCGACATAGAGCGTGCCGGGATCGTGCGGCGAGAACACGATCGGGAAGGTCCAGGCGAAGCGATACTTGAGGTCCTTGGGCGAGATGCCCGTCGATTCCTCGGGCCATACATTGACGAGCTGGATCTGGCGCGTGCGGTGATCGTAGCGCTGCAACGCGCCGGCGCCGCCGGGGCTCGATCCCACGGCGCCGACATAGACGACATGGTGATCGCGCGGGTCGACGGCGATGAAGCCCGACTCGCCGGTGCCGGGATAGGAGCAGTCGGCCAGCGTGATCACGCCCCATTCCGAGGCGCTGGGCACCGAGATCGAGGTGTTGTCCTGCTGCGTGCCATAGACCCGGTAGGGATATTGGTTGTCGATGTCGAGACGGTAGAACTGCGCCGTCTTCTGGTTGTAGATCGTCGACCACGAGGCGCCCGCATTGAACGACACGTGGGCGCCGCCGTCGTTGCCCTCGATCATGCGGGTGCAATCGTTGGGATCGATCCATAGATCGTGGTTGTCGCCGTGGCGGGTCGTGACCTCGCTGAAGCTCGTGCCGCCGTCGGTCGACTTCCACATCTGCAGATTGGTGACATAGACCGTGTCGGCATGGCCGCTATCGGCGAAGACATGCGTATAATACCAGGGCCGGTGCATCAGGTCGCGATTGGCCGAGACATGGCTCCAGCGCGCCCCGTAATCGTCCGAACGATAAAGGCCGGTCTTGTCGCCCTCGGCCTCGATCAGTGCCCAGACGCGGCCGGCGCGGACCGGCGAAATCGACACGCCGATCTTGCCGAGCATGCCATCGGGCAGGCCCGGATTGCGCGAAATCTCCTGCCAGGTGTCGCCGCCGTCGGTGCTGCGGAACAGCCCGCTGCCCGGGCCGCCGCTCGATATGTTCCAGAAGTTGCGTCGCGCTTCCCACATCGAGGCGAAGAGGATGCGCGGATTGGCGCTGTCCATGGTGAGCTCGATGGCGCCCGCCACATCGCTGCGATGAAGGACGTTCTCCCAGGTCTTGCCGCCATCCTTCGAGCGATAGACACCGCGCTCCGCATGGGGACCGAAGACGTCGCCCAGGACCGCGGCATAGACCAGGTCGGGGTTGCGCGGATGGATGCAGATGCGGCCGATGAATTTGCCGTTGCGCAGCCCGACGTTGTTCCAGGTGCGGCCGGCATCGCTCGATTTATAAATGCCGTCGCCATAGGAGACGTCGAGGCGGATCGCCGTTTCGCCGGTGCCGGCATAGATCACGTTGGCATCCGAGGGCGCCACCGCGATCGAGCCGACCGCGGCGCTGCCCATCATGCCATCCGAGACGCATTGCCAGAACACGCCACCATCGACCGTCTTCCAGATGCCGCCGGCACAGGCGCCGAAATAGAACACCATCCTGTTGTCCGGATCGCCCGAGACGGCGACGACACGGCCACCGCGCGACGGGCCGATGCAGCGCCATTTCAGAGCGTCGAAACCCGACGCTGCGGGCAGGCTGATCTTCTGGGCCATGGGAGGGGTGCCGATCTCTTGCAAGGGATGCCGGCGCCGAGCCTAGGTTACGGGGGCGGGACAGCGCAATCGGCATCGACTCCCGGCGGCGCCGATGCGGTCGACGCGGGTGACGCGGCCCGACCGGCGGATATGGCGGAGGCGGATATGGTAGAGAGGGTATCGTTCGCCGTCACGCCACAGGAGCGCCCGTGAACCGCGTCTGCAACGTCCGTTATCCCGGCACGGCCATTCAGCGCGCGGCGGCAGCGTGAGCGCTTCGCTTTTCCGACCCTCACCTGGACGACAGGCCGCCGCCGAAGCTCTTGGCACCGCCCTTCTCCTCGCGGGTGTCGTCGGCTCCGGCATCATGGCCGAGCGGCTGTCGGGCGGTAACAGTGGCGTGGCCCTGCTGGCCAATGCCGTCGCCACCGGCGGCGTGCTCTTCGCGCTGATCACGATGTTCGGCCCGGTCTCCGGCGCGCATTTCAATCCGGTGGTGACGCTGGCGCTCACCGCGCGCGGCCTGAGCCCGCGCGCAACCGCGCTGCCCTTTCTCGCCGCCCAAATCGCCGGCGCCATTGCGGGCGTCTGGCTGGCCCATCTGATGTTCGACCTGCCGATCCTGCAAGCCTCGACCAAATTGCGCAGCGGCCTCGGCCAGTGGTCGGCCGAGGCGACGGCGACTTTCGGACTGGTGCTGCTGATCCTGCTCGGTACGCGGCGGCAAGCGCCGGCACTGCCCGCCGCCGTCGCCGTCTATATCGTCGGCGCTTACTGGTTCACCGCCTCGACCTCCTTCGCCAATCCGGCGGTGACGATGGCGCGCGCCCTCTCCGACACCTTCGCCGGCATCGCCCCGGCGCATGCCCCGGCCTTCATCGTCGCCCAGTGCATTGGCGCTGCCCTGGCGCTCGGCGTTGCGCGATACTTCGACGAAGCCTGACCCGAGCGGAGGAAGCACGATGACACGAACTGCAATCGCACTGGCCTGCCTGCTGCTGGCCGCTGCTCCCGCCGCCGCGCAAATGGCGGCGCCGGGGCAACAGCCCTACGGCGCGATGACCGAGCGTCCGATCAAGGCATTGTCGGCCGACGATATCGCCGGCCTGCGCGCCGGGCGCGGCATGGCGATGGCGCTGCCGGCCGAACTCAACCGCTATCCCGGCCCGATACATGCGCTGGAGCACGAAGCGGCCCTCGGTCTCTCGGCGGCACAGAAGGAAGCATTGACCGGCCAGATGGCCGGCATGCGCGCCGCAGCCATTGTGCTGGGCGAAAGGATCATCGTCCGCGAGGGCGAACTCGACGTGCTGTTCGCCTCGGGCGCGGCCGACGCCGCCAGCATCGACCGCCTCACGGCCGAGATTGCCATGCTCCAGGGCCAACTGCGCGCCGTGCACCTGCGCACCCATCTGGCGACGCGGGCGACACTCGACGCAGCGCAACGGGCGACCTACCAGACCGTGCGCGGCTACACTGCCAATGGGGCGGCCAGCGGTGCCGTCGTGCCCGCGCCGGCGCACAAGCATTAACTGCGGGGCTGACGTCCCGGTCGATCTCTATATTATAAAGGAGAAATCGAAGGAGAATTCCGTGGCCATCGACTGGACCGTGTCGCATCAGAAGCGCCTGGTCACCGCCGTGATCGGCCCGAAGACGCGGCGCCGCGATTATCCCGCCTTCCTGATCGCGCTCAGCGAGGCCGGCGCGATTTCCTACCGCAAGATCTTCGACCTGCGCTTCGGCATGCTCGATTACACCGTGGCCGACGTCAGGGCCCTCGGCCAAAAGGTCACCGAATGGGGCAAGGACGGCAGGAGCGGCCCGGTCGCGCTGATTGCCAGCTCCGAGCTGACCGCCGAGTTCGCCACGCTCTACGGCCAGCATGCGCGGGTCGAACGGCCGATCCGCATTTTCTCCGACATGGCGGAAGCCTTGACCTGGCTCGACGAGGTCGATCCCGTCGAGAGGTGAGCCCGTCTTTCGCGGCCTGCCTCCCGGTGCTAGCGTGGTCTCTATCCCACGCAGTTGGGAAGCACCCTGGAGGGAACACCATGACCATCAACCGCCGCACTTTCGGCAGCCAGATCGCCGCCGCCGCCCTGCTCTCCTCGGGCGCCTTCGCGCTCGTCGATGCCTCACCCGCCTTCGCGCAAGCCAATGAGTCCGCCGCCGTGGCCGACGCCGTCTCGGCGCTGACCAAGGCGATGCTCGAAGCCGATCGCGCCAAGCTCAACGCGCTCACCGCCGAGCAGCTGAGCTACGGTCATTCATCCGGCAAGCTCGAGGACAAGCCGACCTTTGTCGGCGTGGTCGCCGACAAGAAGACGCATTACAAGTCGATCGTCCTCAGCGACCAGACCGTGAGCGTGGTCGGCAGCAACGCCATCGTCCGCCACAGCTGGCAAAGCGAGAGCGGCACCGGCGACGGCAAGTGGAACGTTTCCAAGATCGGCGTCCTGCAGGTCTGGCAGAAGCAGGGCGGCGACTGGAAGCTGCTCGCCCGCCAGGCCTTCACCCGGCCGGCGGCTTAAGGTCCGTGAGCCTGCGCCCATGACCTTGCGCCCATGACGTTGCACATCGACCCTCTCGACGGCACCAGCTTCGGCGCCGTCGTCACCGGCGCCAGGGTAGCGTCGCTGGACGAGGCCGACTGGCAGGCGCTCTATGCCGCCTGGCTGAAACACGCGCTGCTGATCTTTCCCGGCCAGCATCTCAAGCGCGACGAGCAGATCGCCTTCGCCAAACGCTTCGGCCCGCTCGAATTCGACTATGCCGCGATCAGCAACGTCAAATCGGACGGCACCTTGCGCATCGAGGCCGACAACGACGACATGATGAAAGTGCTCAAGGGCAACATGGGCTGGCATTGCGACAGCACCTATATGCCCGTGCAGGCCAAGGGCGCGGTGTTCTCGGCCGAGATCGTGCCCGGCGTCGGCGGCCGCACCGGCTTTGCCGATATGCGCGCGGCTTACGACGCTCTTGCTCCGGCGATGCGCGCGCGGATCGCGCCGCTCGCCGCGCATCACTCGCTGCATTACAGCCAATCGAAGATGGGCCACGCGACCAGGAAGCAGGACGGCGAGTACCACGGCTACGGTTTGCATGACGGCCCGGTGCCGCTGCGGCCGCTGGTCAAGGTCCATCCCGAAACCGGCCGCAAGTCGCTTCTCATCGGTCGGCACGCCCACAACATCCCCGGCCTCGATGCGGCGGAGTCCTCGAACCTGCTGCAGGAGCTGGCGGCCTTCGCCTGCCGGCCGCCGCGCATCTACCACCACGACTGGAAAGCAGGCGACGCCGTCGTCTGGGACAACCGCTGCCTGATGCACCAGGCGACGCCCTGGGACATGACCCAGCCCCGCGTCATGTGGCACAGCCGCATCGCCGGCAGCCCCGCGAGCGAGTCGGCCAGGGAATCGGCCAGGGAATCGGCAAGCGCATAAGCGCTCAAAACGTACGCTTCGAAGCATTTGAAACACGAAACGGTCTAGGCCGATTCGCGTCCTGGGTTATCTTAAGGGAGATATTTTAGTTCAGACGTATTGAAACAAGTTTATTCAGCTCAGGACAAATTCCCCATGTCCGTCAGTCTTTCCTTCGAACCGAATCATCGCGTGCTGCGCGTGAAGTTCTCCGGCCGCATGAGCCAGGAGGGCCTCAACTGTCTCGACTCCTCCGTCGTCGCCTTCGTCAAGAAAGAGGGTCCGACGCGCGGTTTCGTCATCGACTGCAGCGCCGTCGACGATTTCGACGTGCCGACCGGCGAGTTCGTCCGCCGTGGCCAGCGCAAGTCGGTGGTGAGCCAGCAGGAGCGCGTCTACGTCATGCCGCGCGACGACATGTACGGCCTCGGCCGCATGTTCGGCACCTATCAGCGCATCTCGGGCAACCATGAGCCGCTGGTCGTCAAGACCATCGACGAGGCCTATAGCGCGCTCAATCTCACCGACCCGCATTTCCAGGAAATTTCCTGCGATGCGGGCCAGGAGTAAGGCCATGCATCCACTGGACCACGACCAGCTGAGCGGCCGCGAGCAGATCGCCCTGCTGCAGATCGAACTCGGCGCCCCCCTCGACCGCGACACGCGCGGCGCCGTCGACCGCCTGAAGCAACTGCGCCTGATCGAGGAAACCGATGCGGGCTTCGTGCTGGCCCATTCTGGGCAGGCCCGCGGCTGACGTGTCTGTACGGCTCCCTGAGTCCGAAAAGTCACAACTCGCTCTAACTTCAACAGGAGCGGAACCGGATGCCAAAGCCGTCCGTTGTTGCCGTACGCATCGAGATTCGGCGCGTAACCAAAGGATTTTCCCGTGGGCCAGCCGGCACGTGCAACCGTCCTGATCGTGGAGGACGAGGCGATCATCCGCTTTGCCACCGCATCGATGGTGGAAGAAGCAGGCTTCGACGTGCTCGAGGCCGGCACCGCCGACGAGGCGATGAGGATCCTTGAATCGCGCTCCGACGTTCAGATCGTCTTCACCGATATCAACATGCCGGGCTCAATGGACGGGCTGAAGCTCGCGCGCACCGTGCGCGACCGCTGGCCACCGATCGACCTGATCGTGACCTCGGGCAAAATCGGGACCCCGCCCGCCGGGATGCCCGCGCCCGGGCAATTCCTGCCCAAGCCCTACTCGATGCGCCAGGTTTCACGCGCGCTCGACGAGGCACTGGCCTGACGGCCAGCCGAACGACACGCCAGAGGTTGGCGTTGCCACCTTCGAAAGCGGCGATCATGGCGCGGATCATCGGCAAGGACGCCCTGCGGGCAAGGGAGCGGGCTAAAGTTCGCGCAGCGCCTTGGACATATTGGCCTCGTTGAGGCCCTGCGCCGTCACCACCAGCCAGTCGGCGATCTGGTCGAGCTGGTTGACGCCAAAGAGTTTGCGGGCCCGTGGCGCCGCGCGGCTGCCGATCCACACGGCGAAGCCGCCGGAGGGCGCGGTGTTCTCGATGCCGACATCGATGCCGAGCCGGTGCAGCGCCGCGAGGATCTTCGCCAGGTCACGCTTCATGTTACGCCATCCTCACCCTGCGACGGGACTAACACACAACCCCACGACCCGTTGCATCGTCCGCTATCGCACCCAATCTTGAGGGCATGATGAAACCCGTTCTTCGCGCATTCACCCTGTTCGCGGCCCTGCTTCTCGCTGGCGCCAGCCTCGCGGCCTGCTCGCAAACCGCCAATGACGGCCGCTACGCCACCCACGACCACGGCCGCAGCAACAACCGCGCCTGATCGGAACGGCCGAAAATCCCTTCTTCTCATGCGGTTTCTCACGATCTTCTCACCTCCGTGAGAAACCTCGGATGCCGATGGCAAAAGGCTTTTCCGGCATTCTTCTCACTTTTCCGCCACCCCTCCCCCCACCCGAAACTCAGTCGCACTCGCAAGCTGCGGTAGCCCACAGGGCATCGACGGACGCGATATGCCAGCATGGGCCGGATGAGCCTCAAGCGCCGCCACCTGCTTCAGCTTGCCGTCACACTGCCCCCTCTGCCGTTCGGTGCCGGGGCGCAGACGGCGGCACGGATGTTTCGCATCGGTATCCTGATCGGCGCCAGCAGCGACGCTCGGGGCTATACGGTCGCGGCCTTCCGTCAGGGCCTGCGCGACCTCGGCTACGTCGAAGGCCGCAACACCGTCTACGAGATGCGCCAGGAGAAGGAGAGTACCGAGGAGTCGCTGGCGCGCCTGGCGGCCGAACTCGCGGGCCTGCCGCTCGATCTGGTGCTGGCGGCCAATACGCAGCCGGCGCTGGCGATGCGCGAGGCGGCGGCGCGGGCGGGGGCGGGATCGGGATCGGCCCGGCCTGCTGCCCTACCCATCGTCATGATCGAGGTTGGCGATCCCGAGGCCTCGGGCCTGGTGGCGAGCCTGGCGCGGCCCGGCGGCAACGTCACCGGCCTCGGCAATCTCGACAGCGAGCTGGCGGCCAAGCGGCTGCAGCTGCTGAAGGAAGCCGCCCCCGGCCTCGGCCGCATCGGCGTGCTGGGCAATCCCGCCAATCCCGTCTTCGCCCCGCAATGGCGCAATGTCGAGGCCGCCGCCGCGGCACTCGGCATCGAACTGCTGCGCGAGGATGTAAAGAGCGCGGCGGATCTCGACCGCGCGGTCGCCGCCGTGGTCGAACGCCGCGCCGAGGGCGTGCTGCGCCTCATCGGCTTTCGCAGCGAAGCCGCGCGCCAGCGGCTGGCCGCGCTGCTGGCGCGCCACCGCCTGCCCTGCTGCACCGACCGCGCCAGCGAAGTGCGCGACGGCATGCTGATGTCCTACGGCCCCAATCCCGCCGCCACCTGGCGCCAGGCGGCCGGCATCGCCGACCGCATCCTGCGCGGCGCGCGGCCCGCCGAGATCGCTGTCGAGCGTCCCACGAAGTTCGATCTCGCGCTAAACTTGGCGGTGGCGAAATCACTTGGGCTCGTCTTACCCGCCGCCATCCGCGCCCGCGCGACGGAAACGGTGGAATAGGCGTCCTCGGGCGAAGTCAGATCAGGTGAAGTCGCCTCAGGTGAAGTCGAGCGTGTCCTAGAGATGGCCGTTGCCGGCGACGATGACGGTGCCGTCGTCGAGCAGCCCGGTCGAGGTGCCGATGAAAGGCGAGGCCGCGGCCAGTAACATGGACCGGCTGCCCCCGAAGGGCCGGCTTACCCCTCCAGCATCGCCCGGACTTTGTTGCCCAGGGTCGACATGGCGAAGGGCTTGGTCAGGATCTCCATGCCGGGATCGAGGTGGCCGTTGCCGATGGCGGCGTTCTCGGCGTAGCCGGTGATGAACAGCACCTTGAGGTCGCGGCGCAGCGATCGCGCGGCGTCGGCGACCTGGCGGCCGTTGAGCCCGCCGGGCAGGCCGACATCGGTGATCATGAGGTCGATGCGCGCCGGCGATTCGAGAATGCGCAGCGCCGCCGGACCATCGGCGGCCTCGAGGATCTTGTAGCGGTGCTCGGTCAGCACCTCGGTCACCAGCATGCGCACCGTGGCGTCGTCGTCGACCACCAGCACGGTTTCGCCGAAGCCGCTCTCGACCGGCTCCTCGGGCGCGACCGAGGGCTCCTCCGCGGCGCCGACGTGGCGCGGCAAATAGAGCGACATGGTCGTGCCCTTGCCCAGCTCGGAATAGACGCGGACCTGGCCGCCCGACTGGCGCACGAAGCCGTAGATCATCGACAGGCCAAGGCCCGTGCCTTGGCCCATCGGCTTGGTGGTGAAGAAGGGATCGAAGGCGCGTTCGATCACCTCGTCTGTCATGCCGGTGCCGGTGTCGGTGACGCTGAGCGAGATGCATTGCCCGGCCGTCAGCTCGCGCTCGCGCGCGACGCGCTCGTCGAGCCACTTGTTGGCGGTCTCGACGGTGAGCCGGCCGCCTTGGGGCATGGCGTCGCGCGCATTGATGCAGAGATTGAGCAGCGCGCTTTCGAGCTGCGAGGCGTCGACCCGGGTTGCCCACAGTCCGGCCAAGCCGACGACCTCGACCTCGATATTGGGGCCGACGGTGCGGCGGATCAGGTCTTCCATGCCGGCGATCAGGCGGTTGACGTCGGTCGGGCGCGGATCGAGCGTCTGGCGGCGCGAGAAGGCGAGCAGGCGGTGCGTCAGCGCGGCGGCGCGATTGGCCGCCTCGACGGCGGCATTGAGAAAGCGGTCGACATCGCCCAGGCGATTGGCGGCAATCCTGTGCTGCACGCGGTCGAGGGCGCCCATGATGCCCTGCAGCAGGTTGTTGAAGTCGTGGGCGAGGCCGCCGGTGAGCTGGCCGACGGCTTCCATCTTCTGCGCCTGGCGCAGCTGCTCCTCGGCCTGCACGAGGGCTGCTTCCCGGGCGCGCTGCTCGGTGATGTCGCGGCCGATGCAATAGAGCACGCCCTCGACCGGCGCGGCCGACCACGAGATCGTGCGATAGCTGCCATCCTTGCAGCGGAAGCGATTGACGTAGGCGTAGCTCGGCCGGCCATCGGCCAGACGCGCGATTTCGGCGCGCGTCGCCTCGTTGTCGTCGGGATGCTCGAGCCATTCGCTGCCGCGCCCGACGAGCTCGAACTCATCCCAGCCCAACACACGGGTGAAAGACGGACTGACGCTCTGCCAGATGCCCCGGCTGTCGGCCACGCCCAGCAGGTCCTCGCTCGCCTGCCAGATGCGGTCGCGCTCGGCCGTGCGTTCCTCCAGCCGCTTTTCCAGCAGCGACTCGGCGTTCTTGCGGTCGTCGACATCGGTATTGGTGCCGACCCAGCGCAGCACGGTGCCATCGGGGTTGCGCAGCGCCACGGCGCGCGCCAGATGCCAGCGGTAGATGCCGTCATGGCGGCGCAGGCGGAATTCGGTCTGGTAGTCGCGGCCGGTGGCCAGCGCTTCGCCCCAGCGTGCGGCGGCGCCCTCGATGTCCTCGGGATGGACCATGACGGCCCAGCCGGCGCCGTCGAGCTCGCCCGGCCGCTTGCCGCTATAGGCGTAGACCTGGTCGTTGAACCACTCAAGCTGGCCGTCGGGCGGCGCGGTCCAGACATGGTTGGGCATGGCCTGCGCCAGCGTGCGGAACTGCGCCTCGCTGTCGCGCAGCTCGGCCTCGACGCGGACGCGCTCGATATGCGCCCACGACCGCTCCGTCACTTCGGTGATGACCGCGCGTTCGCGGGCCGACCACGGGCGCGGCGCCTTGTCGTGGATCGCCATCAGCGCCGTCAGGCGGCCCTGCTTGACCAGCGGCAGGCAAATGGTCGCGGCGATGCCGATGCTCTGGAAAGCCGCGGCCTCCCCGGGCGCCAATTCCTCGAGGTCGTTCAGGATCAGCGGCAGGCCGGCGCCAAGTTTCTCGACCGCCAGCGTGCCGAAATCGGCCAGCTTGTAGTGGCCGACGATGCTGGGCGAGCCGGGCGCGCTCCAACCGCCGCGAATGGTGAAGCCGTCCTGGTCGGCATCCATGTCGGCATAGGTGCAGATGGCGACGCCGAGATATTCGCCGGTACGGCGCGTGGTGATGGCCAGCACCTCGTCGGCGCCCTGGCAGGGCGCCGTCTCCTTGCCCAGGCCGTCAAGAAAGGCCAGCCGTGCCGTGTTCTCGCGCATCGCCCGGGCATTCTCGATGCGCTCGGTGGTCAGCCTGGTGCGCGCCGCGATCTCGCGGATCAGCGCCAGGTCCCCCGCCGACCAGTTGCGCGCCGCAGCGTTGTTGATGAAGAGCACGGCGACCAGCCGGCCGTGCTCCATCACCGGCTGCTTGACGAAGGCCCCGGCGCTGCGGGCCTTGAGGGTATCGGCGGCGGCGGCGGTGCGCGGGTCCTTCTCGACATCGGCGATGGCGATGAACTCGCCGCGCTTGAGGCTGTCGATGAAGGAGCCGTAGTCGCGCAGCGCCAGCGTGCCGGCCATCGACTCGACGCCGGCCGCGGTCCAGTCGCGGATGACCGTCAGCGTCTCGGCCACCGGATCTATGGTGCCGTAACCGACGCGGCTCGCCGCCAGCGCCTCGCCCAGGATCTTCGATGTCTCGTATTGCACCGCGACCGGTTCCTCGGCGTCGCGCAAGGCGTCCGTCAGCTGGGCCAGCGCATCGCGCCGCATCTCGGCCTGGAAGCGCTTGGTGGTCTCGACAACGATGGCCACGACGCCACCCGGCTTGCCGCTGTCGTCGGGAACGGCCGAATATTCGAGATCGAGCCAGACCGGCTCGAAAGTGCCCGAGCGGTCGAGCACCAGCATCTGGTTTTTGTACGAAAGCGTGCCGCCGGCCAGCCCGACCTTCATGACGTCGTCGGTGAAATCGGCGATCTCGGGCCAACCCTCGCGGGTCTTGCTGCCCAGCAGTTGGGGATGACGGCGGCCGGCGAAGACCGAATAGGCATCGTTGTAGATCATGATGCCGTCGGGACCCCAGCGGAGGACGAGGGCGATCGGCGACTGGATCATGAAGCCGACGAAGGTCTTGAGGCTCCGCGGCCAGGAGTCGGGCGGACCCAATGTCGCCGACCAGTCGGCGGCGGCGATCAGCCGGGCCATTTCGCCCCCGCCCGTCAAAAAAGACGGGATCGTGCCTGCGCGCTCGCCTCCAGCCGCCAAAACCGCTTCGCCCCCTTTGCGCAGCCCAACCGGTTATATACGCATCCGACAGGCAAAGGTTCCGTGAAAGAATCGCCACCGGTGTCCCTGGCAGGTCAGAGAGCCGGGGCAGCAACCCCGACGACTGCGGCGGAACAGCAGCGTGAGGCCGGCCAACCGCCGGGGCCAAGACGGGGGCCGAGACGGGGCCCAAGACGGGGGCCGAGACGCCGGTATCACGGTGGAGATGAACTTGTTAGCGTTCGCCCCTGTCCCGACCCGAGGCAGCGACAATGGCCAGTAGAAATGCAGAATGAAATTCCGCTCGAGGTTGCACTCGCAAACGCGACGCGCAATCGCAAGAGTTCGCACTGGCCCTCCAGCGGCGGCCCGAACCGGCTGGAGCCGTTCTACGATCCCATCCTGCAACCCCGCTTCCGCCTCGAGCCGGGCGCGCGGGTCTTCACCATCGGCAGCTGTTTCGCCCGCAACATCGAGGAGCACCTCGGCTCGCTCGGCTTCGACGTCCCGGCCCTTTCCCTGTCGATTCCGCCCGAGGAGTACAACCCCGGCCCCAGCATCGTCGACAAGTTCACGCCGCCGGCCGCGCTGCAGGAAATCGAACGCACGCTGGCCATGATCCGGCATCCCGAACGGCGCGAGCGGATTATCGACGAGGTGCTGTTTCCCACGACCGACGGGCGCGTGATCGACCTCGAGCTGCGCGAGTTCGTACCGGTGACCCGCGAGCGCGCCCATGCGCGGCGGCAACACATCTTCGACATCTTCGCCCAGGCCTTCGATGCCGATTGCGTGGTCATCACGCTCGGCCTCGTCGAGTGCTGGCTCGACCGCAAGACCGGACGGGCGATCCAGGAGACACCGCATGCGCTGGCGCTGCGCCGCGCCGGCGACCGCTTCGCTTTCAAGATTCTCGACGTGGCGGAAGTCATCGACGCCAGCGAGCGCATGATCCGGCTGCTGATCGACAATGGCCGCCCCGGCGTCAACATCCTGCTGACCGTGTCGCCGATTCCCATGCGGGCGACCTTCTCCGGCATGGATGCCGTTATCGCCAATGCCTACAGCAAGGCGACGCTGCGCTGCGCCGCGCAAATTCTGCGCGATCGCTTCGAACAGGTCGACTATTTCCCGAGCTACGAGATGGTCACCCTGTCGCGGTTGCCCGACATCTGGCAACGCGACCTCATTCACGTGAACCCCGGTTTCGTCGCCCGCGTCGTCGATGTCCTGGTGCGCACATACGTCCCGGGCGCGCCGCCAGCGCCGGCGAGCTGGCGCACGCTCGCGACGCTCGATGGACCTTTCGCGCCGATGCCGCCGCTGGGATGGAGCGCAACCCTGCCGCCCGGTCTGCTGGCGCTGTGCGACGGCCACGAGGAGAGCCGCCGCTCGCCCCTGCTGCTGTTCGAGGATGAAACCGAGCTCGGTCCCGGCCATCGCGCGCAAAAGCAGATCGTCCAGCTGGGTGGCGGCGGCTATTCGTGCTGGCTGGGCATGCTTTATTTTTCCACCTCGCAGGGCAGCGATCCCAATACCGGTCGGCATCGCTACACCATCCGGGTTGTGGAGGGCGCTGACTCTCCCGCGTGACGCGACCGTCGTTGTTCTTCTTGCCATTCGCGAGGAATCCGGCAGGAACCGGCGCAAATTCGTGAAGACCTTGACGGCGGCGCTGAAACTCAATCTCGGCGGATGAAGCGGCGCGCGATGACGGGCTTCGTTGTCGTCAGCGCGGGGCGGCGAGGGCCGCCTCGATGGCGCGGTCGAGCTTGGCGCCGGTGCCGCTGACGGCGGCGAACCAGTCGACGATGCGGCCATCGCGGCCGATCAGAATCTTGTGGAAGTTCCAGTTGGGCGTGCCGAGCGCGCCGGTCTGCGACGCGGCCCACTTGTAGAGCGGATGCGCGGCGGGGCCGGAGACGACCTGCTTGTCGGCCAGCGGAAAGGTCACGTCGAAAGTAGCCTCGCAGAAGCGCTTGATCTCCTCGTTGCTGCCGGGCTCCTGGCCGCCGAAATCGTTCGACGGCACGCCCAGCAGGATGAGGCCCCGATCTTTACCGCCAATGTCCTTGTATTTACGCCACAGCGCTTCGAGGTCGCGATACTGGCCGGTGAAGCCGCACAGCGAGGCCGTGTTGACCAGCAGCACGACCTGGCCGCTGTAGCCGGCGGTCGGCAGCGGACCGCCGCCGATCGATTCGAGCGAGACTTTCGACCAGTCGATCGGCTGCCGGCCGGCCTGCGCCCAGGCGAGACCCGCCGCCGACAACAACGCGCCCACAACGGCAAAGGCCAGCATCCGCACGATCTTCATCTTCACCCTCGATCCGTTCCTGAACGCCCAGCGTAGATACCACGGCAAGGTCGCTACAATACGCACCCTTGCCTCTCCCGGATGTTTCAGTCCGTCCGCCAAAAGGAAAGCCCCATGCCGCGCCTGCTCTCAGCGACCCTTGCCGCCGGACTCCTCCTGATCGCGGGCTGCGCCGGCGACAGCGGCCGGATCGCCGCCCCGGCACCCGCGAAAGCCATCGACGCCGAGCGCTTCTACAGCGGCCGATGGTACGAACTTGCGCGCACGCCGCTCAGCGTCACCGACGGCTGCGTCGCCGGCACCACCGACTTCACGCGCGACGGCAAGGGCCGGCTCATCGAGCGCGACCTCTGCCGCGAGGGTTCGCCCGCGGGCAAGGAGAAGGTCTTCGAGGGCGCCGTGACGATTCTCGATCCCGGGGTGAATACCAAGATCGAGGTGCGCTACATCGTCTTCGGCTTCCTGCCGATCACCAAGACCTACTGGATGCTCGACCGCGACGATAACTATGGCTGGTTCATCACCGCCGACCCGCCGCTCGAAAACGTTGCCATCCTGCTGCGCAATCCCCGCCCCTCGCGCGCCGAGATCGAGGCCCTGACGCGACGCGTGCGCGAACTCGGCTACGATCCCGCCAAGCTCGAATTCCCCGAGCTGTTCCCGCCGGGCAAGCCGTAAGGGAGCGTTGCGCCCCCGTCATCCGGGAAGAATGACGAAAGGCGCCCTGGCTCCGTTGTTGCCAGTCAGGGCTTGCGAAGGAGGCTCCCGCCATGACATCGACGCCCCTGCCCCATGCCAATCTCGACCTGTTCGAGGCGATGTACAGCGCCCGTTCGCTGCGGCACTTCAAACCGGACCCGGTGCCCGATGCGGTGATGACGCAGGTGCTCGACGCCGCCATCCGCGCGCCGAGCGGCGGCAATACGCAGCACTGGAACTTCATCGTCGTGCGCGATGCCGAAAAACGCCGCCAGCTCGGCGCGATCTACCGCAAGGCCTCGGACCATACCGCCGCCGTCTATGCCGCGCGGCCCAAGCCCGCGCACCTGACGGACAAGCAGTACGAACAGTTCCTCGCCAATAGCGGCTATCTCTGGAACCACATGGCCGACGCGCCGGCGATCCTGGTGCCCTGTCTGGCCAGGCGCGAGCCACCGGAGCGCGCGAGCCTTCCCGAGATCGTCCAGGACCGCTACGCCGAGCATCTCGCCAATGTGCAACGCATCAGCGGGTCGAGCATCTATCCCGCCATCCAGAACATCATCCTGGCCTGCCGTGGTCTCGGCCTCGGCACGCTGATCACCACCAACCACATCCTCTACGAGGACGAGGTCAAGGCCGCGCTGGGCATGCCGGCCAGCGCCGCCACCTTCGCGCTGATGCCGATCGGCTATCCGACGAAGAAGTATGGCCCGCTGACGCGCAAGCCGGTGGCCGAGGTGACCTATGCCGACAGCTGGGGCAATGCCTGGCCGGGCGCGTCGTCTTGCTGATGCGCCGCCGCAGCGCTTTCGATACAGTCCGCAGCGGTATTCACGCCGCTGTTCGGGAGCATCGACCATTCAGTTTCTCGAGCATCTGAATCAGCCCGTCGTGGTGACGGCACTCTCGCTGTCGGTGGCGGCGATCGTTTTCATCTTGCTGGGGACGCGCGCCCAGTCGGCGCGCCAGAGACGGGCCAACGATATCGCCCGCATCCGCCTGCAGGCGGCCCTCAACGCCGTGCCGGTCGAGTTCGTCGAATACGACAAGGACCGCCGGCTCGTTCTGGCCAACCAGGCGGCGCGCAACGCCAGCCCCTGGAGCGTGCCGGGCGCCGCGTCAGGCAAGACGATCGACGAGGTGATGGGCACCTACGTCACCCATTTCGCCACGCCCGACACCGCCGAGGCCTGGAAGAGCTGGGCAGCCGAGTCCGTCGCCGCCTTCCACCGTGGCGGCGTTTCCGATTCTCTGCGCCCCGATGGGCAGTGGCGCCGCTCCTATGTCAGCGACATGCCGGGCGGTGGCCGCGTCGTGGTGCGGGCCGACGTCAGCGAGATCAAGCGGCACGAAGAGCAGCTCGCGGCCGAGACGGCGCTGCTGCGCTCCGTGCTCGAATCGACCGGCGCCGGCATCCTCATGCTCGACCGCGAGCTGCGCGTCGTGCTGGCCAACCAGTTCGTCCTAGACGTCCAGGGCATGACGCCGGAGCAGCTCATCGGCCGTTCCTATCTCGACCTGGTGGTGGCCGGCCTCGACCGCGACGTCATCCTGCGCTGGCAGAACGCCTCCGGTGCGGAGCGCCTCGCACCCGTGGTCTTCGAACGCGCCTCGGAGACCGCGGCTGGCGCCAAGCGCATTTTCCGCAGCACCGCCAACCCGGTGCAGGATGCCGACGGCCGCCTGCGCTACATCGTCATCATCGGCGTCGACGATACCGAGCGACGCCTGGCCGAAATCCGCCTGATCGATTCCGCGCGCATGGTCAATCTCGGCGAGATGGCGACCGGCATGGCGCATGAGATCAACCAGCCGCTGGCCATCATCCGCCTCGCCGCCGAAAGCCTGATCGAGGAATTCGACACGCCCGAGGCCGCCGCCATGGGCCCCGACCTGCTCGAACTCGCCCACGGCAAGCTCGCCCGCATCTCGGCGCAGACCGAGCGCGCCGCCACCCTCGTCAACGAGCTGCGCAGCGTCGCGCGCAAGCCGACCGACAACCCGGTGCCCTTCGACGTCAACGAGTCGGTGCGTGTCGCCAACAACCTGTTGCACGAGCAGCTCAAGGCCAGCCGCATCTATCTCGACATCGACGTGCCGACGGCGCCGATGATGGCCAGGGGCGAGACCGCGCGGCTGCAGCAGGTGCTGATCAACCTCGTCCTCAATGCCCGCGACGCCGTGCTGGAGAACGTTTCCGCCTCGGCCGGTCCGCTCGGCCATATCTCGATCAGGGTCGCCGCCTCCGGCAGCAGCGTCCGCATCGCCGTCGAGGATGACGGGCCGGGCATTCCCGAGGCGGTACGGGGCCGCGTCTTCGAGCCGTTCTTCACCACCAAGCCGACCGGCAAGGGAACCGGCCTCGGCTTGTCGATCAGCTACGATATCGTCAAGCGCATGGGCGGCGAGATCACCGCCGCCAACCGACCCGCCAGAGGTGCGCGCTTCGAGGTGGTCCTGCCGCTGGTCCTGCCGCTGGTCCTGCCGCTGGTCACGGCCGGTCCGCCCTAGCTGTGGAGCCTCAATAGGTTATTCCCGGTCATGCCGATTCTGTTGATGGGGATAGTGCCATCGATTCCACCGTGAGGTCGATGCCAGTTGTAGTGATGCATCCAGAAGGGCAGCTCTTTGGCGCGCTGTATTGAGG
>JBBRFD010000065.1:0-22327 GCA_038224985.1 Reyranellales bacterium
ACGCAGTCCCGGCCCGAGCTGATCGGGCGCACTTTCGAGGCCTGCCGCGGCGCCAAGCGGGCGATCGTCCATCTCTATAACTCGACTTCGACCCTGCAGCGCCGCGTCGTGTTCAACACCGACTATGCGGGCATCATCGACATCGCCGTGTCGGGCGCCAGGCTGGTCAAGCAGCTCGCCGATGCCGATCCCAACACCGAGTGGGTCTTCGAATACTCGCCGGAAAGCTTCACCGGCACCGAGCTTGAGTTCGCGCGCGACATCTGTGCCGCCGTCGGTGACGTCTACCGGCCGACGCCCGACAAGAAGATGATCATCAACCTGCCGGCAACGGTCGAGATGGCCTCGGCGAACATCTATGCCGACCAGATCGAATGGTGCCATCGCAACTTCAAGTACCGCGATTCGATCATCCTCAGCCTGCATCCGCATAACGACCGCGGCACCGGCGTGGCGGCGGCCGAATTGGGCTTCATGGCCGGCGCCGACCGCATCGAGGGCTGCCTGTTCGGCAATGGCGAGCGCACCGGCAACGTCGATCTCGTCACCCTGGGTCTCAACATGTTCACCCAGGGCGTCGATCCGGAGATCGATTTCTCCAACATCAACGAGATCCGCCAGACGGTGGAATACTGCAACCAGTTGCCGGTCCATCCGCGTCATCCCTATGGCGGCGATCTGGTGTTCACGGCCTTCTCGGGCTCGCATCAGGACGCCATCAACAAGGGCTTCAAGGCGCTGCAGTCCTCGAACAGCAAGGTCTGGGAAGTTCCCTACCTGCCGATCGATCCGGCCGACCTCGGCCGCAGCTACGAAGCGATCATCCGGATCAACAGCCAGTCCGGTAAGGGTGGCATCGCCTATATCCTGAAGAGCGACTACGGCATCGACATGCCGCGCCTGCTGCAGGTCGAATTCTCCAAGATCATCCAGCAGATCGCCGATGAGACCGGCAAGGAGATCCAGCCGGCGTTGATCTGGGAGACCTTCCGCAAGGAGTATCTCGAGAACACCTCGCCGGTCGCCTTCGCCAGCCACACCACCGTGCCCGATCCCGATCACCCCGACGTGCGTCTTCTCGATGCCAGGGTGACCTTCAACGGCAAGCCGCAAACCGTGAGCGGCAAGGGCAACGGCCCGATCGCGGGCTATGTAGATGCCCTGGCGCTGAACTGCGGCGTCAAGATCAAGGTACGCGACTATCACCAGCATGCCGCCGGCGCCGGCTCCGATGCCACCGCCGTCAGCTATATCGAGGCCGAGACGGCCGATGGCCGCGTCCTCTGGGGCGTCGGCATGGACTCCAATATTGTCACCGCCTCGCTCAAGGCCGTGACCTGCGCCGCCAACCGGGCGTCGAAGCTGGCAGGCTGATCTCGACGGGAGCGGGCGTTAGCGCGTAAAACGGCTGCATGGCCAAACGCACAAAACCTGCTCCCCGCAAGCCCGCCCCGAAATCCAAGGCGAGGACCGCCAGGAAGGCGGCCCCCAAGGTCGTCAAGAAATCACCCGCTATGAAGACGGCGCCGGACGTCAACCTGCTCGCCGATCTCATCAAATGGGCCAAGTCGGCGGGTGCCGACGCCGCCGATGCACTCTACGTGCATGGTGAATCGATCTCGGTGGCCCAGCGCATGGGCAAGCGCGAGAAGCTGGAAAGCAGCGAGGGCCGCGATCTTGGGCTCCGCGTCTTCATCGGCAAGCGCCAAGCCTTCGTCTCCTCCACGGATTTCTCGCCGGCCGCCCTGCGCACGCTGGCGACGCGCTGCGTCGACATGGCCCGTGCCGTGCCGGAAGACCCGACCTGCGGCATCGCCCCGGAAGAACTGCTGGCCAAGAGCTGGCCCGATCTCGATCTCAACGACAAGCGCACGCCCAATGCGAAGAAACTGCTGGGGCTGGCCGCCGAAGCCGAGGATGCCGCGCGCGCCGTCAAGGGCGTGACCAATTCCGAGGGCGCCGAGGCGAGCTGGGGCCGCACCTCGATCATGCTGGCCGCCTCGAATGGTTTTGCCGGCGGCTATACGCGCAGCGGCTATTCGATCTCGGCCTCGGTGCTGGCGGGCGTTGGCACCGGCATGGAGCGCGATTATGAATGGACCGGCGCCATCCATTTCGAGGACCTGATGTCGCCGACCAAGGTCGGCCGCAACGCCGGCAAGTTCGTCGTGGCCCGCCTCAACCCGAAGAAGGCGCCGAGTGCGCGCGTGCCGGTGGTCTACGACCGCCGCGTCTCGGGCGGTCTCGTGGGTCATCTCGCCGGCGCCATCAACGGCCGCTCGGTGGCGCGTGGCACGTCCTTCCTCAAGGACAGCATGGGCAAGCAGATCTTCGCTCCGGGCATCCGCATCATCGACAACCCGCATCGCAAGCGCGGCCAGGGCAGCAAGCCCTTCGATGCCGAGGGCCTGCCGACCAGGCGCAGCGTCGTGATCGACGACGGCGTGCTGACGACCTGGTTCCTCGACCTCGCCGCCGCCCGCCAGCTCAACCTCAAGCCCACGGGCCATGCCGCGCGCGGCACCTCGGGTCCGCCGTCGCCCAGCACGTCCAATCTCTATCTGGAGAAGGGCAAGCTCTCGGTCGCCGAACTGATCGGCGACATCAAGAGCGGCCTCTTCATCACCGATCTGATCGGCTTTGGCATCAATGGCGTGACCGGCGACTACAGCCGCGGCGCCTCGGGCTTCTGGATCGAGAACGGCAAGCTCGCCTGGGCGGTCAGCGGCATCACCGTGGCGGGCAATCTCAAGGACATGTTCCTCAACATGACCCCGGCCAGCGACCTCGAGTTCAAAGGTTCCACCAACGCGCCGACAATAAGAATTGAAGGGATGACCGTCGCCGGAGCGTGATAGAATCCGGGACATGAAAAGCCCCCTTCTGCTCTGCCTCCTCGCCGCAACGACGGCTTTCGCTTCTGCTTCCAGTTTCGCGCAGGAACGCGACTTCCGCGCCTGCCTCGCCGACATCAAAGCCGAGGCCCTGCGCCAGGGCGTGCCGGCCGCGATCGCCGACACCGCCTTCCGCAACCTGACGCCCGATCCCAAGGTCATCGAGCTCGACGGCCGCCAGCCCGAATTCTCGCTGACCTACGGCAAGTATGTCGGCTCCTCGGTCTCGGCCGACCGCATCGCCAAGGGTCAGCAAAAGCTGGCGCAGAATCGTGCGCTGCTCACCTCGCTCGAGCAGGAATACGGCATCCCGCCGCAATACCTCATGGCCTTCTGGGGCTTGGAGACCAACTTCGGCGGCTATATGGGCGACTTCTCGGTCGTGCGCTCGGTCGCCACGCTCGCGTGTTCGACCAAGCGCACGGTGTTCTTCTCCAACGAAACCGTGCAGGCGCTGCGCATCCTGTCGATGAACCACATGACGGCAGCCCAAATGAAGGGCTCGTGGGCCGGCGCGATGGGCAACATGCAGTTCATGCCCTCGACCTTCACCAAATGGGCGGTCGACCGCGACAACAACGGCAAGATCGACATCTGGGCTTCCGTGCCCGACGCGCTGACCTCGGGCGCCAACTTCCTGCGCGGCATCGGCTTCAAGCCCGGCCTGCCGTCGAGCGACGAAGTCGTGCTGCCGGCGAAGTTCCCGCTCGACCAGGCCGACACCACGATCGAGAAGCCGGTGCGCGAATGGGCCGCGATGGGCGTGAAACTGGCTGGCGGCAAGGCCTTGCCTGTGTCCGATGAACCCTCTTCGATCCTGTTGCCCGCCGGCTTCCGCGGCCCCGCCTTCATCATCTATCCCAACTTCAAAGCGGTGATGAACTGGAACCGCTCGACGCTCTACGCGCTCGCCGTCGGCATCCTCGCCCGCCAGATCGCCGGCGGACCCGCCGTGATGCAGCCGCCGCCGGCCGACGACGAACCGCTGGCCCGCGACACCGTGATCGACATGCAGACGCGCTTGGCCAAGCTCGGTTTCTACAGCGACGACGTCGATGGCCTGCTCGGCCCCAAGACGCGCTCGGGCGTACGCCTGTTCCAGAAGCAGCAGGGCATTCCCGCCGACGGCCATCCGACGGCCGATGTCGTACAAAGGCTGCAGCGCGCGGCCCGCTAGGCCGGCTGCAACACCCGCACCGCGCTCGTCGCCAGGCCGATCGATACCGGCAGCGTCATCGCATCGTCGCCGTCGATCTGGACGGGCTGGCGGCGTGGCGTGCCGCCATCGTTTTGAACCGAGATGCGCACGTCATGGCCGGTAACGACCCGGTAGCCCGACATGCGCGGCAGCCGGCCCAGCACGAGGGCGGCGCAGAAGCGCAGCGGCTGCCAGCGGCCCCAGCGTTCGAAGAGGCAGACATGCAGCGTCGCCTCGGCCAGTGTCGCCAGCGGCGCCACGACATAGGGCCCGGCATAGAGCCGGCCGCGCGTGACGATCACCGACGCCGCCTCGAAGCGCCGGCCGTCGATCTCCACCAGATAGCGCACCGGCCGATAGCGTGAGGCCTCGACCATGGAACGCCAGACATAGGCGAACTTGCCCCAGCGGCGTTTCAGAGGCGCACTGACGCCGGCCACGACATGGGCGTCGAAGCCGGCCCCCGCCATCAGCGAGAAATGCCGCGCCGAGCCGTTCATGCTGACGGCACCCGGCCGCATCGTGAGCGCGCGGCCTGCGAGGATGGTGGCGGCGATGGCGGCAGCGGAGAAGCCAAGCCCGAGTTCCTGGGCGAGCACATTGGCCGTGCCCAGTGGGATGATGGCGACCGGCGGCGCATCGCCGCCGCGCGCGGCCAGGCCGTTCACCACTTCGTTGATCGTGCCGTCACCGCCGGCCACCGCAATCGCGGCGTAGCGGGCGGCGTCGCATTCAAGGGAGAGGCGCCGCGCATCGCCAGCGGCGGCCGTCTCGACCACATCGACAGTCCAGCCTTCGGCGCGCACGAGGCGCGCCACCGCCTCGACCAGACCGCGCCGACGGCGGCCGGCGATGGGATTGACGATGAGCAAAAGAGCGCCCGCGAATGTCATCGAACTGTCACAACCGATTCACCTCTGCGCAACGCCCCCCATACACAATCTGATGTGTCAGGCGCAATCGCGCTCAACACATTTTGTAGCCGGCGACTCCTTATCCACATGAGTGCCATCGACCGTCACGACAAGCCCGGCCAGCGCATCGCGCGGCACCGCGCGATTTTCCTGTCGGATATCCACCTCGGCACCCGAGGCTGCCAGGCCGAGTTGCTGCTCGACTTCCTCAAGCGCAACGAATGCGACCAACTCTATCTCGTCGGCGACATCGTCGACGGCTGGCGGCTCAAGCGCTGGTGGTATTGGCCGCAAGCCCATAACGACGTCGTGCAGAAGATCATGCGCAAGGCGCGCAAAGGCACCGATGTCGTCTATATCCCCGGCAATCACGACGAGGCGGCGCGGCAGTATTTCAATCTCACTTTCGGTGGCGTGCGCGTCGAGCCCGATGCCATCCACATAACACCGGATGGTCGCAAGCTGCTGGTCATCCATGGCGACCAGTTCGACGGCATCATCCGCTACGCCCGCTGGCTCGCGATCCTGGGCGACTGGGCCTATACGACAGCGCTGCGCCTCAACACCGGCTTCAACTGGATGCGCCGCAAACTCGGCCTGCCCTACTGGTCGCTCTCGGCCTATCTCAAGCACCGCGTGAAGAACGCCGTGCAATTCATCGACAACTACGAACACGCCGTGGCCGCCGAAGCGCGCCGGCGCGGCGTCGACGGCGTCGTCTGCGGCCATATCCACCATGCCGAGATCCGCACCATCGACGGCATCCTCTACTGCAACGACGGCGACTGGGTCGAGAGCTGCACGGCGCTGGTCGAGGATTACACCGGCAGGCTGCGCATCGTGCGCTGGGCCGAGGAATGCGGCCAGATGCGGGCGATTACGTTCTCGCCCGCTCCGATGGCCGCCGAGTAGAGCGTTTGCGCATCGCCATCGTCTCGGATGCCTGGCGGCCGCAGATCAACGGCGTCGTGCGCACCATCGAGACCGTCGTGCGCCTGCTGCAGGCCGACGGCCACGAGGTCGAGGTCTTCGGACCCGACCGCTTCCGTACCGTGCCCTGCCCGACCTATCCCGAGATTCGCCTGTCGCTTTTTCCTTCGGCGCGGCTGCATCACATGCTGAAGCTGTTCCAGCCCGATGCCATCCACCTCGTCACCGAAGGCCCACTGGGCTGGGCGGCCCGGCGCTTCTGCCTCCGCCGCGACTTGGCCTTCACCACGGCCTATCACACGCGCTTTCCCGAATACGTCCGCGCCCGCGTACGCATTCCCATCTCCTGGAGCTACGCCTTCGTCCGCCATTTCCATACGCCGTCCTCGGCCGTGCTGGTGGTGGCGCAGTCGATCCGCGACGAGTTGGTGGCGCGCGGTTTCCGCAATCTCGTGCCGTGGTCGCGCGGCGTCGATATCGCGGCCTTCCAGCCACAGCCACAGCCGCGCGGCGATGTCGGCGATCCGCGGCCGATCTGGCTCTATGCCGGTCGCGTCGCCGTCGAGAAGAACATCAAGGACTTCCTCGAACTCGACCTGCCGGGCAGCAAATGGGTGGTGGGCGGCGGCCCGCAGCTCAAGGAACTGCAGCGCCGCTACAAGAACGTGCGCTTCTTCGGCTCGGTCAATACCGAGGACCTGTCGCGCCACTACGCCGAAGCCGACTGCTTCGTCTTTCCCAGCCGCACCGACACGTTCGGCCTGGTGATGGTGGAAGCACTGGCTTCTGGCGTGCCGGTGGCGGGCTATCCGGTGCCTGGACCTTTAGACGTCGTCACCACCCCGACGGTCGGTGCGGTGGACCAGGATTTACGCGCCGCTTGCCTGCGCGCCGTCGCCTGCGATCCGGCGGACTGCCGGCGCCACGCCGAGACCTTCACCTGGCAGCGTTGCGCCCAGCAGTTCCTCGACGCGCTACGCCCGATCCCGCGCTCCGTCTGGCAGCCGCTCAAGCGCCGCGTCGTGCCCAACGCGGCCTCTTGAACCGCCCCCCGCTGCCGCGCCCAGCACTATGCCCTCCTCGTCGCCGCGGCCTGCTAGGATGGCGCGGTGTCGTCTTGCTTTGCCCCGTCCCGCTTCGTCGTCGGCGCCATATGCGCGTTGGGCACAATTCTTATCTGGGCGGGCTGGCTGGTGGCGATGCGCGTAGGCATGGCCGGCAATCTTGGCGTCCTCGATCTGATTGCCCTGCGCTTCATCATAGCGGGCGCGATCCTGCTGCCAGTGGTGCTGCGCCGCGGCCTCGCCTTCGACCGACTGGGCTGGTCAGGGTTGCTCGCCATCGCCGTCGGCGGCGGTGCTGCCTATAATCTCGCGGTCGGCGCGGGCCTCATCTTCGCGCCGGTGTCGCATGCCCGCGCCTTCACCCAGGGCGTGCTGCCGCTCACCACCGCGATCCTGGCGGCGATCGTGCTCAAGGAGACGCTCTCGCCCCTGCGCAAGGCGGGCATCGCGCTGATCATCGCCGGTGCCGTGACCATCGCCGGCATCGGCGTCGCGACCCTTGGCCGGGAGAGCATCGGCCATGCGATTCTGGTTTCCGCGACGCTGCTGTGGGCGGCCTATACCGTCGTGCTGCGCCGCTCGCGGCTGGACGGGCTGCATGCCACCGCCATCGCTGCCGTCGCTTCGGCCGCGGTCTACCTGCCGATCTATTTCCTGCTGGTCGGCCCGCAGCGCCTGCTTGCCACGCCCGCCTTCGAGTTGCTGTGGCAGGGTGTCTATCAGGGTGTGCTAACGGGGGTGGTGTCGATGGTGCTGTTCGGCCGCGCCGTGGCACTGATCGGCCCCTCGGCGACGACGGCCTTCGTCTCATTGGGACCGGTGATCGCCGCCCTTCTCGCCATTCCGATCCTGCACGAATGGCCGACGGCCGTGGACTGGCTCGGCATCGCCGTGATCAGCGCCGGCGTCTATCTGGCGAGCGGCGGGCCACTGCCGAAACGCTAGCGCACCGCATTGGTCAGCCGGCCGATACCCTCGACTTCCATGGAAATCGTGTCGCCTTTCGCCAGAAACCGTGGCGGCTTGAAGCCGATGCCGACGCCCACGGGCGTACCGGTGGCGATGATGTCGCCGGGCATCAGGGTGATGCCGGCCGAGATGGTGGCGATGAGGGTCGGTACGTCGAAGATCAGATCGGCGAACTTGGCATCCTGGCGCAGCTCACCATTGACCCAGCACTTGATGCCGCCCGTGGCCAAATCGAGTTCGTCGGCGGTGACGCAGCAGGGGCCCATGGGCGCGAAGGTGTCCATCGATTTGCCGAGGAACCACTGCTTGTGCTTGGCTTGCAGGTCGCGCGCCGTCACATCGTTGACGATGGTGTATCCCCAGACATGCTCCATCGTCGATGCGAGCGGAATGCCGCGTCCGCCCTTGCCGATGATCACAGCCAGCTCGGCCTCGTAATCGAGCTGATCGCTGACGCCCGTCGGATAGAGGATCGGCTCGTCCGGACCGATGACCGACTGCGGCATCTTGGTGAAGATGATGGGCGCCATCGGAATGGCATCGGCGGCGCTGCTGGCGCTGCTGTCGAAGCCGCTGGCGGTGAATTCCCTGGCGTGCTCGCGGTAGTTCTTGCCGACGCACATGATGTTGCGCAGCGGCATGAACGGCGCCCGCAGCTTCACGGCGGACAGTGCGACCTTCTCGCCCTTCACGCTGTAAAGACTGTCGAAACGCGACGGGTTGCGGATGATTTCCAGGAGATCGGAGACCGCCGCGCCGTCGCGCGTCACCACCGGTGTTACGTCGCCAGCCTTGTCGACCGAACCCACGAACGTCTTGCCTTTGTACTCGACCGTCGCGAAACGCATTTCTGTCCTCGAATTCCCTGAAAGAGAGTTACGCCGGCCAATCGGCCGGTTCGCCGGCCTTGATCCAGGCGGCGTAGTCCTTCTTGGTCTGGTCGTTGGGCGGATAGACGCCGGGAATCTCGCGGCCCTGGCCGATACGGATGGCGACGAACTTCTCCAGCCGCTCCTGTTCGAAGGAATCGCGCGCGACTTCATCGGCGAGATGGCGCGGCACGACGATGGCGCCGTCCTCGTCGGCCACGATGACGTCGCCGGGATAGACCGGCACGCCGCAGATGCCGACTGGCGTCTGCACCTCGACCGGATGGAGGTTGGCCATGCTGGGCGGTGCGGCGGCGGCAGTGCAATAGACCGGGAAGTCGAACTTGCCGATCACCGGCGAGTCACGCATCGCGCCGTCCGACAACACACCCGCCACGCCGCGCACCTTGAGACGCAGTGCCAGGATGTCGCCCAGCGTGCCCGAGCGCGTGTTGCCCTCGGTGCCGATCACCAGCACATGGCCGGCCGGCGTCTCTTCGATGGCGGCGCGCTGCGCCGTTGGCGAATCGGCCGGCGTCGGCGGCTTGTCGAGATCCTCGCGGCTCGGGATATAGCGCAGCGTATAGGCCGGCCCGACCAGCCGCACCGCCTTGGGGTTCAATGGCTTCACGCCGTTGATCGCACAATTGCGAAAGCCGCGCTTCATCATCTGCATCGAGATAGTGGCGGTGCTGGCATAGAGGAAATTCTCAATCGTCTCGGTCAAGAGCGGCGCGGTTGTCATTTTTGTTTTCTCCTTAGAGAAGCGAGCCTTGATTGCCGCCGCCTTCACCGCGTTTGGGCGCTGCGGCGGGACGCGGTGTCGAGACCGTCGCTTCCGTGACGCGCGCGCCGATGCGGCCGTCGGCGAACTCAATGGCGAGTGCGTCGCCGGCGCGTGTCGCGGCAGCGGCCAGCACGGGGTGGCCGTCCTGGTCGCGCACCAAGGCGAACCCGCGATTGAGCACGGAATGGAAGGAGTAGCTTTCGAGCAGCTTGCCGGCCTGATCTACTTGGCGCTGGCCGTGCAACAGCAGATCGGCGCCGTGACGCTTCAGCCTCTGGCCGTATTGCTCAAGCCGATCGAAGGCGCGTTCGTATTTCTGCAGGGCATCGCTCTTGAAGCGCTTCATGGCGCCATCGAGCGCCCGCATTTCACCGACAAGCTGCTGCTGCTTGGCTTCGATCACGCGCCGTGGGCTGGTGAGACGGGCCGCCGACAACTCGCGCTCGCGGCGCTCGACCAACTGCCGCGTGGCAAGCGCCAGCCGCTCGCCGCTGACATCGAGGCGCTGCTGACGCTCGTCGATCAGGCGGCGGGGATCGCCGAGGCCACGCGCGAGGCTTGAGAGGGCAAAGGCGGCGTCACGCAGCGCGCGGTTCATGCAGGCCATGGTGCGCTTGCCGTAATCCAGCGTCTGCGTCAGCAGGTCGGCACGCACCGGCACGGCCATTTCGGCGGCCGCCGTCGGCGTCGGCGCGCGGCGGTCGGAGGCGAAATCGATCAGGGTGGTGTCGGTCTCATGGCCGACGGCGGAGATCAGCGGGATGGCGGAGGCGGCGGCGGCGCGCACCACGATCTCCTCGTTGAAGGCCCAGAGGTCTTCCAGACTGCCACCACCGCGCGCCACGATGATAATGTCGGGACGCGGCACGGCACCGCCCGGTGTAAGCTTGTTGAAACCGGCGATGGCGGCGGCCACTTCGCCCGCGGCCTTCTCGCCCTGCACGGCGACCGGCCAGACCAGCACATGGCGCGGGAAGCGATCACCGAGGCGATGCAGGATGTCTCGAATGACGGCACCCGAGGGCGAGGTCACGACGCCGATCACTTCCGGCAGGAAGGGCAGCGGCCGCTTTCGGTCCAGGTCAAAAAGACCTTCGGCCGCGAGCTTCTTGCGCCGGTCCTCCAGCAGCTTGAGCAGGGCGCCTTCGCCCGCCAGTTCGAGACGGTCGACGATGATCTGGTAGCGCGACGAGCCGGCATAGGTCGTGAGCTTGCCGGTGGCGATGACCTCGAGCCCCTCCTCGACCCGAATGCCGAGGCGCGGCAGCGTGCCCTTCCAGGCGACGCCGTCGATCACCGCGTTCTCGTCCTTCAGCCGGAAATAGCAGTGGCCGGAACGCGGAAACGACGGCTGGCTGATCTCGCCGCGCACGCGCACGCGCGGAAATGCCGTCTCGATCTCGCGCTTGAGCGCAAAGGAGAGCTCGGAGACCGAGAATTCCGGGACGTTGCTGACGGCGGCGCCGGCCGGCGCGGGATCTTCGAGGTTTTCCATGGGTCGGCCCAGCCTAGCCGCTTGTGCCGGTGGCGCAAACTGTGGTCAAAGCTCGCCATGCGGATACTTGTGGTTGGTGGCGGCGGTCGCGAACATGCCCTCTGTTGGGCCATAGCCGCGTCGCCCCTCTGCACCAGCCTGTTCTGCGCTCCCGGCAATGCCGGTATTGCCCAGGTGGCGCACTGCTTCGACGTCGGTGCCGAGGATATCCCCGGCCAGGTGGCCCTCGCCCAGCGCGAAAAGATCGATTTCGTGGTCATCGGCCCGGACGCGCCACTGGTCGCCGGCATGGCCGACGCCTTCGTAGCCGCCGGCATCAAGGTCTGGGGACCGTCGAAGGCGGCAGCGCGGATCGAAGGCTCCAAGAGCTTCACCAAGGAGCTCTGCAAGCGGCACAACATTCCGACCGCGGCCTCCGAAAGCTTCACCGACGTCGCCAAGGCGGAGGCCTATATCAAGGCGCAGGGCGCACCGATCGTGGTCAAGGCCGACGGGCTCGCGGCCGGCAAGGGCGTGGTCGTGGCCGAGACGGTCGATCAGGCAATCAATGCCGTGCGCGACATGCTCTCGGGCAACCGCTTTGGCGCGGCCGGCGCCTCGGTCGTGATCGAGGAGTTCATGCAGGGCGAGGAGGCGAGCTTCTTTGCGCTCAGCGACGGCGAGCACGTGCTGCCGCTGGTTGGTGCGCAGGACCACAAGCGCGCCTTCGATGGCGACACGGGACCCAATACCGGCGGCATGGGCGCCTATTCGCCGGCGCCGATCTTCGACGCGGCCATGCAGAAGCGCACCATGGACGAGATCGTGCTGCCGACGGTGCGCGCGATGGCCGAGGCCGGCACGCCGTTCAAGGGCGTGCTCTATGCCGGCGTCATGATCGACGCCAAGGGCCCGCGCCTCGTCGAGTACAACTGCCGCTTCGGCGATCCGGAATGCCAGGTGCTGATGATGCGGCTGAAGTCCGACCTCGTGCCGGCGCTTCTGGCTTGCGTCGATGGCGGCCTCGACCATCTCGACCTGCGCTGGTCGGATCAGTCGGCACTCACCGTCATCATGGCCACCAACGGCTATCCCGATGCCTATGGAAAGGGCAGCGAGATCCGCGGCCTCGACGGCGCCGCCAAGGTCGAGGGCGTGCAGATTTTCCATGCCGGCACCAGGGCGGACGGCCCGCGCATCCTCGCCAATGGCGGCCGCGTGCTCAATGTCAGCGCCCTGGCGCCCAGCGTCGAGGAAGCCCGGGCACGCGCCTATCGCGCCGTCGACCTGATCGACTGGCCGGAGGGCTTTTGCCGGCGCGATATCGCATGGCGGGCAATCGGCCACCGGCCGTGACACTGGCCCACCGCCGCCGGTAAATTGGGCCATGCCTGACGCCCTGACCGAGTCCCAGCGCCTGCTGGCCCAACTGCGCTTTCCCTGCGGCGACGTGCCGGAACCCGGCGACATCAAGAACGTGGCGCCCGGCATCTATTGGCTGCGCATGCCGCTGCCCTTCCAGCTCAACCACATCAATCTGTGGCTGATCGAGGAGAAGGACGGCTGGACCATCGTCGACACCGGCATCAATACCGAAGAGACGCGCACGCTGTGGGACAAGATCTTCGCCGAGAAGCTCGGCGGCAAGCCCGTGGTCCGCGTGATCGGAACGCACCTTCATCCCGACCATATCGGCCTCGCCGGCTGGCTCTGCGAGCGCTGGGACGCGCCGCTCTGGATGACCCTGGGCGAATACATGAGCGCACAGGCTGCGCGCAACGACTTCGTCGAGAGCGAGGAGACGCGCGCCGCCCATGTCGTGCGCAACGGCGTGCCGCCGGATCGCGTGGCCAACTTCCACCGTCACAAGGGCGGCTATGCCAAGGGCGTAGCGCCGCTGCCGACGACCTTCCAGCGCATGATCCATGCCCACCCCCTCACCATCGGCGGCCATCGCTGGGACGTCATCGTGGGTCGCGGCCATGCGCCCGAGCACGCCTCGCTGTGGTGTCCCGAGCTCAACGTACTGATCGCCGGCGACCAGGTGCTGCCCAAGATCAGCACCAATGTCGGCGTCTGGCCCAACGAGCCCTTTGCCGACGCCCTCACCTGGTTCCTCGACGGTTTCTCGCGCTTCCGCCGCCTGCCGGCCGATGCGCTTGTCCTGCCGAGCCACGGCTTTCCCTTCGTCGGCATGCACACCCGCCTCGACCAGCTCGTGGCCCATCACGACGCCCGTCTCAACGAGATCACGGCGGCCATCACGCTCACGGGCTCGAAGGGTTCGACCGGCTGGGACATGGTGCCCGTCCTGTTTCCGCGCCATCTCGACAACAACCAGATCGTTTTCGCTTTCGGCGAGACCCTGGCGCACCTGCATTGCCTCGAGACGCGGGCGCGGGTGAAGCGCGTCGTCGTCGACGGCGTGCACCGCTTCGTGGCCCTGGTCGACCGCGGCACGCAGTCGCCGGCGGACGATTCGGAAACCGACATGATGGACACGGGCACGGCATAGCCCTACTTCTCATGCGGTTTCTCACGATCTTCTCACTCCCGTGAGAAGCCTCCGATGCGGATGGCATCGGCATTATTCGCGATTCTTCTCACTTTTCCGGCACCCTCCCCCATGCGCGTCGATCTGTTCGACTTCGACCTACCGGAAGGCCTGATCGCGCAGCGGCCGGCGAACCCGCGCGATTCGGCGCGCCTGCTCGATGTCGTAGCCGGTGGCCCGCACGACCGGGGCCTGCACGACCGAACCGTGCGCGACCTGCCGGCGCTGTTGCAGGCGGGCGACCTGCTCGTCTTCAACGACACCAAGGTCATTCCCGCGCGCCTGATCGGCACCCGCGCCAGCGGCGGCAAGGTCGAGGCCCTGTTGATCCGCGAACTCGGCCCCGACACTTGGCGGACCTTCGCGCGACCGACCAAACGGATGAAAGTGGGCGACACTCTGGCCTTCGGCACATTGACGGCGCGCGTCGCCGCCAAGCACGAGGACGGTTCGCTCGATCTCACCTTCGACCGTGCCGGTGCCGAACTGATGGCCGCGATCGAGACCGCTGGCGCCATCCCGCTGCCGCCCTATATTCGCGGCGGCGTCGCCGATGCGACGGATCGTGCCGACTACCAGACTCTCTTCGCCAAGCATGACGGCTCCGTCGCCGCGCCCACGGCTGGCCTGCATTTCACGCCGGAGCTGATGGCGGCCCTCGCCTCAGCCGGCATCGCCACGGCTGGCGTCACGCTGCATGTCGGCGCCGGCACCTTCCAGCCGGTGCGCGTCGACGACACCGACCAGCATTTCATGCATGCCGAATGGGGCGAGGTTCCCCAGGCCACCGCCGATGCTATCGCCGCCGCCAAGCGCGTCGTCTGCATCGGTACGACCTCGCTGCGGCTGCTTGAATCGGTCGCGCGTGAGGGGGAAATGCGCGCCTGGGCCGGACAGACCGACATCTTCATCACGCCGGGCTTTCAATTCCGCGTCGCCGACCTGCTGCTCACCAACTTCCATCTGCCACGTTCGACGCTATTCATGCTGGTCTCCGCCTTTGCCGGGCTCGACCGCATGAAGGCCGCCTATGCCCATGCCGTGGCCGGGCGATATCGCTTCTATTCCTACGGCGATTGTTGTTTGTTGCGGCGATGAGCCTTTCCTTCGAGCTTCTGGGCCGCGACGGCAATGCGCGCCGTGGCCGCCTCACGACGGCGCATGGCACGGTCGAGACACCGACCTTCATGCCGGTCGGCACGGCGGGCACCGTCAAGGCGATGCTGCCGCAGTCGGTGGCCGCAACCGGCGCGCAGATCGTGCTGGGCAACACCTTCCACCTGATGCTGCGGCCGGGCGCCGAGCGTGTGGCGTCGCTGGGCGGTCTGCACAAATTCATGAACTGGCCGGGGCCGATCCTCACCGATTCGGGTGGCTTCCAGGTCATGTCGCTGAAGGAGTTGCGCAAACTCGACGCCGATGGCGTCACCTTCCGTTCGCCCAGCGACGGCTCGCAGCATCGCCTGACACCCGAGAGTTCGATCGCCATCCAGCGCCTGCTCGACGCCGATATCACCATGTCTTTCGACGAGTGCACCTCGTTTCCCGCCGAGGAGCCCGTGGCCGCCGCTTCCATGCGCCTGTCGATGAAATGGGCCGAGCGCGGCCGCCGCGCCTTCGTCGACCAGCCAGGCTACGGGTTGTTCGGCATCGTCCAGGGCAGCACCTTCCGCGCCCTGCGCGAGGAGAGCGCCCGGGCGCTGGTCGATATCGGCTTCGACGGCTATGCCGTGGGCGGCCTCGCCGTCGGCGAAGGCCAGGAGGCGATGTTCGCCACGCTCGACTACACCGTGCCGATGCTGCCCACGGAGCGGCCGCGCTACCTGATGGGGGTCGGCCGTCCCGCCGATATCGTCGGCGCCGTGCTGCGCGGCATCGACATGTTCGATTGCGTCATGCCGACCCGCTCGGGCCGCACGGCACAGGCCTTCACGCGCCGCGGCGAACTCAACCTGCGCAATGCGCGTCATCGCGACGACCCTCGTCCGATCGACGAGCACTGCGCCTGCCCCGCCTGCGCGCATCACAGCCGCGCCTATCTCCACCATTTGATACGCAGCGAAGAGATATTGGGCTCGATGCTGCTGACATGGCATAACCTCCACTATTATCAGGATATTATGCGTGGCCTGCGCGGCGCCATCGAGCAGGGCTCACTTGGCCACTGGATCGCCGCATTCGCAAGCGAACAAGAGCGGGGAGATATTTCACCCGTGTGACGGAGGCGTGTAGATGGCGAAAGAGGCGTTGATCGTGGTCGATGTGCAGAACGATTTCTGCGAGGGCGGCGCGCTTGCCGTTGCGGGCGCCAATGCCATCCTGCCCGCCGTCAATCGCCTGATCGCGCGCTACGATCATGTCGTGCTGACGCAGGACTGGCACCCCGCCGGACACGCTTCCTTCGCCAGCCTCTACGGCGACGCCACGCCCTTCCAGACGGCGCCCTTCATCTACGGCCCGCAGACCCTGTGGCCCGATCACTGCGTACAGGGCACGCCGGGCGCCACGTTCCATCCCGATCTCAATATCACCAAGCCGCAGATGATCGTCCGCAAAGGCTTCCATGCCGGCATCGATTCCTACTCGGCGTTCCGCGAGAACGACCGCATGACCCGCACCGGCCTCGACGGCTATCTCAAGGCACGCGGCTTCACCAAGGTGATCCTGTGCGGCTTGGCGCTGGATTATTGCGTCGCCTGGTCGGCGATCGATGCCCGTCAGGCCGGCTTCGACGTCGCGGTCGTCCTCGAAGCCACCGCTGCCATCGATCTCGAGGGCAGCAAGCGGCAGAAGACCATCGAGATGCGCCAGGCCGGGATCGACTTCAGTATTACGGCCTGACGCTTACTGTCTTACCAGTTCGACGCGCCGGTTCTTGGCCTGCCCCTCTTCCGACTGGTAGGAGGCCAGCGGGCTCAAGGGCCCGACACCCTTCGACACCATGCGGTCGGTGGCAATGCCGAAGCGCGTTGCCAAGGCACGCGCGACAGAGTCGGCGCGGCGCTGCGACAGGTCGGTGTTGTAGGCGAGCGTGCCTTTGTTGTCGGTATGGCCTACAATGAAGACCTTCAGGCCGGCGCTCGACTTCAGGAGGTTGGCCATCTCGGCCAGCTGCTTGTCGGACTCGGGCTTGAGTTCGGCCTTGTCGAAATCGAAGAGGATACCGTAGAGCGCGACGCGGCCGTCCTTGCCCAGCGCGCCTCCCATCTGCTCGGCCGAGACGAAGGCCAGGTTCTGCTGCATTGCCTTGGTCTCGAGCGCGTCGAGCATCACCAGGACGCGGCCCTTGAGAGCCGAAGAGACATTGCCCATCGAGCCGCCGGTCTGCGTCGCGGCATAGATCGAGACATAGACATCTCCGGCAGCTTCGCGCGTCCACTGGCCGACCCAGAGGCGCTGGTCGGCGCTGGGATCGACATATTCCAGCGCATTGCCGGTGAGGTCGCGGCGCTCGCGGTTATAGGCGGCGCCTTCGGGCTTCAGTGCGCGCGGCACGCCGTGCAGCTTGTGGAAGTCCTCCCCGCACTCGGCCTTGCTGCACTGGAACAGCGTCTTGGCGCCTTTGCCTTCCAGCTCATTGGTGTAATTGCGCACGACCTCGAGGGTCGAACGGCCCTCCGGCACGACGTAGACCGTGCGTGTCAGCCGACCCTCGACCGTCTGCGTCTTCTCGTAGCGCAGCTTGGTCGCGGGATCGCTGCTGTAGCTCGCACCGACTACCTTGCCCAGCGGCAGCATGAGTTCATCGAAATCTTTCCTGGTCTGCGCCAGCACGAACGAACCGGCATACCGCGGCAGGAGTTGATCGCTGGAGCCGGACGCATTGGCTCCCAGTTCCTTGGCGAGCTGCGGATCGACCTGGGCGTTGGCTCCACTCGCGAACTGGGTTGCGATCAGGGCGAAGGCGAGTGCTGCAACAAGGCGCCGCATTCACACGCGCTCGAAAGCAAGAGCGATGCCCTGGCCGACGCCGATGCACATGGTGCAGAGCGCACGCTTGCCGCCGGTGGCTTCGAGCTGGTTGAGCGCGGTGATCATCAGGCGGCCGCCCGAAGCGCCCAGCGGATGGCCGATGGCGATGGCGCCGCCGTTCGGGTTCACTTGCTCGGCATCGTCGGCCAGGCCGAGCTGGCGCAGCACCGCCAGCGATTGGGCCGCGAAAGCCTCGTTGAGTTCGATGGTGTCGAAGTCGGCGATGGTGAGGCCGAGCTTGGCCAGCAGCTTCTGCGTCGCCGGCACCGGGCCGATGCCCATGACGCGCGGCGGCACGCCGGCCGATACCATGCCGAGGATGCGCGCGCGCGGCACCAGGCCATTGGCCTTGGTGGCGGCTTCCGAGGCGATGATCATGGCGCAGGCGGCATCGTTCAGGCCCGAGGAATTACCCGCCGTCACCGAACCGCCGTCGCGGAAGGCCGCCGGCAGCTTCGACAGCGTTTCCATCGTGGTGTCGCCGCGCGGATGCTCGTCCTTGTCGACGACGACCTCGAGCTTGCCCTTCTTGACGCAGACCTTGACGATTTCTTTCTCGAAGAAGCCGCGTTCCTGTGCAGCCTTGCAGCGGCGCTGGCTGCGATAGGCGAAGGCGTCCTGGTCGGTGCGGCTGATCTGATGCTCGGTGGCGACGTTCTCGGCGGTCTGGCCCATCGGGTCGACGCCATAGGCGGCCTTCATGCGCGGATTGACGAAGCGCCAGCCCAGCACGGTGTCTTCCAGCTTCATGTTGCGGTCGAAAGCACCCTCCGACTTTCCCATGACGTAGGGCGACCGCGTCATGCCTTCGACACCGCCGGCGATCATCATTTCTGCCTCGCCGAGCTTGACCGCGCGCGCCGCGTTGCCGGCCGCTTCGAGACCCGAGCCGCAGAGCCGGTTGACCGTGGCGCCCGCCACCTCGACTGGCAGACCCGCCAGCAAGCCCGCCATGCGCGCGACATTGCGGTTGTCCTCGCCGGCCTGGTTGACGCAGCCATAGATCACGTCGTCGACCGAGCCCCAGTCGACATTGGCGTTGCGCTGCATCAGTGCCTTCAGCGGATGGGCCGCCAAGTCGTCGGTGCGCATGGTCGAAAGGCCGCCGTTGTAGCGGCCGACGGGCGTGCGGATCGCGTCGCAGATAAAGGCTTCGATCATCTTGGGTACTCCCGGCAAATCGTTGAAGCCGGGGTAGCATCGCCTCGCCACCTTGCCAATGCCTTACGGGCAGAGGGGCCATGCATTGAACAGCGGAATGTTAGCCCGGCGCCAGACGCCGGCAGACCGCGTATTGGGCATAGCCGCGATAGGGCCGTTCCAGCACGGCCAATGCACCGGAACGCAGAGCCCGCACGGAGAGTTCGATTTCCATGCCATCGCGCGGCGTCACGTGAAAGAGCGCCAGCCAACGGCGCAGGCTGCGACGGAACCACAGGGGCAATCTCTCCTGCCCGCCGAAATCGACGATATGCAGCTCGCCCTGCGGCGCCAGCCTGTCGAGCGCGCCGGTCAGGACCGCGGGCCAGTCGGGGATCATCGACAGTGAATAGGAGACGAAGATGCGTTCGAAACGGGCGACGCCAAAGAGATGCGCTGTATCGAAGCCGGTCGCATCGGCACGGGCCAGTCGGATGCGCGAGGAAAGATCTTCGCGCGCGAGCTCCTCGTGCGCTGTGGCCAGCATCGCCGCCGAGATATCGATGCCAAAAAAATGCGCATCCGGGTAACGCTCGGCGGCGAAGATTAGATTGCGCGCCGTGCCGCAGCCGATCTCCAGCACTCTGCCACCGGCCGGAGGTTCGAGCCGTTCGATCAAGCGGTCGCGCCCGAGCAGGTAGAATTTTCGCGTGAGGTCATAGACATGCCGCTGCCGCCGGTAGATCCGGTCCATCAGATCAGCGGCGACGACATCGCTCACGATTCAATCCCTGAGCACGTAGAGATGGAAGCCGCCGTAGATCGCCGAGCGGTCGCGCGTGCCCAGCGCGCAGGAGAGGTCCGATTCGTAGCGCCAGCGCGCGAGGATCGCCGGATCGACCCGCCCCGGCAGCAGCGAGGGCTCGGCGGCGGTACGGAAGATCACACGCGCACCCGGCCGTGCCGTGCGGGTGATGGCCGACCAGAGTGCGTTGAGCTGGTCATCGGTCATCCAGTCCTGGGCGTCGAGCAGCACATAGCGGTCGCGCGAGGCGTCCGGGCAGCTCTCGAGATATTCGGTGATCGAGCGGTTCATCACCTCGACCCGGTCGGTGCGTTCGCGCACGGCGTAAAAATTGGCGCGATCGAGATAGGGCGGCAGCGGACCCGCCCCACCCTCGGCATAGCCGCGGCCGAAAGCCTGCCAGGCGAAGTAATTGTCGGAGAGCGCGAAGCCGCAAGTCAGCCGTTCGAGCCGGCTGCGCAACACGGCGCGCATATCGCCGCCGTCAGCAAGTGCAGCATATTGCGCCGGCGGAATGCCAAGGCCGTAGAGCGACAACCGGTTGGCGGTAGCCCAGCGCACCAGCGGTTTGTCGAACAGCGGCGCGAGCGCAGTGTCGAAGAAGCGCTTCTGCTCCGCCAGCGTGCGGGCATGGAGCAATTCACCCAGCCGTACTCCATGCAGGCGGGCCACCGCATGGCCAAGACCGATAAAGCGGCCGAGCACGCCGTGGCGATAGGCATGGCGGGCGAACATCGAGATGCGCCGGCGGCCGAACTGATGGAGGCTGCGACCTTCCCAATAGCGGCGCCTCGGCGCATCGAGATGCGGCGCGATCAGGCGCCAATAGGCGTCGATATTGGCCGGATCGTCGGCCGCGCCAAAGAAGCGGTGAAAGGCCTCCCACGACGGCAGATGCCGCGCGGCGGCGAGCTTGAGGTGCACCAGCGCCACATGGGCCGGGCTGAGATCGACCGCCGTGACCCGCGCCGGACCGTCGACGAGGTAGGAAAGAACGTTGCAGCCACCCGAAGCGATGGCCACGACATGGCTGTCCGGCTCGAGCGCCAGGGCCTGCAGGTCGATTTCCGGATCTTCCCAGATCTGGGCATAGACCAGGCCACGGAACAGGCGCTCGAACAGACCTTCGAGCAGGCCTTCGCGCGAAAACGCGCGGTGCCGGCGCACGGCCCGCTTCAGGCGGGAATTGGTCTCGGCCTGCGGATAGATCAATCCGGCTGCTCCGTCTTTAATCATCATCCACAAGATATGCACGGTCGGTTCCGGTTTGATGACAAGAGCTTGATCGCGGCCGCATTTCATCGGAGCGTAGCGCCATGCCCCAGCAAGGCTTCGCGCTGTTCGAGACACCGATCGGCACCTGCGGCATCGCCTGGAGCAGGAACGGCATCGCCGGCCTGCAGCTACCCGAGTCGAACCCTGGCGACACGCACAAGCGTGTGCTGCGGCGCTGGCCGGCGGCAATCGAGACCGCGCCGCCCGCCGGCGTGCAACGCGCGATTGATCGCATCCGGGACTTGCTGAGCGGCGCCGGCACCGACCTGCAGGACATCCCGCTCGATCTCGACGGCGTTCCCGAATTCAACCGCCGCGTCTACGACGTGGCGCGCACCATCCCACCCGGCCAGACGCTGACCTATGGCGATATCGCCAAGCGCATGGGGGTGGGAGCGGAGGCGGCGCGCGAGGTCGGCCAGGCGCTGGGCCGCAATCCCGTCGCCATCATCGTGCCTTGTCACCGCGTGCTGGCGGCCAACGGCAAGATGGGTGGCTTCTCGGCGCCGGGCGGCGCCTCGACCAAGCGGCGCATGCTGGAGATCGAGCGGGCGCCGGCCTTGGGCGCGGGACCGCTGTTCGAGCAGATACGATAAGTGACCGCCTTCGGCTTCAAACCCGCCAAGGCCATAGCCCATCTCCGCGCGGCCGATCCGGCGCTGGCGGCGATCATCGCGGCGGTCGGTCCCTTTCGCATGGAGCTGAAAGTCTCGCGCAGCCTGTTTGGCGCGCTGGCCGAGGCCATCGTCTACCAGCAGCTCTCCAACAAGGCCGCCGCCACCATCTACGGCCGCGTCGAGGCCCTCTATCCGCGCGCCACGGCAGGCTTCACGCCCAAACACATTCTACGTATCGCCGACGACAAGCTGCGCGGCTGTGGGCTGTCGCGCGCCAAGGTGCTGGCCGTGCAGGACCTCGCGCGCCGCGTCGACGGCGGTAAACTTCCGACATTGGAAGAGGCTCACGATATCGCCGATGCCGCGCTGATCGAGCGTCTTGTCACCGTGCGCGGCATCGGCCGCTGGAGCGCCGAGATGTTCCTGATGTTCCGACTCGGCCGCCCCGACGTGCTGCCTCGCGACGACTACAGCCTGCGCAAGGCCTATGCGAAGGCTTTCCGAAAGCGTGGCCTGAGAAGTGGCGGCCCTATCGTACAGTGGCCAGCTGGTATTTATGGCGAGCGCTCGATCAGCCATAGCCACTGCAGTGCCACACTCGGCATGGCATAATCGCGGCCATGGTCTCTCCCTTTGCCGGCGCTTTCGACCGTACCCTTGAACGTCTTCGCATTGCCTTTCGCGAGACCGCACGCGGTGCGCGCGAGGCGGTGGGAGCGCCGCTGCGTGCCGACCTTCCCGACGACGACATCCCAAGGCTGAAGAGCCGGGTCGATGCCTGCCTCGAAGGCAAGGGCGGCGAGACGGCACGGCGGGCGCGGGCCGCCGAACTGGGGCAAGCCTTCCTCGCGCTGTCGCCGGCGGG
>JBBRFD010000066.1:0-22228 GCA_038224985.1 Reyranellales bacterium
AGCCGTTCCGCATCAATGTGCTGCTCGCCCGCCTGCGCGCTCATCTGCGCCAGCACGAGCGTAGCGAAGACGCGGTGATGACCATCGGTCCCTATGAATTCCATCCGGCGGCCAAGATGCTGATGGAGAAGGGCGGCAAGAAGAAGATCCGGCTCACCGACAAGGAAGCCTCGATCCTGAAATACCTGTTCCGCGCCGGCGACCGCCCGGTGGCGCGCGACGTTCTTCTCAATGAGGTGTGGGGCTACAACGCCGGCGTCACGACACACACGCTGGAAACCCACATCTATCGCCTGCGCCAGAAGATCGAGAAGGATCCGACCAGTGCCGCGATCCTGATCACCGATCGCGGCGGCTATCGGCTGCAGCCCTAGCCTGTCGGACGCGACTCGCCACGCACGTTCCGTTGCGCTGCCGGATGGCAGCCGCATCGTCGGTCTTTTCGCGGGCGCCAATCTCGCCGATGCCTTTGCCATACGCCTGCCTCCCGGCACCAGCCGCGATGTCGCGACGCTCACGCGTTTCATGCTGGGCGATCAGTCGGTCTGGCTGCGTGGTCTCATGGGCCTGCGCGACACAATGGTAGCGGGCTTCGGCCTCAAGACGGCGCGGCAACTGCGCGAGGCACCGACTGAAAGCGCCGGTCGGGTCTATATCTTTCGAGTTTACGACACGGCTGCCGACGAGATGATCCTCGGCGAGGACGACAAGCATCTCGACTTCAGGCTCTCCGTGCTGCTGCGTCCGCAGGGCGCCGACACGGAAATCGTCGCGACGACTGCCGTGCATTGCCACAATCTGCTGGGCCGGAGCTATCTCGCGCTGATCGCGCCCTTTCACCGCCTCGTCGTCCGGTCGATCCTGCAACGCGCGGCGGAGCGGGGATGGCCGAAAGCCTAGTCGGCCGCCGCCTGGGCGTTCGCGTCGAGCGCCGGATAGTCGGTATAGCCCGCCGGGCCCGGCGAATAGAACGTCTCCATCACCCACTTGTTCAGCGGTGCATTGGAGGCGAAGCGTTCGGGCAGGTCGGGGTTTGCCAGGTAGTCCTTGCCGAAGGCCACGGCATCGAAAGTGCCGGCATCGAGTGCCGTCTGAGCCGTTTCCCTGGTGAACTTCTCGTTGGCGATCCAGACGCCGCCGAAGGTCTTCTTGAGCTGCGGACCGAGGCTGTTGTCGCCGGCGTATTCGCGCGCGCAGATGAAGGCGATGCGGCGCTTGCCCAGCTCCTTGGCAACGTAACCGAAGGTCGCCGCCAGATCGGAGTCGCCCATGGCATGGGCATCGGCGCGTGGCGCCAGATGCATGGCGACGCGGCTCGCGCCCCAGACGTCGATGCAGGCATCGGCGACCTCAAGCATGAGGCGTGCGCGGTTCTCGATCGGGCCGCCATATTGGTCCGTGCGCTCGTTCGAACCGTCCTGCAGGAACTGGTCGAGCAGATAGCCATTGGCGCCATGGATCTCGACGCCGTCGAAGCCGGCGGCCTTGGCATTCGCCGCACCCTTGCGGAAAGTCTCGACAACGGTGGTGACTTCTTCCGTTTTCAGTGCGCGCGGCTCGACGAAGGCTTTCTTGGGCCGGACATGGCTGACGAAGCCTTCGGCAGCGATGGCCGAGGGTGCCACGGGCAGAGCGCCGTCGAGGAACATTGGATCGGAGATGCGGCCTACATGCCAGAGCTGCAGGAAGATGCGGCCGCCCTTGTCGTGCACTGCCCTGGTCGTGAGCTTCCAGCCTTCGACCTGTTCGTCCGACCAGATGCCGGGCGTGGCTGAATAGCCGATGCCCATGGGCGTCACCGAGGTCGCCTCGCTGATGATCAACCCGGCGCTGGCGCGCTGCGCGTAATAGGTCGCCATCAGGGCATTGGGGATGCGGCTGTCGGTGGCACGGCTGCGGGTCAGCGGTGCCATGACGATGCGGTTGGGCAGGGTGAGGTCGCCGATCTGGATCGGGTCGAAAAGATTGGGCATCGGCAGGTCTTGCCACAAGGTGAACAGCACGTCATCTTTTTGCCAATCAATTGGCCCCGGGAGGGCGCACTCCATGAGCACGCAGCGGATTTATGCCCTGCCCGTCGAACAGACGCAGTGGAAGTTCGACGGCGCCACCGAGATCCAGTTCAACTGGGAATACGATGACGGCTCCGGCCCGCTGCTCGAGCTTTACGAGAAGGGCAAGCAGCAGCAGTGGGACGCCAGCACGCGGCTCGACTGGTCTCTGGAGCTCAATCCCGACAATCCGATGGAGCTGAAGGACGAGGCGATCTCGATCTACGGCACGGATTACTGGAACAAGATGAGCGACAAGGAGAAGGGCTGGCTGCGCCTTCACCTGCAGGCCAATTCGATCTCGCAGTTCATGCATGGCGAACAGGGCGCGCTGATCGCCACCGCCAAGATCGTCGGCACCGTGCCCGACATGAACGCCAAGTTCTATGCCGCCACACAGGTCATGGACGAGGCGCGCCACGTCGAGGCCTACAAGCGGCTGCTGCACGAGAAGTTCGCCGTTGCCTATCCGATCAATCCGGCGCTGAAGACATTGCTGGAGCAGACGCTGACCGACCGGCGCTGGGACATGACCTATCTCGGCATGCAGGTTCTGATCGAAGGTCTGGCGCTGGCCGCCTTCCAGTCGATCCGCGACAAGGCCGGCAATACCTTGGCCGGCGCGGTCAATGCTTATGTCATGCAGGACGAGGCGCGGCATGTTTCCTTCGGCCGCCTGGCGCTGCGCGAATACTATCCGCATCTCACCGATGCCGAACGCGACGAGCGCGAGGAGTTCGTGGTCGAGGCGCTCCACTTCATGCGTGACCGCTTCAACCAGTCGGAAGTCTGGGAGCGTCTTGGCCTGCCCGCCAAGGTGATGGACGAGATCCACTACAACTCGAAGCAGATGAATTCCTTCCGCGGCCGCCTGTTCAGCCGCGTCGTCCCGACCGTCAAGGACATCGGCCTCTGGGGCCCGCGCGTCCAGAAAGCCTTCGCCGAGATGGGCGTGATGGAATATGCCAGCGTCAACGTGATCGATGTGCTGGCCAACGACGGCAAGGTCGCCGAGGAGTTCGACAAGAAGATGTTCGTCGAAAAGGCGATCGCGGCGGAGTGAATTAAAGGTCCCTCGCTTCAGCGCGGGGATTGCTCCGCGCTGAAGCGAGGGACCTTTCCCCTAAACCTTACACCACATCATACGTGATCTCGACTTCCTCTCCGAAGCAGTGGCCCTGACAAGTGAGGATCCAGTCGTTGGCGAGGTCGTCGGCGGTGTAGATGTCGTTCTTGGCCAGCAAGACCTTGCCCTTGACGCGCTTGGCGGCGCAGGAGGCGCAGAAGCCTTCCTCACAGGATGACAAGGGATTGAGGCCGCCGGCGCGGGCGGCTTCGAGGATGGTCTGGCCTTTCTTGTAGGCCACTTTGTGCAGCTTGCCCTCGAAGCGGATGGAGATGTGGCCGGGAATGACGTCGCCGTCCTCGCTCGGCTGCATCGGAATGGCATCGTTGCCCGAGGCCTCGAAGCGCTCGATGCGCACGCGGTCGTGCGGCATGCCGTGCTCGAACTGCGTCTCCTCGACCAGACTCATGAACTTGGCGGGGCCGCAGATATAGACCTCGGCCTTCTCGAAGCCTTTCATGACCGCGACGATTTCTTCCGGTTTGGTGATGCCCTGCGAGGCATCGAGGTGATGGACGACCTCGAGGCGGCCGGGATGCGCTTTGGCCAACGCGTCGAACTCGACCTCGAAGATCACCGAGGGCTTGTCGCGGTTGGCGTAGAACAGCCGCACCGCGCGCTTGCTCGACATGAGTGCCGACTTGATCAGCGACATGATCGGCGTGATGCCCGAGCCGCCGCCGAACAGCAGCAGCGGCGCCGCGCCGTCGCCCAGCACGAAGCGGCCGGCCGGCGGCATTGTTTCGAGCGTACCGCCCTCGACCAGCTTGTCGTGGAACCAGTTGGAGCCCTTGCCGCCGTCGACGCGCTTGACCGTGACCTTGGGCTTGCCGTCGCTCTCGGGTGCGCTCGACAGCGAATAGCAGCGGTTGAAGGCGCCGTCGGCATGGGGCACGCGGAAGGTCAGGAACTGGCCGGCCTTGTACTTGAATTTGTCGGCATCGGCGGCCGGCACATCGAAGACATAGGACCGCGCATCGGCGGTTTCCTGGACGATTTTGGCGATGCGCAGCTGATGGTAAGCCATTGATTAACCCGCGTTAAAGGGCCTGAAAACTAGCCGGAGACTTACCTATCGGCTCGTGATACTTTTCGTCGCATAAAAATGAACGGAGCGTCATGATTGTCGCTCCGATTAGATGGGACAGCGTTCCGGGCGAGGAGGCAAGAGGCACATGAGCACGCAGAAGATTTACGCGCTGCCGGTCGAAACCACGGGCTGGAAATTCGACGGCGCCACCGAGATCTCCTTCAACTGGGAATACGACGCCGGCTCGTCCGACCTGCTGAACCTCTACGAAAAGGGCAAGCAGCAGCAGTGGGATACCTCCACGCGCATCGACTGGAGCCAGGAGCTATTCGAAGGCAACCCGATGGGCATGGCCGACGAGACGATTCCGATCTACGGCTCGCCCTTCTGGGACAAGATGACCGAGAAGGAAAAGGACTGGCTGCGCTTCAACCTGCAATGCCATTCCATCTGCCAGTTCATGCACGGCGAGCAGGGCGCGCTGATCGCGACCGCCAAGATCGTCAACACCGTGCCCGACATGAACGCCAAGTTCTACGCCGCCACGCAGGTGATGGACGAAGCCCGCCACGTCGAGAGCTACAAGCGGCTGATCCATGAGAAGTTCAAGTGTGCCTATCCCATCACGCCGTCGCTGAAGCAGCTGCTGGAGCAGACGCTGACCGACCGCCGCTGGGACATGACCTATCTCGGCATGCAGGTGCTGATCGAGGGCCTCGCCCTCGCCGCCTTCCAGCGCATCCGCGACACCGCCAAGAATAATTTGGCCGGCGCGGTGAACGCCTATGTCATGCAGGACGAGGCGCGCCACGTCACGTTCGGCCGCATGGCGCTGCGCGAATACTATCCGCACCTGTCGGATGCCGAGCGCGACGAGCGCGAGGAGTTCGTGGTCGAGGCGCTGTACTTCATGCGCGACCGCTTCAACCAGGGCGAGGTCTGGATGCGGTCCGGCCTGCCGGTCGATAAGCTGATGGAATACGCTTACAACTCGCCGGCGATGCTGAGCTTCCGCACGCGGCTCTTCACCCGCATCGTGCCGATCCTCAAGGAAATCGGCCTGTTCGGCCCCAAGGTGCAGAAGGCGCTGGGCGATATGGGCGTGATGGAATACGCCAAGATCGACATCGAGAAGCTGCTCGGCAACGACCTCAAGGTGGCCGAGGATTTCGACGCCAAGAAGTTCGTTCAGGACCAGCTCGCGGCGGAATAGCCGTCGAGAGACGAGACGCAAAAAAGGGGCGCTCAGCGCCCCTTTTTCATGCCCGCAGGAAAGGCCGGTCGCCCCTGATCTGGACGCGATGGCCATGCCGGACATTCGGGAAGTAGTCGAAGGTCGCGCGATGAAGGGCGCAGCGGTTGTCCCAGAAGGCGACCGAGTGTTTGGCCCAGCGGAAGCGGCACTGGAACTCGGCACTCTCGGTATGGCGCAGCAACATTTCGAGCAGCGCGTCGCTCAGCGCCCCTTTTTCATGCCCGCGATGCGCGTGGTGAATCCGCGATTGACGAACAGGCTCTTGCGGCCGGTCACCGGATGCGTGCGCACCACGGGATGCATCGTCTCGGGAAAGCTTTTGTCCGAGCGACCATAGGCGGTGCGCGAAAAGACATGGGCGCTGGTGTGCAGGGCGGAGAGTTCCTCGCAGAGACGCTTGATCGGCTCGGAGAGCGTCTCATAAGCCAGGTACATATTGGCAAAGGCGGTATCGCCGCCGACCTCGGGTGTCTCGTGCAGATAGAGGATCGAGCCCATCGGTGGCTCTTCGACGCAAGAAAGATCGGAATGCCAGATCTCGCCGGTGACGTTCTTGCTGTTTTCGTCGGCATGGACGACGCGGATCTCGGGGTGGCCCTCGACCTCCGCTTTCGCGGCGGGATGCGCGGTCAGCTCACCAAACTGCCGGCCGAAAAGCCTTGTGCTGTTCGACGCTCATCGTCTGATCGCGAAAGAAGATCACCTGATGTGTCATCAGCGCATCGTGCAGATCGCTCACCTCGCTATTGGAAAGTGGCTTCGACAGATCGATGCCGGAAATCTCCGCGCCGATCGCCGGTGTCAGTCGCTGCAGTTTCATTTGCAAGCCTCCACCCTGGGCGGCGCATCGAGCACCGTCGCCACCTTCGATATATCAAGGCAGCGCGCGCCGATCCACGCCTTGCCTTGCACGAAGATCGCGAACCGGGCGAAAGTGTCGGCCTGCTCGGCCGGTGTCGGCCGCGCGCGGGCCAGCAGCCAGGTCAGCGCGTAGAGATTGCCGGTGGCGAAGTCGGCCGCCACCATATCGAGATCCTTGCCCCAGAGCGTCGCGTTCTTGGCCGCGGCACCGCTGGGATCGGCGAGGCCGGCAAGCCAGGCATGCGCCGCCTCAGCCAAGGCATAGGGCGTGGCGTGCTGGGCGCGCAGGTTCTTCACCTGTTGAGCCATGTCGATGTAACCGCGGCCCTCGACCGTGCTGCCGCCACAACCCGGCCGGCGGCACAGCGCGGTGAAGGTCAGATACTCACCCAGGATGATTTCGGTGTTGCCGTTGTTGTGCTGGCGCCAGGTTCGCGCGAGCTGCCAGCCTTGTGTCAGTTCAGGCCCCCAGGTCTTGTCGCCTGCCGGTGTGCCACGATCTATCTCGCCCAGCACGGCTTGCGCCGCCGCCTGCCACTCCTCGGGAATCTGCGCGCGGGCCGGCAGGGCCGTCAGGAGGACGAACAGGGCGAGCATCATCGGTTTCATGGTCATCCTCAGTATTTGCGCGCGAGAACGCGGTCGCGGTTGTCGAATTGCACGAGGTCGTCGGCCCGCAGTTCCATGGCGTCGCGTGGCGCCAGCTGGCGCGCCTGCGCCCGCGTGATCAGATTGTAGTGACGGGTGTCGTCGAGGTTGGCTCCGACCTGCCAGCACGGCTCGTCGTTGGTGATCCATTGATCGGGCGTGTAGCGGCTGAGATCGAAGGCGCGCGAATAGGTGCGCAGCGTCTTGCGCTCGTCGTGTGAGTATTCATGGAAATACGACATGGCGAGTTCGCGCAGCGAGCGATAGACGGGATCGCGCCAGCGCAGCCAGACGTGGTTGCTCTTGGAGATGGCGCCCCAACAGCCGTCGCGGCGAAACAGCGCCACGACATGATCCGAATCGCGCTCGGCCTGCAGGTCCATCAACAGCGGCTTCTCGCCCTGCAGCCAGAGCGCGCAGGCCGCCAGGAAGGCGGCCTCGATGCAATGGGCGTGACGCTTGCGCAGCACCCCGCGCACGGAAAGCAGGCTGTCGCCGTCCTTTTCGAAGTTTGCGGGCAGGGAGACGAGGAATTCCTGGATGCGCTGCGGTGTCCTGAGCGCCCGCAAGGCACGGCCCTCGTCGGCCGAGAGGCCGAGTTGGGCCGGGGTGGGTTTGCTGATCTTGCGCATCGCCGCGATCCTGCCGTGTCTATCGGCAAGGAACCAGCGCGATACGTGGCTCGGGGTCGGTTGGTGGAGCTGAGGGGGATCGAACCCCTGACCTCCTCATTGCGAACGAGGCGCTCTCCCAGCTGAGCTACAGCCCCACTTTAACCGACTCAAAAGGGCCCGAGAAGGCGCGGATAATGGTTACGGGGTCGGGGTGTGTCAAGCAAACCGCGGGTGCGGCGGGCTACCTCGACGTGTTAAAGTGGTCCTTCCATGCAGCAAGGAATTTTCTGGGGTCTGATCGGGGTCGTTTGCCTGGCGCCTCTGCCATTGGCGTCGAATCGGCCGCTGCCCTGGACCCTGCTGGCGCTGTCGGTCGGTCTATTGCTGCTGGCTTGGGGTGTCATGCGCCTTTTCGAGCCGCGGCTCGAGGCCACGGCAACCCGTGTCCGGCTGTTGCGGGAGGCCGAGATGACCAGTGCCGAACGTCGCGCCAGCCGGCCACGCCAGTCGCGCTCGGACGCCGGCGAATGGCCGCTAGCCAAATATTCGCTGGTCTTCATCCTGGGCTTCGCCCTGCTGGTCGGTTGGTACTGGCTGCAGACCTCGCGGCTGAGTTCACCGATGGCGCATCCCGCCTGGGCCGAGGCTGCATCCTCGCTGGGCGAGCATCTGACCGGCGCCATCAGCATCGAACCGGCGGCCGGGCTCACGCTACTGATGAAGATCATGTCCTACGGCGGCATTTTCCTCATGGCGCTCTATTATGGCCGCGACCGCCGTCGCGCCCGCACCATGTTCGTCGCCATCTCGCTGTCTTCGGCCGCCTATGCGGCCTATGGCCTGGCCGAGCATTTCGGCGGCTTCCAGATGGTGCTGTGGTTTCCCAAAACCGAATATGCGGGCAGCCTCACCAGCACTTTCATCAACCGCAATTCCTACGCGACCTATGCCGGCATCGGCATCCTGGCCTCGCTCGGTCCGATCCTGCAGGAGATCCGCCGGCTCACCATCGGCAAGCTGACGGCGCTGCGGCTGATCCAGAACATGTCGGAGGAAGGCAGCGGGGTCTTCTACCTGCTGGTGCTGTCCGTCGTGCTCAACCTTTCGGCGCTCGTGCTGACGGGGTCGCGCGCCGGCTTCGCCGCGGCGGGCTTCGGCGTTCTTGTCTTCATGCTGCTGCTGCTGGCGCTGCGCGACATCGGGTTGCGCCACTTCTTCGCCATGCTGGTCCTGTCGGTCTCCGTTGCCCTTGGCTTCGTGGCCGTGGGCGGCTCCAACCTCATCGAGCGGCTGGCCAGCGAGGGCAAGGAAGCGCGTGTCGACCTGTTCGATGTCGGCCGTCTTGCCGCCTCTGAGCGGCCGTTGACCGGACAGGGACTGGCGAGTTTCTCGGCCGCGTTCAATCGCGCCAACGATGGTGCCGCCATCTACGACACAGCCTGGGTCGACTTCGCGCACAACTCCTATCTCGAGCTCGCTGTCGAAGGCGGCATGATCGGCTTGATCGGCAGCCTGGCACTGCTCGGCCTGATGGCCGGTTTGATGTTGCAGGGCGTGTTCACGCGTTCGCGGGGCACCAGCTTCGTGATTGCCGGGCTCGCCTGCTGCGCCCTGGTCGGCGGCCACGCAATCGTCGACTTCAGCTTTCAGATGCCCGCCGTCGCCGCTACCTTCCTGTTCCTGATCGGCGCCGCCTCGGGCCAGGCCCTGCCCAGCGAGCGGTCGAACGGCCGTGAGGACCGTGTTCGCCGACGCGCCGAGGAAGCCGCGGACGAAGAGGTCGAGGCGCGCGAAGCCAAGTCCCGCAAGCGCAAGAAACGCCGTCGTCGCAGCGAGTCGGATGACGATGAGCAGGCCGTGCCCGAGCCCGCCGTTGCGCATGTCCATGCACCGTCGCCGACGGTGGCGGAAAATCTGCGGCGCATGGCGGCGGAGCTGGAAGCCAAGCCGCAACGCCGATCCAGAAGCGGTTCTTCGCAAGGCAAGTCTTCCGAGGAGCGCCCGAAGGCGGAGGTAGCTCCACACGCCTTCGACACGGATTACGGCAAGGCGCTGGAGCGCTGGCGTGACCTCAAGGTTACGGCGGCAGGCTCCATGGGCTCACCGACACTGATAACCGATGTACCCCTGGCGCCGCTCGAGCCGCATCCCGACGATGGCGTGCTGATCGAGCAGAGCGCCTATATCCGCACCGGCGCCGAAGCGCCGCCGCCGCCGGCCTTCGATCCCTCGCTCAGCCAGCCGCCGACGCCGGAGGCCTGGCCCGGCGCCGCCGCTGCGCCGCCGCCGCCGGAGCCCGAGGACGACACCCTTCCGGAGCCTGTCGACCCGAGCAAGCCCAGCGCCAAGATCTACGAACTGCCGCGCAACCGCGGCAACCGCAACCGCGACTAGTTCCTCAGGAGAAAGCACATGTCGAACGACAAACGTACGGTCCAGACGGCCGACGCGCCCAAGGCCCTCGGACCCTACTCACAAGCGGTGGTGGCCAATGGCTTCGTGTTCTGCGCGGGCCAGATCCCGCTCGATCCCGCGACCGGCGATCTCGTCAAGGGCGGCGTCGCCGAGCAGACACAGCAAGTGCTGAAGAACCTGCGCGCCGTGCTGAAGGCCGCCGGCAGCGATCTCGAACGCGCCGTCAAGACCACGGTGTTCATCAAGAACATGAACGACTTCGCCGCCATGAACGAAGTCTACGGCAAGCCGGAATATTTCGGCGCCAGCACACCGGCCCGCTCGACTGTCGAAGTCGCGCGCCTGCCGCGCGACGTGCTGGTCGAGATCGAAGTCGTGGCGCTCGTATAGTCGGGTGGCGGACGATCCGATGACATGGATATTTGCCTGGATTCTGGGGCTGGGCGCCCTGGCGCTGTTTTTCATCATCGCGGCATATCTTCTCATGTCGCTGCTGCTGATCATCCCGACCTGGCGCATCTGCCAACGCGCCGGGTTCTCGGGCGCGGTGTCGCTGCTGCTGCTGGTGCCGGTGATCGGCGGCTTCATCGTCATGTCGATCCTGGCCTTTAGCGAGTGGCCCGCCGGTGAAGCGCAACGGAAGTCGCGCTTGTGATGGGCGCCGAGATTGCCGCACTGCTCGGCTTCCTGGGCCTGGGCGGAGTTTTCGCCACGATCGGCACGGCTTTCGCGGGCTGGATGGCGTGGCGCATTGTCGAGAAGGCCGGCTTTCCGGGCTGGGTCGGGCTGGGCTCGATCCTGCTGACGCTGACCGGCATCGGCTCGATCGTGCCGGCCATTCTGCTTTGGGTCTTCGCCTTCATGCGTTGGCCGCGTGACGAGCCAGGCCGCGTGACCGCCGCCTTCTCGCCGGCCGCAAGCCCGCCGGCGGCCGCCGCTCCGCAGGTCGTCCTGCCGCCGCCTCCCGCCGCCTTGGCCGATCGGCGCATCTGGAAGTTGAGCGGCGCCGGCATCTTGCTGGCCATCGATCCTGCGCCAGGCAGTTACCTGGTGACAGGCGCGGCGCCGGCCGGGGCCAATGAGCTTTCCGTGCCCGATCCCTCGGTTGGCCGGCCGCATGCGCGCCTGATGACCGCCGGCACACGGCTGGGGCTCGAGGATCTCGGCAGCCCCGGCGGCACCGTCGTCGACGGCGCCCGGCTACTGCCCGAGCATGGCCCGCGCGATATCAGCCAGGCTCGGTCCATCCGCTTCGGCACTGTGGAATTCGGCTTGTCGCGCAGCTGAAATCGCACTTGCACGGCAGGGATCGGCGGGTAGGGTGCGCCCGCCGGGCCTGAAGCCGGCATAAGGAGCGGGGATCCGATGCAGTCGCTCATCGTACTGGTCGACAAGGTTATCGACATCTACACGTGGATCGTGATCGCCAGCGCGATCGTGAGCTGGCTGCTTGCGTTCGGTGTGATCAACATCCGCAATCAGTTCGTCCGGATGGTCGTCGATTTTCTCTACAAGGTCACCGAGCCGGCACTGCGGCCGATCCGGCGCATCATGCCCAACCTGGGCGGCGTCGATATCTCGCCGGTGATCCTGTTGCTCGGCCTGTTCTTCCTGCGCAGCCTGCTGTGGGAATATGTCTGGCCGGCGCTGCTGCGCTGAGAGATGCCCATCCGCATTTGATGCCACACGTCTCGAATCTGCGGCGAACCGCCACCGGTCTCACCGTCAACCTGCGTGTCAAACCGCGGTCGAAGCGTGAGGGTCTCGAACGCGCTGCCGGCGGCCAGCTCACGGTGACGGTCAAGGCGCCGCCGGTCGACGACAAGGCCAACGATGCCGTCTTCGGCGTGCTGGCCGAGGTCTGGCGCTTGCCGAAGTCGGCCTTCGCCATCGTCAAGGGCACAACCTCGCGCACCAAGACCATCGCCATCGCGGGCGACACCGCGATCATCGCCAATCGCATTTCCACCTGGGCCGACAAAAATGGCTGACGCCAAACTGATCGACGGCAAGGCTTTCGCTGCCCTCCTGCGCGCCCGCGTCGCGGCGGGCGTTGCCGGTTCGGTCGGCAAGGGCGGCCCCAAGCCGGGCCTCGCGACCGTGCTGGTCGGCGCCGATCCGGCGAGCGAAGTCTATGTGCGCAGCAAGGGCCGCGAGGCCGTCGCCGCCGGCATGTCGAGCTTCGACCATCGCCTGCCGGCCGAAACGACCGAATCGGAACTGCTGGAAATCATCGCGCGGCTCAACGCCGATCCCGCCGTGCACGGCATTCTCGTTCAACTGCCGCTGCCCAGGCATATCGATACGCCGCGCGTCCTGTTGGCGGTCGACCCCGCCAAGGACGTCGACGGCTTCCATCCTTTCAACGTCGGCCGCCTGGGCTCGATCGCATCGGGTGCGGCGCTTGACTTCCCGGTGCCCTGCACGCCGCTCGGCGTCTCCATTCTGCTGGAAAACGAGTTGGGCTCGCTGGCTGGCCTCAACGCCGTGGTGGTCGGCCGTTCGACGTTGGTTGGCCGGCCGGTGGCGCAACTGCTGCTGCGCGCCGATTGCACCGTCACCATTACCCATTCGCGCACCAGGGATCTGCCGGCGCTCTGCCGGATGGCGGATGTCCTCGTCGTGGCGATCGGCCGGCCGGAATTCGTGCGCGGCGACTGGATCAAGCCGGGCGCCACGGTGATCGATGTCGGCATCAATCGCCAACCCTTGCCGGACGGCAAGAGCAAGCTGATCGGCGATGTCGCCTTTGCCGAAGCCTTGGCGGTGGCCGGCCGCATCACGCCGGTGCCGGGCGGCGTCGGGCCGATGACCGTGGCCTGCCTGCTCTACAATACCCTGCAGGCGGCGCGCCGCAGCTCCGGCCTCGAGCTTACCGCTCTTTAGTTTTTGAGCATGCCGGCGACCAGCGCCATCACGTTGTGGCGCATCATCGCTTCATAGGTCGACGCCGGTCCGCCGGCCTTCGACAGCGCGTCGCTGTAGAGGTGTGCACCGACCACGCCGCCTGAATCTCGGGCGATCTGCTCGACCAGGGCGGGGTTGCTCATGTTCTCGATGAACAGCGCCTTGATCTTCTGCTCACGCACCAGCCGGATGAGGGCGGCCATGTCGCGCGCCGAGGGTTCGTTCTCGGTGTTGTAGCCACGCGGGCTCAGGAACTGCACGCCATAGGCGCGGGCGAAGTAGCGGAAGGCGTCGTGGCCCGAGATCACCTTGCGCCGGTCGGCCGGCACCTTGGCCACCTCAGCCTTGATCCAGCCGTCGAGGGCCGCGAGGCGGGCGTCGTAGTCGGCGGCGCGCGTCCGGTAGATTTCGGCATTCGCCGCATCGGCCCCTGCGAGGCCGGCCGCGATGACGCCGACGTAGTGGCGCAGGCAGGTAACGTCCTGCCAGCAATGCGGATCGGCATGGCCATGGCCGTCCTTGGAACCCTCCAGTGGCATGATCCCGGCGGAGGCGACGATATGGCGGCCCTTGAGCGGCGCGGCGGCGGCCAGGCGATCGGCCCAGCCCTCGAAGCCCAACCCATTGCTCACCATCGCCTGCGCCAGGGCCACGGCACGCGCATCGGTCGGCTTGGTTTGATAGGTATGGGCATCGGCATCCGGCCCGACCAAGGTCATCAGTTCGATGCGGTCGCCGCCCAGCTGCGCCACCACGTCGCCCAGGATCGAGAAGGTCGCCACGACCTTGATCCTGTCTTGGGCCGGTGCGATGTCGGTGAATGTCAGCAGGACGGCGAACGTCAGCAGCAGCCTTTTCATGATTGTTATATTATAACACTAGAGGGGAAAGTCCAACCAGCGCGGCTCGTGTCCGGTGGCGGCGAAGAAGCGCAGCAGGTCGGCCGCCGAGAGCGCCGTGGTCAGGGTGTTGACCAGCGGATGGGCATTGACCGGCCCTGCGTCGACGATGCCGCGGTCGAGCGCCAGGCGCACCCCATGGCCTTCGTCGTTGGCCAGCGCCAGCGGCGTCACCGACCCCGGCGCGACGCCGAGATGGCGCTTCAGCCGCTCGGGGCTGCCGAAGGAGAGACGGCCGGCGCCCAGCACCTCGCCCAGGCGCCTGAGATCGAGGACGCGGTCCTCCAGCGCCACGACCAGCCACATCTCGTCCTTCTTGTTGCGCAGGAAGAGGTTCTTGATATGCGCGCCTGGCAAGGCGCCGCGCAGGGCCTTTGCCTCATCGACCGTGAAGACAGGCGGATGCTCGACGGTATGGTGCGCGATGCCCAGTGCATCGAGCTTCAGGAATAGGTCTTGGGGGCTCAACATGGGACCGGTATAGCTTGACCTCGCAGCCCAAGTGAATCAGCCCCCCGCTGTTTTTTGGGCGGCTGTTTTTGGGCCGTTTCTCGAGACCGGCAAGCATCACAGGGAAATCATGAAGGGCATTGTTCTGGCCGGCGGCAGCGGCACGCGGCTTTACCCGATGACCAGGGCTGCCAACAAGCAGCTGCTCCCGGTCTACAACAAGCCCATGGTCTACTATCCGCTGACCACGCTGATGCTGTCGGGTTGCCGCGAGATCCTGCTCGTCGTCAATCCGCACGACATCGAGTCCTATCACCGCCTGTTCGGCGACGGCCGCCAGTGGGGCCTCGACATCAACTACGCCATCCAGGCCAAGCCCGGCGGCATCGGCGAGGTCTTCCTGATCGGCCGCAATTTCATCGGCACCAGCCGCGTCGGCCTGATCCTCGGCGACAACCTGTTCTACGGCGATTCGCTCTCCGCCATGGTCGAACGTGGCGCCAAGGCCAGCGGCGCCACCATCTATGCCTATTGGGTCTCCGATCCCTCGGCCTATGGTGTCGTCGAGTTCGACGCCAACGACAAGCCGATCCAAATCGTCGAGAAGCCCAAGGAGCCGAAATCGAACTGGGCCGTCACCGGGCTCTATTTCTACGATTCGGATGTCTGCGACGTCGCCGGCACGATGCAGCGCTCGCCGCGCGGCGAGCTCGAGATCACCGATATCAACGTCCACTATCTGAAGCAGGGCACGCTCAACGTCGAGCGGCTGGGCCGCGGCTATGCCTGGCTCGACACCGGCACGCCGTCGAGCCTGCTGCGCGCCGCCCAGTTCGTCGAGACGGTCGAGGACCGGCAAGGCCTGCAGATCGGCAGCCCCGAGGAAGTCGCCTGGCGCATGGGCTATATCGACGATGGCGCCTTCGAACGGCTGATCGCCCCCATCGGCGACAGCGAATACGGCAAGTATTTGCAGCGTCTCCTGGCGCGCAAATAAGGGACTGCCGCGGGTGGCGGGCAGGGGTTGCCAAGGCAGCCGAAAAGCCCTATCAACCCGGCCTTCCGGCATCCTACCCAGCCGGATCGGAGCGCGGGCGTAGCTCAGGGGTAGAGCACGACCTTGCCAAGGTCGGGGTCGAGGGTTCGAATCCCTTCGCCCGCTCCAACTTTCTACCAATGCCGATAATGGTTTGAACCGCTTTTGCGGGCCCCGCTGATTGAGCGGGTGCCCGGCCAATTGCGCGCTCCGCTGCTTTGCGAAGGCGCTCGATGTCGGCTTTTCCGTAGACTCGCTCGAACGTCTTGGTGCTGGTGGCGGTAAGCTGGGAGATCTCCCAGATGGTTGCCTTCTGAAGCCCCCGCGTGACCGCTGTATGCGAACGGAACAATTCCATCATGGCGGCGTTGTCCATCAGGGGCGTTGTTAGATAGAAATTTTTCACTTTAGAGTGGCTTGTCTGACAACCTTGCAGTGAAATCACTGCATCCGTTCGCGTCAGCCGGTGCATGCCACTGATGTCGAAAGCGGATTTTTTATGTCTTTTGTCCAAGCGGCCCGAATGGCCGCGCTCTCGTCGCTGATATCCGCGCGCCGGATGGTTTCGTCCACCGCCCGCGCCGGCGTCGATACGGGCTTGGTGCGTCGCGAAAGCCGACTCATCGTCTTGGTCGGTGCGGTGATCGTGCTCTTCATCGTCGGCTTTGCCGCCTTGGCGGTGCGCCAGAACGGGGAGGCGTCCAAGGCATCCAGTCGGGAGCATGTCGAGCAGCTGCTCAAGGCCATCGCCTACCAGTTTGGAACCATGATGGTCGGCATCGAGCAAACCATGCGTCATGCCGAGGACGAAATACGAGAAGTCAACACGCCGCAAAGACTTACGGAGCTCGCTGATAAAGGACGCGTATCACTCCACCTGCTACGCGATCTGATCTTTATCGATGCCGAAGGGCGGGTCGTCGTCAGCAGTATGCGACCCGGCGATCTGCCGGGGATGACCAATCGGTCCGACCGCGAATACTTTCGCGCCCATCTTGACACCACGCGAACCGACAGCCGTATCGGCCTCCCAATACGTGGCCGGCGAACGGGCCTGAGGCTCATTCCTGTGTCGCACGCCGTTGACGACATCCACGGCCAGCGCATGGGAGTGCTCGTAGCCTTCATTGACATCGGTGCGCTCGAACGCATCTGGGCCGACATCGGCCTTCGCCCCGACGACCACATCGACTGGATCGGAGAGGACGGCAAGGCTTGGCTCAGCTGGCCGGAAAGCGGGGCATCCGGGCGCTCGGATCTTCCCAAACTGTCATGGTCACAACATATCCAGGGATGGCCGATCCAGGTCGCCGCTACCCTCCATCAAGCGACAGTAGACCGCCACAGCTACAAGGCCCGGCGCACTATTGTGCTTGCGGCCGTGGCGGGGTCCCTGATGGTGAGTCTGCTCTGCCTCCTGCTGGCCAATCGCCATGCCGCCAACGGCGTCATCAAGGCCCGACTGCTCGCCACAATCGATGCCATTCCGGTCGAGTTCATGGAATACGACCGCGAGGGACGCTTGCTCCTCGTCAACCACGCCGCGCGGCTGTCGCAGGGCTGGAACGATGCTTCGATCGGTCAGACTGAGCCCCAGCTCCTGGCAAAGAATCTCGCAGAAAAGCGCGCCTTGCACCCCGACCAGGACTGGGACGGCTGGACGGCGAAGCGGATCGCCAGCCTCTCCCAAGTCGGCAGCTATGACCTGACGCGACCCAGCGGCGAGTCCGGCCGCTTCTTCGTCAGGGATATGCCGGAGGGTGGCCGGGTCGTGGTGCGGGTGGACATCACCGAGAGCAAGCAGCGTGAAGCAGAGCTGCTGGCGACCCAAGATCGCTACCGCCTGCTGTTCGACGCCAATCCCTATGCCCTGGTGGCGGTCGATCGCGCCACCGGCCGCTTCCTCGCCGTCAGCAATGCCGCGGTGAAGCAATATGGCTGGTCGCGCGACGAGATGCTGGCCATGCACACCAACGACATCTATCCGCCCGAGGAACTGTCCCGGATCAGGTCGATCCCGGCCGACTTCGACCTCAACGAGCTGCGCACGATCACCGGCTTTCGTCATCGCCGCAAGGACGGCACGTCCTTCGATGTCGAGATGATCCTGCGGCCCTTCGATTTCGGCGGCCGCGCCGCCTTCCTGGCAACGGCCCAGGACGTAAGTGCGCGTCTCAGCAACGAGAAGGCCCGGTCGGCCGCCGAGGAACAGCTGCGCCAGGCGCAGAAGATGGAAGCGGTCGGCCAGCTCACCGGGGGCATCGCGCACGACTTCAACAACATCCTGACTGTGATATTGGCCAATGCCGATGCGCTCCAGGACGAAGACGAAGTCGACATCAAGAGACTGCCGGAGCGTATGGGCGAGATTACCCAAGCGGTCCTTCGTGCGGCCGAACCGACCCGCCAGTTGCTGGCCTTCTCGCGCAAGCAACCGCTGAATCCGAAACATACGGACCTGAACGATCTGGTGAGCGGCACCGGTAAAATGCTGCGACGCGCGCTTGGCGAACATATCGAGATCAATTCGGTGCTGGCTGCGCGACTCTGGACTGTGCACATCGACCGCACCCAGCTCGAAACCGCGTTGGTCAACTTGGCCGTCAACGCACGAGACGCGATGCCGGACGGCGGCAAGATCCTGATCGAAACACGCAATGTATCGTTCGACGAGAATAATGGCGGCGCGGCGCCCGACGTTGCGGCGGGCGACTATGTGCTGCTCGCCGTCACTGACAACGGCAGCGGCATGCCGCCGGAGACGGTCGCGAAAGTCTTCGAGCCGTTCTTCACCACCAAGGGAGTCGGCAAGGGCACCGGCCTCGGCCTCAGCATGGTCTACGGGTTCATTAAGCAGTCGAACGGTCACACCCGCGTTTATAGCGAGGTTGGGCACGGCACGACGTTCAGTCTCTATCTGCCACGCACGGAGGGCACGCCGGAACAGGCGGCGGTGCGCCGGTCCGCACCGATGCCGCGCGGAAAAGAGCGGGTGCTCATCGTCGAGGACGAACCACAGGTCCGCGCCAGTGTTGTAGCTCACCTGGAAAGCCTGGGTTACGAAGTCGCCGCCGCGAGCGACGGCGCGAGCGGACTCGCCGCTTTCGAATCGGCGACCCGGCCTTTCGATTTATTGCTGACGGATGTCGTGATGCCCGGTGCGCTTAACGGCAGGGGCTTGGCCGACGTCGTGACACGCCGGTGGCCTGCGGCGGAAGTGATATTCATGTCGGGCTATACAGAAACATCGATCGTGCATCACGGCCAGCTTGACGCCGGTGTGATGCTGCTGAGCAAGCCGTTCCGTAAAACCGACCTGGCGCAAATCCTGCGTTTGGCGTTCGACGGGCCAGAAGGCGACTGATCGCGCGCTGACCGATGCGAGCGAACAGGCGGCCTGCAGGGAGGTGCTCGCCGGCCGCACGATCATGCAGCCGCTCGACGCGGACAATGCCACGGCGATGCGTGATACCGGTTTTCGGGCGCCTGCCGTCAGGCGGCCTGTTCGAGCGTCGAGGCGACGTCGCGCGTGGTGACGCGGCGCAGGTCGCGTACCTTGGTGGTGTCGAAGGGCCGGGCGCGGTGCATGGTGCAGCGATTGTCCCAGATCACCAGGTCGCCCTGCTTCCACGTGTGAGCGTGGACGAACGGGCGCTGCGTGGCGTGTTCGGTCAGGTCCATCAGGATCAGGCGGCCATCGGGGATCGGCATGCCGAGGATGTGCGAGGCATGCGCCGCCAGATACAGCGACTTGCGATGCGAGCCGGGATGGGTGCGCACCAGACGTTGCGGCACCGGCGGCAGGCTCGCCAGTTCCGCTTCGCTGTATTTGGTGACGTTCAGTTGGCCACGCGAATGCCAGATCGAATGCTCGGCGACCAGGCCGTCCAGTTCCTTCTTTTTGGTCGCGGGCAGGGCATCGTAGGCCGCGCGCATATCGGCGAATTCGGTGTCGCCGCCGTCGTCCGGTACGACATGGGCATAGAGCATCGACAGCGCGCCCGGGACGGCGCGGAACGAGGCGTCGGTGTGCCACAGACGGTTGGCCAGCCAGTCGAGCCGGCGGCGATGGTTGACGTCCATCACCGTGCCATCGCCGTCGAGATTGGAGATGTCGGCGATCTCGTCACCCTCGAGGCGATGCTTGATGCCGTGATGGCGCGCGCGCTGGGCCGAGGCGTGAATGGGCCCGAAATGGCGGGCGAAGGCTATCTGCTGATCGTCGGTCAGTTTTTGATCGTGGAAGACCACGACGGCGTATCGGTCGATGGCGTCGGCGATCGCCTTGTGGTCGGCCGGCTGCAGCGGCGCCGCCAGGTCGATGCCGGAAATCTCGCCGAAGAACAGGGGGTGCAGTTGCTTGACCGCCATCATGGCCGCCTCCATCGTCCGCGCATTATTTTCACCATTCTCCGCCGCCTATCATCATACGGGAACCGCCATGCCGCAAACCATCAAGTTCGCTTTGCTCGACGATTACCAGAAGGTGGCCCTGCGCTCGGCGGACTACGACCGGCTGAAGAAGCGCGGGGTCGAGATCACCGTGTTCACCGAGCCTTTTGCCTCGGTCGATGACGCCGCAGCCAAGCTGGCGCCCTTCGAGGTCGTGCAGTTGCTGCGCGAGCGAACGGCCTTCCCGCGGGCCCTGATCGAGCGCCTGCCCAATCTCAAGTTCATGGTGCTGACCGGGGCGCGCGCCACCAGCCTCGACGACAAGGCGGCGACCGAGCGCGGCATTCCGATAAGCAATACGCCGAGCGGTGGTTCCAACGCGCCGACGGCCGAATTGTGCTGGGCGCTGCTGATGTCCTGCGCCCGCGACCTCGCCAAGGCCGAGCGCGTGATCCGGGCGGGCGGCTGGCACGATGGCGTCAAGGGCATGCAGGTCCTCGAAGGCAAGCGGCTGGGCGTCATCGGTCTCGGCAAGCTCGGCAGCCGCGTCGCCGGCTACGCCCGGGCCTTCGGCATGGACGTCGTGGCGTGGAGCCAGAATCTCACGGTCGAGAAGGCGGCGCAGGGCGGCGCCAAGCTCGTGACCAAGGACGAGCTGCTGGCGACCTCGGATTTCATGTCGATCCATCTGGTGCTGTCGGAGCGCACGCGCGGCCTGATCGGCGCGGCCGACTTCGCCCGGATGAAAAAGACCGCGATGCTGATCAACACCTCGCGCGGGCCGATCGTCGACGAGGCGGCGATGATCGAGGCACTCGAGGCCGGCACCATCGCCCATGTCGGCCTCGACGTGTACGACCGCGAACCGCTGCCGGCCGGCCATCCCCTGACCAGGCTCGACAATGTCACGCTGGTGCCGCATCTCGGCTATGTCGTCGAGGACAGCTATCGCAGTTTCCATGAAGGCACGGTCGCCAATATGGAGGCCTGGCTCGACGGCAAGCCGATCAATGTCATCAATCCGGACGCCTTGAAGAAGTGATGTCGATTCCGGGCCGCCTCGAACGTCTATGAGGTGACGGAACACGCCGTCGCAACCCAGGGAGATCGATATGGCTCAATACATGCTGTTGCTGCACCAGGGCCCCGCCAACATGGCGGATCTGCCGCGCGAGAAGATGATGGAAGTGGTTCGCCGCTACTACACCTGGTCCGACAAGCTGCGCCAGGAGGGCAAGATCGTCGGCGGCGAGAAGCTGGCCGCGGGCCGCGTCCGCCACATCAACGTCAAGGACGGCAAGCCGGTCGCCAGCGACGGGCCCTATGCCGAGGCCAAGGACGTGGTCGGCGGCTATTTCACCATCGAGGCCAAGGACGATGCCGAAGCCGAGGCGATCGCCAAGGATTGTCCGCATCTGTGGAATGGCACCAACTGGATCGAACTCCGTCCGGTCGACAGCATGACGGCCGCCGACGCCAAGGCCGGCTGAGCTTGCCCTGAGCGAGCTTGCCCTGAGCGAACAGGTTCACGCCCTCGTCGGTTCGCTGGCGCGCGATTCGGCCAGCCGCCTCGTCGCTGCTTTGGCGAGGCGGCTGGGCGCCGGCCGCATCGATGTCGCCGAGGATGCCGTGCAGCATGCGCTCTTGCAGGCGTTGTCATCCTGGCCCTTCAAGGGCGCACCCGACAAGCCTGAGGCGTGGCTCGCCACCGTTGCCCGCAACCGAGCTCTCGATCTGTTGCGAAACGAGGCGCGCGGCCTGCTGGTCACCGAAGAGTTGGTGCCGCTGGCGCCACCATCGTCTGGGAGTGAAGGCCGCTTCGACCGCGAGTTGAACGACGACGAGCTCGCGCTGCTCTTCGCGGTCTGCCATTCGAGCCTGTCGGTCGACCTGCGCGTGACCTTTGCGTTGAAGACCGTCTGCGGTCTCACCGTGCCGCAGATCGCTTCGGGTCTGCTGAGCGAGCCCACGACCATAGCGCAACGACTCGTGCGGGCACGCCGTCAACTCGAAGCCGCCGATGTTGTGATCGAAGCGCCGCCGCCCGAGGCCTTGGCGGAGCGCGCCGAGTCGGTGCGCACGGCGCTCTACCTCATGTTCAACGAAGGTTATTCGGCGTCGTCGGGCGATGTGCTGGTGCAGCCCGAATTCTGCGTCGAAGCGGTACGCTTGGCGCGCGCACTGGCGGCGCATCCGATGACACGCGGGCCGGCGAGCGACGCGCTGGCGGCATTGCTGGCGCTGACGGCGGCGCGGCTGGCGACGCGTGTCGGGCCCGACGGCGTGGCGCAGTTGCTCGAGGACCAGCCGCGCGAGCAATGGGATGCCGGCCTGATCGCGCTCGGCTTCGATCATCTCGCGCGCTCGGCGGCCGGCGACGAACTCACTGTCTGGCACCTGCGTGCCGAGATCGCCTCGCTGCATGCCCTGGCGCGCAGCAGCGGCGAGACCGACTGGCGGCGCATCGTGGCGGTCTACGATCACCTGGTGGCCGTCGATGTCTCGCCCATGGGCGCGCTCGCCCGTGCTGTTGCCCTGGGTCAT
>JBBRFD010000067.1:0-21866 GCA_038224985.1 Reyranellales bacterium
CATCCATGGCTTCAACTTCATGGGCCAGCTCTACGGATGCACCGCCGCCAACGGAGTCTGGGTCGTGCCGGGCTCGCACAAACGCGGCAAGATCGACATCTCCCGGGCCGCCGCCGATGCCGGCACCGAGCGTCTGCCCGATGCCGTGCCGATGATCTGCAAGCCGGGCGATGTCGCCATGACCAACCGCCAGGCGCTGCATGGCTCCTTCGCCAATACCAGCAAGGACTGGCGCGTTACCGTGAATTTCGGCTTCCACCGGCGGAAGTCGGTGCTGGGCGTGAAGAGCGGCGGCATCCACAACGCTGTCGCCACCTACGACGACGCGCGCATCCGTGAGCGGGCGCGCCTGATCGGCTATGGCATCGACGCACGCCGCAAGCGCTTCCCCGACGAGACGCCCTATGACTACAAACCGCATGCCGACGCCGGCGAAACCTATACCTGGGACGACGCCGCCAAGGCCGGCCTGCGCGACTACAACCTGCTCGATTTGAGTATCTGATTTTCGGGCACTGTCCGCGTGCCGTGGTTTTGCGCTAGATTAAGCACGCAAAACGAGCGGGGCGGTCACACATGAAGACGCATTATGCAGCGGCCCTGGCCGCGCTTTTCACATGGACCGGCTGCAGCGGTGCCGCCTTCGCCCAGCAGCCGCCCGGCGCCCCGCCGCCAGCGGTGCTGGTCCAGGCCGCCGAGATGAGGACGCTGGCGCCGCAGCATGAGTACATCGGCCGCGTGCAGGCCACCGACAAGGTCGAGATCCGCGCCCGCGTGCAGGGCTACCTCGGATCGCGCAAGTTCGCCGACGGCGACCCGATCAAGGAAGGCCAGCTCCTCTTCACCATCGAGCCCGACACCTACGAAGCCACGGTGGCGCAGCGCAAGGCGCAGCGCGATTCGGCGACGGCGGCGCTGACCAATGCCGACAACCAGCTCAAGCGCGCCCAGGAGCTGATCCGCACGAATGCCGGCACGCAGGTCACCCTCGACCAGCGCACCGCCGAGCAGCTGCAGGCCAAGGCCGCCCTCGCAGAAGCCGTGGCGGCGCTGCGGGATGCCGAGATCAAGCTCTCCTACACGACGATCACCTCGCCAATTTCCGGCCGCGCCGGCCGCGCGCTGGTCTCGCCGGGCAACCTGGTCGACACCACCAGCGGCGTGCTCGTCACCATCGTCAGCGAGCAGCCGATGCGCGTGCTCTTTGCCGTGACCCAGCGCGAGCTGCTCGACGCCCGCCGGGGCGCCGGCGCTTCCGCCGAGCCGTCCTTCACCGTACGCGTGCGTCTGGCCGACGGCTCGCTCTATGACGAGCCCGGCAAGCTCGACTTCATCGATGTGCAGGTCGATTCCAAGACCGACGGCCAGACCGTGCGCGCCACATTTCCCAATGCGAAGAAGATGCTGACCGACGGCCAGACCGTGCGCATCGTGCTGGAACAGGAGAAGGCGCCGCAGGTACTGGCGATCTCGCAAGCAGCACTCGCCATCGACCAGAGCGGCGCGTATGTCTTCGTCGTCGGCGAGGGCAACAAGGTCGAGCAGCGCCGAATCCGTGCCGGTGTCGGCCGCGACGGTGTCGTGCCGATCGAAGAGGGCCTGAAGGCTGGCGACAAAGTCATCGTGCAGGGCCAGCAGCGCGTGCGGCCGGGCATGGTGGTGGCGCCCGCACCGGCGCCCGCGGCCATCGCTACCCCCTCTTCCAGCTCAAAGCCGGCGCGCTAGTCCGATGGGTATTTCATCGGTCTTCATCCGCCGGCCGCGGCTGGCCTTCGTCATCTCCACCGTCATCTCGATTGCCGGCGTCATCGCCATGCAGGCGCTGCCGGTGGCGCAATTCCCCGACATCGTGCCGCCGCAGGTCAAGGTCTCGACGCTCTATCCCGGCGCCTCGGCGCAGGGCGTCGAGCAGAGCGTGGCGCAGGTCATCGAGGCCCAGGTCAACGGCGTCGAGCGCATGCTCTACATGAAGTCGACCTCGGCCGGCGACGGTACCTACAGCCTCTCGGCCAGCTTCGAGGTCGGCTCCAATCCCGATCTCAATACCGTCAACGTCACCAACCGCGTGAACCAGGCGCTCGCCAGCCTGCCCGCCGAAGTGCAGAAGAACGGCGTCACGGTGAAGAAGCAGTCGTCGTCGATGCTGCAGGTCGTCACCGTGTTCTCGCCCAAAGGCACACGCGACGCGCTGTTCCTGTCGAATGTCGCCACCATCACCGTGCTCGACACCCTGAAGCGCGTGCCCGGTGTCGGCGATGCCAACCTCTTCGGACCGCTCGACTACGCCATGCGCGTCTGGCTGTCGCTCGACCGCATGTCGAGCCTCGACATCGTGGCCGACGATGTGGTCAAGGCGGTGCAGGCTCAGAACGTCCAGGCCGCTGTCGGCCGCGTCGGCGCGGCGCCGCTGACTGCCGATGTCGAATTCCAGCTCAACATCACCGCCCAGGGTCGCCTGACGTCGATACCCGAGTTCGAGAACATCGTCGTACGCGCCAAGTCGGACGGCTCGCTGGTGCGCATCAAGGACATCGCCCGCGTCGAACTCTCGGCGAAATCGGAAGACGCAACCTCGCGCTACAACGGCAAGCCGGCTGCTGCCATCGGCATCTACCAGTCGCCCGGTGCCAATGCTTTGGCCACGGCGCGGGGCGTGCGCAAGGCGCTGAAGGAGTTGGAATCGCGCCTGCCCGACGACGTGTTCTACGACGTCATGTACGACACGACCATTTTCGTCTCGGCGACCATCGAGAGCGTGATTCATACGCTGATCGAAGCCTTCGTCTTGGTCGGCATCGTCGTCTTCGTGTTCCTGGGCAACCTGCGCGCCACGCTGATTCCCATCATCGCCGTGCCGGTGGCGCTGGTCGGCACTTTCGCCGTCATGCTGGCGCTGGGCTTTTCGGCCAATACCATCTCGCTGCTGGCGCTGGTGCTGGCCATCGGTATCGTCGTCGACGATGCCATCGTCGTGGTCGAGGCGGTCGAACATATCCTCGAGCACGAACCCGATCTCACGCCGGCCGAGGCCACCGAAAAGGCCATGGGCCAGGTCACCGGGCCCATCATTGCCATCACGCTGGTGCTGCTGTCGGTGTTCGTGCCGACCATGTTCATTCCCGGTATCACCGGCGAGCTCTACAAGCAGTTCGCCGTGGCCGTGGCCGTCTCGATGGTGATCTCGGCGATCAATGCGCTGACGCTCTCGCCTGCGCTCTGCTCGCTGATCCTGCGCCACAAGAAGAAGCCGACGGGTCTGATGGCCAAACTTCAGGGCGGCATCGACAAGACTCGCGACGGCTATGTGAAGGTGGTCACGCCACTTGCCCGGCGCGGCTTCATCAGCGGGCTGCTGGTCCTCGGTTTCGTGGTTGCGACCGGCGGCCTCTACAAGCTCGTGCCGAGCGGCTTCCTGCCCAACGAGGACCAGGGCGCCTTCTTCGGCGAGGTCCAGCTGCCCGACGCCTCCTCCGTCAATCGCACCCAGGCGGCGGTCGAACAGATGGAGGCGGTCGTCGCCGGCCGCCCCGCCGTGCGTTCGGTCCTGAGCGTGGCGGGCTACAGCCTGCTCGACGGCATCTCGCTGCCTAACCGCGCCATGCTGGTGATGACGCTCAAGCCCTTCGAGGAACGCAAGGACCCCAGGCTCTCGGTCTTCACTGCCCTGGAGGAGGCCAATCTCGGCTTCAGCCAGATTCCGGCGGCCAGCGCCTTCGCTTTCAACCTGCCGCCGATCTCGGGCCTCGGCAACGCCTCGGGTTTCGAATTCCAGCTGCAGAGCCTGGCCGGCGCCGATCCCGTCGACATCGCCGCCGTGGCGCGCGGTATCATGGCGGCAGCGCATAGCCGGCCCGAACTGGCCGGCGTGTTCTCGACCTACAGCGCGGCCACGCCCCAGGTTTTCCTCAAGCTCGACCGCGAGCGCGCCCAGGCATTGGGCATTTCAGTCAGCAGCGTCTTCGGCGCTTTGCAGACGGCAATGGGCGGCACCTATGCCAACGACTTCAACCTGTTCGGCCGCACCTGGCAGGTGAAGGTCCAGGCCGATGCGCCCGACCGCAAATCGATCGACGATGTCTTCCGCGTGCAGCTGCGTACGGCGGCAGGCGATCTCGTGCCATTGCAGGCCGTGGCCGACATCGAGCTGGTGACCGCGCCCTCGTCGATCATCCGCTACAACAACCTGCGCTCGGTGACGCTGAACGGCGGACCGGCGCCGGGCTATTCATCCGGCCAGGCGCTCGCGGCCATGGAGGAGGTCGCGCGGACAACCCTGCCACCGGGCTATTCCTTCGAATGGACGGGCACGGCGCTGCAGGAGAAATCGGCCTCTGGCCAAACGGCCTTCATCCTCGGCCTGGCGATGCTTTTCGCGTACCTGTTCCTGGTCGCACTCTACGAAAGCTCGACCATTCCGCTGGCGGCGCTCCTCTCGGTCTCGGTCGGCCTGTTCGGCGCCATGACGGCGCTGCTGTTGAGCGGGCTCGACAACAACCTCTATGCCCAGATCGGCATCGTCGTGCTGATCGCGCTGGCGGCCAAGAACGCCATCCTGATCATCGAATTCGCCATGGAGGCGCGCAGCCAGGGCAAGGACATCGTGACGGCCGCGACCGAAGCCGCCGGCCTGCGCTTCCGCGCGGTCATGATGACCTCCTTCGCCTTCATTTGCGGGCTGGTGCCACTGGTGATTGCCTCGGGCGCCGGTGCCGCCACGCAGCGTGCGGTCGGCACGGCGGTGTTCGGCGGCATGATCGCCGCCTCGTTCCTCGGAATTTTCGTCATCCCCGGCCTCTATGTCCTGTTTCAGACTCTGCGCGAACGCGTTAAAGGAATGGCTGCGCGCAAATAAGGAACCGGTAGCAAGGAAATGAGCGGAAAGCCCTGCGTCCTGCTGGTCGAGGACGAGTTCCTGATTCGCATGGCCCTTGTCGACACCCTGTCCGATTTCGACATGGACTGTACCGAGGCCGGCACCGGCGCCAAGGCGCTCGCTGCCCTCGAGGGCAGCGGCCGCATCGACGTCATCGTGGTCGACATGGTCCTGCCCGACATGTCCGGCCAGAAGGTCATCGAGGCCGCCCTCGCCCGGCGTCCCGGCACGCCCGTCGTGCGCTGCTCGGGGGCGGCCGGCAACGAGCCGCTGCTGCCCGGGGTCCATGCCTTCCCCAAGCCCTATGTCGCCAGCAAGCTCGCCGAATTCCTGAAGAAGCTGATCGACGCCGCGCCCGGGGGCTAGTCGCCGTCGGGCGTCTTCTGGCGTGGATGGACGTAGTCCCTGAAATCGTCGAAGCCCTTCCAGGCCGGTTCCGGTGGCGCGTAGCCGGGGCGCGGGGAATATTGCGACGGCTCGTCGGCACCGGGCGTCACGATGTAGCGCGGGCAATTGGGAAAGATCGCCCGCACTTTGACACGGACCAGAAGCTGCGCGCCGGCGAAGCGCTGCATCAGCGGATCGTCGCGGCTGACGCTGGCCTCGCCGTTGACCCTGAGGCGGCGCGGCTTGGCGCCCATGTCGATGAACAGCACTCCGACCTCGGGATTGACGAGGATATTGCCCAGGCTCTTGAACATGCCGTTGCCGTCGTAATCGGGAAACGCCAGCTCGCCCGGCGCGATGGCGCGGACAAAGCCGGGATTGCCGCCCTTGAACGAGCAATCCGCGCGGCCACGGTCGTCGGCGGTCGCCAGGAAGAAGAACGCCGCGCCTTCGATGAAGGCCCGGTCGGAATCGGAGAAGCTCGCATGCGTCAGCTTCTCCTCGAGACGGTCGGCGATGCGGCGACTGTCGAACGCGTCCTGCAGGCGGCGATTGCCGTCGTGGAACATCACGCTTTCAGATCCAACCGGCTCTGACATCGGCTCTCCCCCCTTTACTCAATCCGGATGTTGGCCACCCTGACGACCGGCCGCCAGCACCACCAGAAGGATCGGTTTGGCGGGGAAATCGGCCGCCCCTACCCGGCCTTAGGCACGGTAGCGCCCAAGCATGGACTACCCTTCTGTCCTGCGGTCCGCCATCATGGGTCCCGCTATGGGGCGGGGAAATAACGCGTTGATCAAGTCGTTGCATAGAATGGCCGGAGTCGCGGTATCGGGGGGCCTGTTGCTGGCCGCCGGTGCCGCCTCGGCGCAGACCGCGCCGGCCGAGGTCGTGCGCATCCTCAACGCCTGGGGCCTGACAGGCACCTGGGCCGTCGACTGCGCCCGACCCGTGGGCCAGCAGTGGTCGCGCCTGCGCTATTTCGTCGGCGCCGACGGCCGCGCCATCCGCGAGGCCGATTTCGGCAATGCCATCCAGAACGAGAAGCTCGACATCACCGGCGCCAATATCGCCAAGAACGGCACGCTGGAACTGACCTTCTACAGTCCCAAAGGCGGCCAGACCCGCCTGCTGACGCTCACCAAGCTGCCCAACAAGACCATCCGGTCGCTGTCGGCCCGCGTGAAGGACGGCGCCACCGCCGTGGTCAACGGCCGCTTTACATCGACGGGCAACGAGACGCCCGCCCTGCAGAAGTGCAACTGAGGAGAACGAGATGGCCAAGTCGCCGAACACCCTCTCCGCCAGCGAAGCCGTTCGCCGCATGGCCGACAAGCGGCTGAAGGCCGTCGACCTGGTCGAGGCCTGCCTCGCCCGCATCGAGAAGCGCGAAGGCCAGGTCCATGCCTGGGAGGCGCTCGATCCCGAAGGCGCGTTGAAGCGCGCCGAAATGCTCGATAAGCGGGCTAGGCCCGTGGGCCCGCTGCATGGCATCCCGCTCGCGGTAAAGGACATCATCTCGACCAGGACCATGCCCACCACCTGCGGCTCGCCGATCTACCGCGACCATGTCGCGGGCAAGGATGCGGCCTGCGTCACGCAGCTCGTGAAGGCCGGCGCCATCGTGCTCGGCAAGTCGGTGACGACGGAATTCGCCGGCGCCCATGCCGGCAAGACGCATAACCCGCACAATCTCCGCCATACGCCGGCCGGCTCGTCCTCGGGCTCGGCCGCGGCGGTCGCCGATTTCATGGCGCCGGTCGGCTACGGTACGCAGACCTCGGGTTCGGTGATCCGGCCGGGCGCCTTCAACGGTGTCGTTGCCTACAAGGGCACCTATGGCTGGGCCGATCTCACGGGCGTGAAGACCTATTCGAAGTCGCTCGACACGCTGGGCTTCTTCACCCGCGAGGCCAACGACCTGGCGTTGATCCGTGCCGCCTATGGCCATGCCGCCGCCGATCCGCCGAAAGAGCCGCCACGCATCGGTTTCTGCCGCACCGAATGGTGGGACATGGCCGATCCGCAGACCCGCAAGAGCATCGAGACCGCCGTGCGCGCGCTGCGCGCCGCCGGTGCCAAGGTGCGCGAATGGGTCATGCCGGAGAGCTGGGGCGGGCTGATCGAGGCGCATAACCGCGTCATGACCAAGGAAGCCACGCGCCATTACGGACCGGAGCGCGAGCGCTTCCCGCATCTGCTGTCGCCCTCGCTCACGGCCTCGCTGGCGATCGGCGACAAGGTGAGCGGCAAGCAGTTCGCCGACGCCCTGAAGCGCAAGCGCCGCGCGCTGGGCGAGCTCAAGGACGCCTGGGACAAGTTCGATTGCCTGCTCGTGCCCGCGGCGCGCGGCGAGGCGCCGGCCGGCCTTGGCTCGACCGGCGATCCGATCTTCAACCGCTACTGGACCTTCCTCGGCTCGCCCTGCATCACCTTGCCCTACGGCACCGGCCCCTTCGGCCTGCCGCTCGCGGTGCAGCTCGTCGGCAAGCGCGGCAACGACGACGCGCTGATCGCCTCGGCGCGCTGGGTGGAGCAGAAGCTGTCGTGAGACCCAGGGTCCGACTGGGCCTGATCGGCTATGGCGCCATCGGCAAGCATGTCGAGGCAGCCAAAGACGCTGGACACCTGGAGAATATCGAGCTGGTCGCGGTGCTGGTGCGCAAGCCTCGTCCGGCAGGCCTGCTGACCCACGAGCCCGACCGCTTCTTCGCCCACAGGTTCGACGCCGTCGCCGAATGCGCCGGCCACGAGGCGGTCCGGGTTCATGGCCAGCGCGTGCTGGAAGGCGGTGCCGATTTTCTCGTGACCTCGGTCGGCGCCTTCACCGATTCAGCGCTGTTCGATCGCCTGCTCGCCGCCGCCAAGGCCAATGGCAGGCGCCTGATCCTGCCCTCCGCCGGCATTGGCGCGCTCGATATCCTGAGCGGCGCGGCGGTGGGCGGCCTCGACAGCGTCACCGTTACGGTGCGCAAGGATCCCTCGGCCTGGAAGGGCACGATTGCCGAAACACTGGTCGACCTCGATGCACTCACCGCACCACATGTCGTCTTCGACGGCCCGGTGCGCGAGGGTGCGAAACTCTATCCGCAGAACGTCAATATTTCGGCCGCCGCCGCGCTGGCGGGTATCGGCTTGGACAAAACACGCGTGGTGATCGTGGCCGATCCCACCATCACGACGCATATCGTCGAGCTGGAGGCTCATGGCGCCTTCGGCAGCTTCACGTTCAAGGAAGACGTCGCCGTCAGCGAGGAGAACCGCAAGACCGGCAAGCTGGTCGCCATGGCCATGGTGAAGTCGGTACGGCAACTGGCCTCAACCTTGGTCGTCGCCGCTTAGGAGGAAACAGAAATGGAAGAATTCGATTACGTGATCGTGGGTGCGGGCGCGGCCGGCTGCGTGCTGGCCAATCGCCTGTCGGAGAGCGGCAAGAACACCGTGGCGGTGATCGAGGCCGGCGGCAACGACAACCATATCTGGATCAAGGTGCCGGCGGGCTTCAACAAGACCGTCTACAACGACAAGCTCAACTGGGGCTACGAGACCGCGCCCGGCCCGCATATCGACGGACGCAGGATCAAATTCCCGCGCGGAAAAGTGCTGGGCGGCTCGGGCTCGATCAACGGCCATCTCTATGTGCGTGGCCAGTCGGCCGATTACGACACCTGGGCGCAGCTCGGCTGCCGCGGCTGGTCGTGGAGCGACGTGCTGCCCTATTTCAAGCGCGCCGAGACGCGCGCCGGCGGCAAGGACGACGTGCGCGGCCGCTCCGGCCCGCTGCACATCCAGGACCAGATCGATCCGCATCCGCTTTGCGATGCCTTCATGGGGGCCAACGAAGCGCTCGGTCTCAAGCGCTCGCCCGACTACAATGGCGGCGACCAGGAAGGCACGACACTCTATCAGCAGATGATGCGCGGCGGCCGGCGCTGGAGCCCCGTCGATGCCTATCTGCGCCCCGTCCTCGGCCGCGCCAATCTGAAGGTCGTCACGCGCGCCCTGGTCGAGCGCGTCGATCTCGAGGGCAAGCGCGCCACCGGCATCACCTACCGGCAGGACGGCCGCTCGGTATCGATCAAGGCGCGGCGCGACGTCATCCTGAGCGGTGGCGCCATCAACACGCCGCAGATCCTGCAGCTCTCCGGCATCGGCAACACCGACGACCTCGCCGCGATAGGCGTGCCGGTCAAACACGCCCTGCCGGGCGTTGGCCGCAACCTGCGCGACCACTACGCCACGCGCGTTTCGGCGCTGGTGAAGGGCTCGGGGTCGCTCAACGAGCGCAGCCGCGGCCTGGCGCTGGTCGGAGAGGTCATCCGCTATGCCCTCACCCGCAAGGGCCTGCTGTCGAGCAGCCCCAGCCATGCCGGCGGCTACTTCAAGACGCGCCCGGGACTCGAATCGCCCGACATGCAGCTCTATTTCGCGCCGGCATCCTATGCGCCGGGCAGCTACGGCACGGCGGAGCTCGACCGCGTGCCCGGCATGACGCTGGGTTGCTCGCAGTTGCGTCCCGAGAGCACGGGCCACGTGACGGCGCTGTCGGCCGATCCCGAAGCCAAGCCCGAGATCCAGCCTAATTACCTCGCGGTCCAGCACGACCGCGACGCGCTGCTGGCGGCGATGAAATACCTGCGCAAACTCCTGCAGACGCCGCCGCTGCGCGACTACGTCATCGAGGAGAATGTACCTGGCGCCGGCGTGCAGACCGACGAGCAGTGGATGGCCTATGCCCGCGCCACCGGCTCGACGACCTATCACCCCGTGGGAAGCTGCAAGCTCGGCACCGATCCGATGGCGGTGGTCGATCCGCTGAGCATGCGCGTCATCGGCCTCACCGGCCTGCGCGTGGCCGATGCCTCGTGCATGCCGACCATGGTCTCCGGCAACACCTATGCCGCGACCAACATGATCGCCGAGAAGGCGAGCGACCTGGTCGCTCAGACGTAACCCGGCCCCTCGATGACGGGATGGGCGATGAGGAATTTCTCGTCGATCTCCACGCCGATACCCGGCTTGTCGAGCGGCCGCACGCAGCCGTCGGTGCCGATCTTCCAGGGCTCGCTGCCCAACTCGTCGCGGAACTTGTTGGCCACCGAAAGGTCGGCTTCGAAATAGCCGCCATTGTCGATCGAAGCGATGAAGGCGATCGAGACAGCCTGGTTGAGGCCGGTCATCGAGCTGTGCGGGTGGATCGGCAGCTTCCACATCGAGGCCGCGGCGGCGATGCGCTGCACCTCGGTGATGCCGCCTGACTTGGAAAGATCGGGCTGCAGGATGGTGATATTGCCGTCCTCGATCACGCGATGGAATTCGAAGCGCGTGTAATGGTTCTCGCCCGCCGCCAGCGGCGTGCGGCCCCAGCCCTTGGCCATCTTGTAGGAACGATGGTCGTGCGCCGGGAACGGCTCTTCCAGCCAGCCGATCTTCAACTCATCCATCGCCGGCATGACCGCGCGCACGTCCTCGACGGTGTAGCCGGTATTGGCGTCGGTCAGCAGCACCATGTCGTCACCGAAGCGGCGGCGCACCGCCGTCATGCGGGCGATGTCGGCCTTCACATTGTCGCCGACCCGCAGCTTCAGCGCCCGATAGCCCGCTTCGACCATCGGAACGGCTTCGGCCGCCAGGGAGTCGGGCGGCTGGTAGCCCAGCGAGATGCCGCCGGCATAGGCCGGCACCGGCTTGTTCGAACCGCCCAGCAGCTTGTAGAGCGGCCAGCCCACGGCCTTGCCCTTGATGTCCCACAGCGCCTGGTCGATGCCGCTCATCGCCATGGCGGTGGCGGCCCCCATGCCGTGGCTGCCGAGCTGGAACTTGTAGATCTTCGCCCAGATGCCGACCGTGTCGGTGGCATCCATGCCGACGACGAAGCCTTTCAGCGTCGTGTTGATGAGATGGCCGATGCTGCCCGGTGCGCGGGCGTGGTGGCTTTCGCCCCAGCCGACAATGCCATCCTCGGTCGTCACCTTGACCAGCACGCAATCGCGCTTGGTCATGGTGCCGATGCCCAGCGACACCTGATGTTCCTTGGGCACGCGGTAGCTGGTCGGATAGGCTTTGACGTCGACGATCTTCATGACGTCACGCGACCTTGTATTTCGCGAGCACGGCGCGATCGATCTCGATGCCGAGACCGGGGCCGGTCGAAACCTTGACGATGCCCTTCTTCTGCTCGATCGGCTCCTTGGCGAGATGGTCGCGCAACGGGTTGGGCGTCTGCTCGAATTCCAGCATCGGCGGCATCGGCCGGAAGGCCGGTGGCTGATCGGGAAGGGCGGCGAGGAACTGCACCGTGGCGGCAAGGCCGATGGCCGAGCCCCAGGCATGCGGCACGCATTCGACGCCGAAGGCCGAGGCCAGCGTGGCGATCTTGCGGCATTCGGAGAAGCCACCGGCAGCGCAGAGGTCGGGCTGCACGATGTCCATGGCCTTGCGGGCGATCACATCCTTGAAGCCCCAGCGGGTGAAATCGTTCTCGCCACCGGCCACCGCCATGTCGAGCGCGCGTGTAACCTCGACATAGCCGTCGTGATCCTCGGGGCTGATCGGCTCCTCGAACCACAGGATGTCGTGCTCCTCCAGCATGCGGCCGAGCTTGATGGCATTGGGCACGGAGAAACAGTGGTTGGCATCGACCGCCAGCTTGACATCGGGACCGATCGCCTTGCGCACGGCGCCGACGCGCCTGGCGTCGAGCTTCAAATCACCGAGACCGATCTTCATCTTGATGGCGGTGAAGCCGTCGTTCTTGAACTCCAGCGCCTCCTCGACCGCTTCCTCGACAAGACGGTTCATGTCGATGAAGTAGAGGCCGGTGGCGTAGGGAATCACTTCGGTGCGATAGGCGCCGCCGATCAGCTTGTGGACCGGCTTGTTGACGGCGCGGCCCATGATGTCCCACAGCGCGATGTCGATGCCGGAGATGGCCGAGATCGCCATGCCGGTGGCGCCGTAATCCTTGATGCGATTGTAGAGGTCCTCCCAGATCGCCTCGACGTCGAAGGGATCGCGGCCGACCACGCGCGCCTTGAACTGCGTATCGACGAAGCTCTTGGCGACGGCGGCAGGCCCATAGCACTCGCCCCAGCCGGTGATGCCCTCGTCGGTCGAGATTTCGACCAGGCAGGTCGAGCGCGTGCCATAGACCCAGCCGCGCGCCGACACGAAGGGCTTGTCGACCTTGCACGACAGGATGTGGCAGACGATGTCTGTCACCTTCATTTCGTTTTCTCCCCTTGCTGGACGCGGCGTCTCTTCCGATCACTTTAGCCGGAACTGTGTCCGGACGAAGTCGCCAACTACCGTCGGGACGGCGATGGCGGCATTGGCGTTGCAAGCAACATCGATCGACTTCATTCGCTCTCTGTCATCAATCACGGCAAAGGCGGCGAGGTGGTCGCTGATGCGACCACCTCTATCGACAATGATTTTCTCTACCTAAGCAGCAGCGTCGGCTTGGGCTTGAAGATCGTACCAACCAACAGTCTGATGGAGATTCTCCCAATGCGTACGGCTCTTGCCGATAGCATTGGCGTTAAGGCCCGTTTCTTGAGCCTTTTCAACCGTCTTACGCACCAAGTCAGGCCCAGCTTGCTCCCAGCGCTTCTTCACATTGGTAAATCCACCGCGCCAACGATATTTGCCGTCAGTCGGGTTGGCTTCAACCATCCAACGGAAGGCGCCAAAGAGTGGGTACAACGCGCCAGACTGGAGCCTCGTATCGGCCTTTTTGCCAGCAAATATGAACTCGTACGGCTTCTTCGGAGGTTCGCGGTAGTCGCAGATCGCTAATGCTCCCGCGCGACCTCGCTTGTTCCCATCGCCCTTATTGTGAGTTTTCTTGAACTCACAAGAAATCACGTCGAAGAGCACTAGAGCCTCTTTCAAGATCGGGCGGATCTTCCGAAAGCGAGCGCCTTTGTTGTCGACGAAATCTTTTCGGAAATCGTCAAGTACGAGCGATTTCTTTTCATATGCTGAAATCGGCACGCCTTTCGACTGCCGATTGTTCGGATATGTCTCAATGTCCAAGCAGGCGAGCATACTGACGATGTCTCTCGCATCGTAAATACCCTTGTCATTCTCCGACCAGTTGATCTTGTCGAAGTACGGAGTTCCTGACAATTCTTCCTTGATCCATTCAAACGCACCGGCCAAATCATCTAAGGACATGTCCTGAACCTGCATAGCGGTATTCAGGCCGCCCGCAATCTCAGGGAGCCAATCGTTGGGCACGTTAGTCCGGATTGAGAATGGAATGTGCTGATGTGGCGGTACATGTCCACCCTTGATCGCATTCAGCGCGATCGTATAGGTATGTCCGCCGTTCAGGATGCCGTGTACTTCAGGATCCGGCAGTTGAACATCAAGTTCCACAAACCCAACATTTTCATCGCCGATCTTGCGCTTGCCCTCACGAACGGAACGGACAGACTTCGCATTGAACACGATGCCCAGGTTCTTGAGATGGAATGTATCTTTGATGCAGTCCACGTTACCGAGGCTGTCATCCACGGTACGATAAACGGCTTTCTTAATATTGGGGGACCGAGCGTTGGGGCCGAAGGAAATTTCGGGCACCAGATCAGCTGCTCGAACAAATCCCACCCAGTGTTGGATCCCGTGACTGTGAAAGAAAACCGGGTCCGGGAGCCGGCGTACGATAGTCGCCAGCAGAGTAAGCTTCTGCGTAGTCATTCTCTTCTCCTATGTAGGTTGCACCTGCAACCACGTGAAACGTGCATGGGGCATCCACCACCAGCACGATGTCGATATACTGCTGTGTATGCGGACGGTCAATGGCGAGCGTGATAATGCAAGCCGCATTGATGCAGGCGAAGGCTGTACTGACGGTGCAGCGACCTCATTCGACTGCCAGCGCCGCTTGTCTTAAGTCGACAAAGTGATCAGCAAATTGCCGAGCTTGTCCTGCGTGACCCGATCGCCGGGCTCGACAACGGTCGTGCAATCCAACTGCTCAAGGATGGCCGGGCCGGAAAACGAAACATCGAGCGGCAGCTTCTCGCGGGCATAGACCGGCGTCTGGCGCCAGCCGTCGGTGAACCAGACACGGCGCTCGCCCAATTGGGTGGCCTTCAACGTCGGCTCGCGCTTGCCGGCGCCCAGCACCGCCAGCGAGATTTCCGGCCGCACGCCGATCACGGCGGTATGCAGGTTGACCAGCACCGGCGGGATTTCCGACAGCTCTATGCCGAAGCGGCGGTCGTAGGCGATGGCGAAGGCCTTGCGCAGGCCGTCGACGCCAATCCCAGGCGACTCGACACCGACCGAAAGGATATGGCTCTGCCCCTGAAACTGCATATCGGCCGACCAGACGCGGCGCATCTCGCGCACGGGCACGCCTTCACGCTTGATTGTCGCCTCGCCCTCTTCGCCCTGCTCGGCGTAGATCTTCGCGACATCCTCGTCCTTGAGCGCCGACAAGGGCTTGTTCACCGTGCGCACGTAGTCGTGGCGCAGGTCGGCCACGACACAGCCCAGCGCATTGGTGATGCCGGGTCGCGCCGGCACCAGCACGGTCGGGATCGAGAGTTCGCGGGCCAGTGCCGAGGAATGCAGCGGCCCCGCACCGCCAAAGGCGAAGAGCGCGAAGTCGCGGGGATCGTGGCCGCGCGACAGCGAGACCAGGCGAATGGCGCCGGCCATGCGATCGTTGGCGATGCGCAGGATGGCAGCGGCGGCCGCTTCGGCATCGAGGCCGAGGGCCCGACCGACCTTCTCCTCGATCAGACCGCGCACATGGTCGAGCGTCACGGGATGATCGACGCCCAGCAGCTTGTCGGGATTGAGCCGGCCCAGCACGAGATTGGCGTCGGTGATCGTCGGTTCGGTGCCGCCCCGTCCGTAACAAATCGGACCGGGCCGGGCGCCCGCACTTTCCGGGCCGACGCGCATCATGCCGGAAGAATCGAGCGAGGCGATCGAGCCGCCACCGGCGCCGATGGTATGGACATCGACCATCGGCACATGGATGGGCATGGCGTATTCGAGTTCGAGCTCGCCCGAGACCTGCGGTACGGCATTCTCGATCAGCCCGACATCGGTCGAGGTGCCACCCATGTCGTAGGTGATGAGGTTGGGATACCCCGAGGCACGGCCGGTATAGGCCGCCGCCATGACGCCCGAGGCCGGGCCCGACATCACGGTGTTGACCGCTGAAACGGCGATCAACTTCGACGAGATGGTGCCGCCATTGCCCTGCATCACCAGTATGTCGCGGTCGAAGCCCTCCGCCGAGAGTTCAGTGCGCAGGCGCGTGAGATAGCGGTCGAGCACCGGCTGCACCGAGGCATTGACCGCCGCCGTCACGCCGCGCTCGTACTCGCGGTATTCCGACAGGATGGCATGGCCGGCGGTGACGTAGTGATTGGGCCACAGCCCGCGCACGATCTCGTCGGCGCGGCGCTCATGCGACGGATTGATGTAGCTGTGCAGGAAATGGATAACGACGGCCTCGCAGCCCAGCGCCAGCAGCTTCTTCGCCGCTTCGGCCACGCCCGCCTCGTCGAGCGGCGTGATGACCTTGCCGTCGGCATCCATGCGCTCCGTGACTTCGAGGCGGTATTCACGGTCGATCAGCGGCTTGAAGGTGCCACGCAGGCCATAGGCCTGCGGGCGCGTGCGGCGGCCCAGCTCCAGTACGTCGCGGAAGCCTTTGGTCGTGATGAGGCCGACCTTGGCGATCTTGCGCTCGAGCAGCGCATTGGTCGTGGTCGTCGTGCCATGGACCACGGCCTGCAGCGTTGCCGGATCGACGCTGGCTTGGGCAAGCGCTGCCATGAAACCGATGGCCTGGTTGTCGCCAGTCGTCGGCACCTTGGCCAGGCGCACGGCGCCGGTCGCCGTGTCGATGGCCAGCAGGTCGGTGAAGGTGCCGCCGACATCGATGCCGACGGTCAGGGTGCGCTCAGCCATGTTTCAAACCGATAAATACTGTTCACGAAGCGACGCATCCGCCGCGAGTTCGGCCATCGAACCGCCGAAGCGGATGCGGCCCTTCTCGATGATGTAGGCGCGGTCGGCCACGCCGAGCGAGAAGTGCAGGTTCTGCTCCGACAGGATGACGGAGAGCCCCTCGCCCTTCAGCGCCTTGATGGAATGCGCCATCTGCTCGACGATGATGGGGGCCAGGCCCTCCGACGGCTCGTCGAGCAGCACGCATTTGGGATTGCCCATCAGGGTGCGGGCGATGGTCAGCATCTGCTGCTCGCCACCCGACATGCGCTCGCCCGGCCGCTCGCGCATGGCGGCGAGATTGGGAAACAGCGCGAAGAGCTTTTCGTGTGTCCACAGCGGGGCGCCGTCGCGCGCCGGCTGACGGCCGACCTCGAGATTTTCCATCACCGAGAGTTCGGTGAAGACGCGGCGGTCTTCCGGCACGTAACCGAGGCCGAGGCGCGCGATGCGATAGGGCGCCAGCCTGTCGATGCGCAGGCCGGCGAAGGACACCTCGCCCCTGGCCGGTGGCACCAGGCCCATGATCGCCTTCATGGCGGTCGACTTGCCGGCGCCGTTGCGGCCCAGCAACGCCACGACCTCACCGGCGTTGGCTTCCAGCGTCACGCCGTCGAGGATATGGGCGCGGCCGTAATAGGCGTGCAGGTCCTTCACGGCCAACATCGGGGTGGGGAGCATCAGTGCGTGCCCCCGAGATAGACCGCGCGGACATCGGCATTGGTGCGCACGTCCTGCGGCAGCCCGGCGGCGATGACGCGGCCACGATCAAGCACGATGATGCGGTCGGCCTGGCCGAAGACCACGTCCATATCGTGCTCGGTGAAAAGCACAGCGATCTGTTTGGCCCGCGCCAGCCTTGCCGTCAGGTCCATCAGAGCCACGCGTTCCTTGGGCGCCATGCCGGCGGTCGGCTCGTCCATCAGCAGCAGCTTCGGCTCGTTGGCCAAGGCCATCGCCAGCTCGACGCGCTTCAGGTCGCCATAGGCCAGCACGCCGCAGACCCGGCCGGCCTGGTCGAGCATGCCGACCTGCGCCAGCAGCGCATCGGCCTCGGCCGCCATCGCCGAACCGAAACGCGACAACATCGAGCGCAACCGGCCGGCATGCGAATAGAGCGCCATCTGCACGTTCTCGCGGACGCTGAGCGAGGCAAAGGTCGCGGTGATCTGGAAGGTGCGGCCGACACCCAGCCGCCAGACGGCGCGCGGTCGGCGTCCGACGACGTTGCGGCCGTTCAGCATCACGACGCCGCCATCGGGCACGAGCTGGCCGTTCAGCATGTTGAAGCAGGTGCTCTTGCCGGCGCCATTGGGGCCGATCATCGCCAGCAGCTCGCCGGCGGCGACGGCGAAGGAGACGTTGGAGACGGCCTGGACGCCGCCGAACGCCTTGCGCAGACCTTCGACTTGCAGGACTTCGGCGCTCATGCCCGCGCCTCGCGCCAGCGCGTGAACAGCGCCTTGAAGCCGCCCACCAGGCCCTGCGGGAAGACCAGCACAATGGCCAGGATCATCAAGCCGAGAACGGCCCGCCAGAAATCGGTGCGCCGGGCAAGTTCATCGCGCAGCCAGGTGAAGATCGCCGCACCGACTACAGGCCCGGTCAGCGTCTCGACGCCACCCAGCAGCACCATGATCAGGCCGTCGGTCGACTGGCCGATGGAAATGGCCGAGGGCGAGATGCTGCCCTTGGAGAAGGCGAAGACCGCGCCCGCGAGCCCCGCCAGCGTGCCCACCAATACGAAGGCCGCCCACTGGAACCCGCGTAAATCGATGCCGATGGCCTCGGCGCGCAACGGCGAGTCGCGGCCGGCGCGCAGCACATAGCCGAAGGGCGAGAACAGCACGCGCCACAGCAGCGCGATGCCGGCGCCGCAGAGGGCCAGCGTGACATAGTAGTAGACCGTCTTGTCGGCCAGCCAGGCCGAGGGCCAGATACCGACCATGCCGTTGGAGCCCGAGGTCAGCGAATCCCACTGGAAGACGATCGACCAGCTGATCTGTGCGAAAGCCAATGTTAGCATGGCGAGGTAGACGCCGCTCAGGCGTACGCAAAACCAGCCGTAGATCACGGCGAAGAGTCCGGCACAGAACGGCGCCAACAGCAGGGCGGCCTCCATCGGCAGGCCGGCCTTCTTGAAGAGCAAGGCCGCCGCATAGGCCCCAAGGCCGAAGTACGCCGCATGGCCGAACGACACCATGCCGGCCGGACCCATGATGAAATGCAGGCTAACGGCGAAGAGCGCGAAGCAGGCGATGTCGGTCAGCAGCACCGTCATGTAACGGTCGGCAACCACGGGGACGAGCAGGAAGAACACGATCCACGCAGCCGCGACCTGCCACTTAAGCGGCACCAGCGGCGGCGCCGGGTCGCCGGCGAGGCGCTGCAGGGCCGGCGGCTTGCCGAGCAGGCCGTAAGGCCGCGCCACCAGCACGATGCCCATGATGACGAATTCGACGACTAGCGTGAGCTTGGAGAAGACCAGCTCGAAGCCGAAAACATGGACGGTGCCGATGCCGATGCAGAAGGCCTTGGCGACGCCGATCAGAATGGCCGCGAGAAAGGCACCGCCGATGCTGCCGAGGCCGCCGACCACGGTAACGACGAAAGCATCGGCGATCAGCGCGAGGTCGAGCTCAAGATTGGCCGGCTCGCGCGGGATCTGCAGCGCACCGCCGAGACCCGCGAGCACCGAGCCGACGAAAAAGACCGAGGTGAAAAGCTTGGCCTGGTCGACGCCCAAGGCGCCCACCATCTCGCGATCCTGCGTCGCCGCCCGCACCAGCGCGCCCCAGCGGGTTTTGGTCAGCAGCAGCCACATCGCCCCCAGCACCAGCGGGCCGATGGCGATCAGCACCAGGTCGTAAAGCGGGATGCGTTTGCCCAGGATTTCGACGGCGCTGCTGAGGCCGGGCGCGCGCGGACCGACCAGGTCCTCGGCGCCCCAAGCGAAAAGCGCGATGTCCTTGATCACCAGCACGACGGCGAAAGTCGCCAGCAGCTGGAACAGCTCGGGCGCGCGATAGATGCGCCGAAGGACGGCGACCTCGATCAACACGCCGACAACGCCGACCAGCAGCGCGGCCACAATCACCGCGCTCCAGAAACCCAGCGGCGTGCGGCCCAGCAGCTCGATCAGCGTATAAGCGCCGTAGAGGCCCAGCATATAGAGCGAGCCATGCGCGAAATTGACGATGCGCGTGACGCCAAAGATCAGCGACAGGCCGGCCGACACCAGGAAGAGAGACGCGGCGGCGGCCAGCCCGTTCAGCAGCTGGATGAGGATGGAGGCGAGGCTCACGTCAATAAAGCGGCCGCGGGTTCACACCCGCGGCCACGTTATCAGTTCTTCGGCCTCATTGCCGTCACCTCGGCATCGGGCGGCAGGGCATCCTTGCCGTCGACGAAGCGCCAGTTCTTCATGTAGCCCTTGCCGTCCTTGACGCCGATCTGGCCGACATAGGCGCCCATGGTCGACTGGTGATCGAGCGCGCGGTACTCGATCGGGCCGAAGGGCGTCGACATCTTGAGGCCGGCCATCGCCGCCACCAGCTTCTCCTGGTCGAGCGAGCCGGCCTTCTTGATCGCCTCATAGGCCGACATCACCGTCGAATAGCCGACCACCGAACCGAGACGCGGGTAGTCCTTGAACTTGGCCTGATAGGCATTGAGGAACTTGGTGTGTTCCGGCGTCTTGATCTCGCTCCACGGATAGCCGGTGACGTACCAGCCCTCGGGCGCCTCTTCCTTCAGCGGGTCGAGATATTCCGGCTCGCCGGCCAGCAGGTTGAACACCTCGACACCCTTGAAGAGACCTCTCTGAGTGCCCTCGCGCACGAACTTGGCGAGGTCGGCGCCGAACAGGGAGGAGAAGATCGCATCGGGCTTGGCATCGGCCAAAGCCTGAGCCACAGCGCCGCCGTCGATCTTGCCGAGCGGCGGCGCCTGTTCGGCCACGAATTCGACGCCGGGCTGCTTGGCCGCCAGCAGCTTCTTGAAGGCGGCCGTGGCCGACTGGCCGTATTCATAGTTCGGATAGACGATGGCCCAGCGCTTCTTGGCGAGCTTGGCGGCGTCGGGAATCAGCATCGCCGTCTGCATGTAGGTCGAGGTGCGCAGGCGGAAGGTATAGGCGTTGCCCGAGTCCCAGACGATCTTGTCGGTCAGCGGCTCGGCGGCGATGAACAGCGTCTTGCGCTGCTTGGCGAAGTCGGCGACGGCGAGTCCGACATTCGACGGAAAGGTGCCGATCAGGAAGGAGGCACCCTCGCGGCTCAACAGCTCCTCGGCCACGCGCACGGCGTCGCCGGCATTGCCGTTGTCGTCGCGGCTGATGACCTCGATCTTGCGGCCGAGCACGCCGCCCGCCGCATTTACCTCTTCCACCGCCAGCTCGATGCCGCGCTTGTAGGGCTCGAGGAAGGCCGGAAAGACCTTGTAGCTGTTGAGCTCGCCGATCTTGATCGGCCCAGTCTGTGCGCTGGCCGGAAAGGCGAGCGAGAGTGCCGCCAGCGCCGAAGCACCGGCCAGCAGACGATTGCGTGTGATCATGAAGACCCCCTGTTTACCGATCGAAAGACTGAACCAACCCTAACACCTGATCACGACGCGAAAGAAGAGCGCGCCTGGATACCCCAGTGACCGTCCTGGTCGGTCACGATGTAAATTGTCTCGAAAGTGCCGATCAGCGTGCCATCCTGCTTCCAGCGGCTGAACTTCACCTTCAGATGCACCTTGTTCGAGCCGGCATGGATCGCCGTGCGCTCGTCCCAGGTGCTGTGATGCCAGCCATCGCCGGCGCGGGCGACGAAATCGCCCAGCTTATAGTCGCCGTGGTTCGGCCAGACGACGACCTTGCCGCCGGCCAGCCGGACATGCGGGAAATTGCAGGCATTGTTGACGCCCGACTCGTCGCCGCGGTTGAGCGCCGCCAGATAGTCGTCGAGGACGCCAAGGGAGATCGCCAGAGGATCGCTCATCGCTGGCCCCTCATCGCTGGCCATCATTCAGCTTGATGCCGTCGACCGCGAGGCCGCCGACGCGCGGATAGGGCCGGCCGCCGATGGCGGCGGCCACGATGAAGACGATCTCGTCGGGCTTGGGACCGTCCGGCACGTAAAACTCGATGGCGTCGTAATGGCTGCGCACATAGGCCGCCGTCACGTGATGCAGCGGGATGTCGATATGCGTCCCGGCCGATGCCACTTTCACGGTCGAGGGCACGATCGCCTTGGCGCCGCCCATGGCCTGGCGGATGCCGAGGCCAGAGGGCTGGTGCCACATCGCGGCGTGTTCGAGTTCGCCCGAGATGCCAACAATGGCGCCCTTGCCATATGCTTCGAGCTCCTGCCCCGAGACGCCCAGTAGTTTGATAACGCGGTGCGTGAGATCGACGGCCAGAGGCTCCAGCGCCTTCAGCATCGGCTCGATGTCCTCGACATAGCGGCCGGCATAGGGATTGGCGATCACGCCGCCGACCACGGCCTTGCGCACTGCCCGGGTAGGCGCCGGGCCGCCATCGTGTTGTGTCTCCTCGACCATGCCGACGTATTTGCGGATCTTCACCAGGTCACTCATGCGGCCTCCGACAGACGCCAATCGCCCTTGAGCGACAGCGCGG
>JBBRFD010000068.1:0-21604 GCA_038224985.1 Reyranellales bacterium
CGTGCGCTATCTCGGGCCGACCTTCGGCGGCATCAACCTCGAGGACATCAAGGCGCCGGAGTGCTTCATCATCGAGCAGCGCCTGCGCGAGCTGATGGACATCCCGATCTTCCACGACGACCAGCACGGCACCGCCATCGTCTCGGCCGCCGGCCTGATCAACGCGCTGCATCTCACCGGCCGCAATCTTAAGGACATCAAGATGGTGGTGAACGGCGCCGGCGCCGCCTCGATCGCCTGCATAGAGCTGGTCAAGGCGATGGGCCTGCCGCACGAGAACGCCATCCTCTGCGACACCAAGGGCGTCATCTACCAGGGCCGCACCGAGGGCATGAACCAGTGGAAGAGCGCCCATGCGGTGCGCACCAAGGCGCGTACGCTGGAAGAAGCGATGAAGGGCGCCGATGTGTTCTTCGGTCTTTCCGTCAAGGGTGCGGTGACCAAGGCGATGGTCCAGTCGATGGCGGCGAAGCCGATCATCTTCGCCATGGCCAATCCCGATCCCGAGATCACGCCGGAAGACGTGAAGTCGGTGCGCGCCGACGCCATCATCGCCACCGGCCGCAGCGACTACGCCAACCAGATCAACAACGTGCTGGGCTTCCCCTATATCTTCCGCGGCGCGCTCGATGTGCGCGCCAGCACCATCAACGAGGCGATGAAGGTCGCCGCCGCCGAGGCGCTGGCAGCGCTTGCCCGTGAAGACGTGCCCGACGAAGTCGACCGCGCCTACTCGGGCCGCCGCCTGCGTTATGGCCCCGATTACGTCGTGCCGGTGCCCTTCGATCCGCGCCTGATCTCGTCGGTCTCCGCAGCCGTTGCCCAGGCGGCGATGGATTCGGGCGTGGCGCGCAAGCCGATCCCCGACATGGCGGAATACCGCCGCATGCTGTCGGGCCGCCTCGATCCAACCAGCCACTGGCTGCAGAGCCTGTTCGAGCAGGTCAAGGCCAACCCGCGCCGCATCGTCTTCGCGGAGGGCGAGGAGGAGCGCACGATCCGCGCCGCCGTGATGTTCCGCGACAACGGCTATGGCACGCCCGTCCTCATTGGCCGCGAGGAACAGGTGCGCGAGACCATGAAGTCGCTCGGCATCAAGGACGACCGCGGCCTCGAAATCCACAATGCGCGGCTCTCGACCAAGAACGCGCCCTATACCGACCTCGTCTACAAGCGCCTGCAGCGCGATGGCTACCTGCAGCGCGACGTCCAGCGCATGGTCAACCAGGGCCGCAATGTCTTCGGCGCCTGCATGGTGGCGGCGGGCGACGCCGACGGCATGGTGACCGGCATCACCCGGCGCTTCCCCGAATGCTACACCGACGTGAAGCGCGTGATCGACAACGAGGCCGGCAAGGTACCGATGGGCTATTCCATCGTCGTGTCGCGCCAGGGCACGGTGTTCCTGGCCGATACCGCGATCAACGAGACGCCCACGGCCGAACAGCTCGCCGTCATCGCCCGCCAGATGGCCGGCAATGTCCGCCAGATGGGTCATGAGCCGCGTGTCGCCTTCCTGTCCTTTTCGAACTTCGGCAGCCGCGAGATCGAGCGCATCGACCGCATCCGCAAGGCCATCCGCATCCTCGACGCCGAGAAGGTCGATTTCGAATTCGACGGCGAGATGCAGGCCGACATGGCGCTCGACTACGAGCTGATGCGCGAGACCTATCCGTTCTGCCGCCTCACGGGTCCAGCCAATGTGCTGGTCATGCCGGGCCTGCATTCGGCGCATATTTCCTCGCGCCTGCTGCAACGCCTGGGTGGCGTCACCGTGATCGGCCCCGTCATCGATGGCCTCGCCAAGCCGGTGCAGATCGTGCCGATGGGCGCCACCGTAAGCGATCTCGTCAATCATGCCGCCCTGGCGGCCTATGCGGCGTTGAGCGTCCGCTGATCCGGAGGAAGCCATGTACGATCTGGTGATTCGCGGCGCGACCATCGTCGACGGGTTGGGCAATGCGCCGAAACGGGCCGATCTCGCGGTCAAGGATGGCCGCATCGCCGCCCTTGGCGAAATCAAGGACAAGGGCGCCGAGACCGTCGATGCCGGCGGGCTCACGCTCTCGCCCGGCATCGTCGACGTGCATACGCATTACGACGCGCAGATCACCTGGGACCCGACGCTGTCGCCCTCGCCATCGCTCGGCGTCACCACGGCGGTGATGGGCAATTGCGGCTTCGGCATCGTGCCGGCGCCGCCGGCCTCGCGCGATCTCGTCATCCGCAATCTCTCGGTCGTCGAGGGCATGGACCTCGACGCCCTGCGCACCGGCATCCAGTGGGACTTCGAGAGCTTCGGCGACTACATGGGCTCGCTGCGCAAGCGCGGCCCTTATGCCAACGTCGCCGTGCTGGCGGGGCACTCGACCATCCGCACCGCCGTCATGGGCGAGGCGGCTTCGCAACGCGCCGAGGCCACGCCGGAAGAAATGGCGAAGATGAAGGCGATGGTGGCCGATGCCATGGCCCATGGCGCCATCGGTCTCGGCGCCTCCTACTCGCTCAATCATTCCGGCTTCGGCGGCGTGCCGATGCCGTCGACCATCGCGCCGATGTCGGAACTCGATGCGCTGGTTGGCGCCATGGGGCCGCGCGGCAAGGGCGTCATCGCCATCGCCTCGGGTGTCAAGACACCGGAAGAGCTGGAGCCGATGGCGGCCAAATACGGCCGGCCGTTTTTCCAAGGCACCGGCATGGCGATGTACAACGAGCAGGAGCCGGCGCGTGCCCTGCGCATCTTCGATGCCTGTGCCGCAGCGCTGCATCGCGGCAACGGGCTCTATATCCAGATCCCCTGCCAGCCGCTGTCGTTCGATTTCACGATGGCCAATGCCTATCCCTTCTACAGCCACTCGGCCTTCGATCCGATCAAGGCCTATACGCCGGAGCAGCTGAAGACCGTCTATCGCGACCATTCGTGGCGCGCCAAGTTCCGCGAGAATGCCAAGAACCCCAAGCCCGGCATGATCTTCCAGGGCACCTGGGATCGCGTGATGGTGGCCGTCGCGCAGAAGGAGTTGAACGCCAAATACGTCAACCGCTACCTGCACGACATCGCCAAGGCCGAGAACCGCGATCCGCTCGACATCATGCTCGATCTCAGCCTCGACGAGGATCTCGAGACGGCCTTCCTCGGCCGCTTCCTCAATGTCGGCGACGATGGCGTGGCCAAGCTCCTGAAGCACGAGGCCGGCGTGGTGGCACTGTCCGACGCCGGCGCGCATCTCATCTATATGTGCGATGCCGGTTTCGGCCTGCATTTCCTGGCGCGCTGGGTGCGCGAGCGCGGCGACTTCGACATCGTCGAGGGCATCCGCCGCCTGACCAGCCACCCCGCCGATCTCTACGGCATCCAGGACCGCGGCCGCATCGCGCTGGGCGCCCATGCCGACCTGCTGTTGTTCGATCCGGCGACCGTGGGCGTCAGCCCGGCGCTGCGCGTCGCCGACCTGCCCGGCGGCGGCCGCCGCACCATCCGCAAACCCACGGGCGTGCACGGCGTCTTCTGCAACGGCGTGCGCACCTTCGACGGCAAGGATTATCCCAAGCACGCCAAGGGGCCGGGCCAGGTGCTCGACAGGTTCAACACCTCGCAAGGGCGGCACAACGCGGCGCTCGCCGCGCAGTGACCCCGCAAACCTGGTGGCTCTATCTCGGCGCGGTCATACTGCTGTCCTGCACGCCGGGGCCGAACGTGCTCTATGTCACCACGCGCAGCATTCGCTTCGGCTTCGGGGCGTCGATGATCGCCATGGCGGGCTGTCTGTCCGCGCTGGCGGTGCTGCTGACCGCCTCGGTCGCCGGCGTCAGCGCCTTCATGCTGGCGGTGCCGGCGGCATTCGAGATCCTGAAATACATCGGCACTGCCTATCTGATCTATCTCGGCATCCAGGCCTGGCGCGCGCCGGTCGCCGATCTCTCGCCAATGCCCGCCGCGCCGCGCGAAACGACGAGCCGCCTTGCGCTTTATCGCGGCGGCTTTCTGGTCGGCATCAGCAATCCCAAGCTGCTGGTCTTCGCGGCAGCCTTCTTCCCGCAATTCATTGCCCCCGATGCACCCTGGGCGCCGCAGTTCCTGCTGCTGGTCGCCACCTTCCTCGCGGTCGAGGCCTCCGCCTACGTGACGCTGGGCCTCGGCGCCCGCGGGTTGGCGCGCTATCTCGAGCGCGCCGTCTGGCAGCGTCGGATCAATCGCGTCAGCGGTGTGATTTTCGCGGGCTTCGGCCTCGCGCTGATGCGTTACCGGCCGTAACCCTTCCCGAGCTGGCGAGGCGGGTATAGGCTCGATGCAAATAATTGCCTCGGGAGGGCGCCGCTATGACGACCATCATGAAAATCAGCAGCCGCAATCTGTCCATCCGCCGCCGCAGCCTGATGCATGGCGGCCTGGCCGGCATCATCGCCTCGGGCCTGGCGCCGACCTTCGCCCATGCCCAGGCCAAGAAACTGGTGATGGCGCATATCAACGCCGTGCCGGAATCGGCGGCTGTCGCCTTCGACTGGCAGGCCTCGGAAGTGCGCAAGCGCTCCAACGGCGAACTCGACATGCAGTTCTTCGGCAGCACCTTGCTCAACAAGGAGCTCGAGATCATGAACGCCGTGAAGTCGGGCAATATCCAGATCGGCAATCCCGGCGGCGCCGCGGCCACCGTGTTTCCCGAGATGGGTGTCTTCCTCGTGCCGTATCTCGTGCAGAGCTACGACCAGGCCTACAAGATGTTCAACGGCAAGATCGGCGACACGCTCGATAAGGGCTTCCAGGACAAGTACAAGCTGAAGGCGCTGACCTTCTTCGACTACGGCTTCCGCCATTTCTGGACCAGCAAGAAGGCGATCGTCGAGCCCAAGGACCTGCGCGGCGCCAAGATCCGCGTGCAGCAGGCCAAGGTCTTCGGCGACACCATCAACGGTCTGGGCGGCAATGCCGTGCCGATGGCCTGGGGCGAGGTGATCTCGGCCGCCAAGTCGGGCGTGATCGACGGCGGCGACCTGCCGATCGTCAACATGATGGCGCTCAAGATCTACGAAGTGTCGAAGTACTGCTCGATGACCTTCCACAATTATGGTCCGAGCGTGAACACCATGAACCTCGAGACCTGGAACGGCCTCTCGCCCGCCCACCAGAAGCTGATCCTCGACACCAGCCGCGAGGCCCAGGGCAAATGCCGTCAGCTCACCGAGTCGGTCGACAATATCGCCGCCGCCAAGAAGGAACTCGAGCCCAAGGGCATGACCGTCGTGCAGGGCAACGTCGAGGCCTTCCGCAAGGTGGCGCAGGAAAAGATCTGGCCGGCCTACAAGACGCAATTCGGCGGCCTGTGGGACGAAATCGCGGGGTTCAAGGCGTAAGGGGCACGTATCGCTGCGATGCCGAAGTTCATTCAGGAGATCCCCAAGATCGTCGTCGCGCTACTGCTGGTCGCCGCCATCGGCAACCTGCTGATCGGCGTCTTCCTGCGCTACATCGTGCTCGAAGTGACCGACCACTTCGATCTCGACCCAGGTGAAGCGCACCGGGTCGAGGAGGTGGGCGAGATGATGCTCGCCTGGCTCACTTTGATCGGCGCCGCCATCGGTGTGCGTGAGCGCGCGCACTTCACGCTGCGCGTGCTGCATTTCTCGCCGGCGACGCAGGTCTGGATCGAGCGCGGCCATCATGTGCTGATCGCCCTCTTCGGCGGACTCGCCGCCTGGTACGGCGTGAAGCTCTGCCTGCTCAACTACACGCTCGTTACCCCGGGCCTCGAGATCAATCTGGCCGTTCTCTACGCCTCTGCTGTCGTCGGTGGCATCCTGCTGGTGATCTACGCCCTCTCCATGATCGTGGCGCCGCCGCCACGCGCGCCCGACGCCCTGCACTAGGATCAACTCATGATGTTACTCGCGGTGGCGGCGATCTTCGTCGTCCTGATCGTCTTTTCCATGCCGATCGTCTTCGCGCTCGGTGTCTCGGGCGTAGCCGGCCTGCTGATCGGCGGCTACGACATGCAGGTGCTGTCCTCGAGCATGGTCTCGGGCTCGCAGAGCTGGGTGCTGCTGGCCATCCCCGCCTTCGTCTTCGCCGGCGGCTTGATGGAAAAATGCGGCATGAGCCACGCCCTGGTCGACTTCGCCCGCGCGCTGGTCGGCTGGGTCAAGGGCGGCCTCGGCATGTCGGTGATCGTCGTGGCCTATTTCTTCTCCGACATCTGCGGCTCGAAAATGGCCGAGGTCTCGGCACTCGGCTCGACGCTGATGCCGCCGCTCACGCGGGCCGGCTACAAGCCCGCCGATTCGGCCTCGCTGATCGCCGCCGGCACCGCCATGGGCATGCTGGTGCCGCCCGCCATCTTCATGATCGTGATCGCCCAGGTGACCAATACCTCGGCGGTGGCGCTGTTCCTCGCGGGCTTCGTGCCCGCCGCCACCATCATGGTCTGCCTGATGATCCTGGTGTACCTGCGGGCGCGCAAATACGACTGGCCGGTCGACTCGAAGCCCAGTGCCACGGTGCTGCTGCGCGCCGGCCGCGGCGCCGCCGTGCCGATGGTGATCCCGGTCGTCATCCTGGGCGGCTTTTTTCTCGGCGTCTTCACGGCAACGGAAGCCGGCGCGGTGGTGGCGGGCTACGCCCTCCTGGCCGCGCGCTTCTATTACAAGAACGTCTCCTACCGCACGATGGCCAGGCTCGCCTATGACAGCGCCATCCTGACCGCGGCGGTGGTCTTCCTGCTGGCCGTCGCTTCGGTGTTTCAATACCTGATGGGCGTCTCGGGCGTGCCGAAGTTGCTGGCCGAGGTGCTGGGGCCGCTGCGGTCGCAGCCGTGGCTGTTCCTGGTCTGCACGGCGCTGATCACCATGATGTTCGGCATGGTGCTGGAGGGCCTGCCGGCCGCCGTCGTGCTGATCCCGGTGGTCTTCCCGATCGCCGAGGAAATGGGCATCGATCCCATCCACTTCAACATCGTGCAGACTGCCGCCGTCGGCATCGGCCTCTTCCTGCCGCCGATGGGCGTCGGGCTGTTGATGGCGCTGAAATTCGCCAACCTCACGGTCGGCCAGCACTTCCGGACTTACGTGCCCTATATCGTGGCGCTGTTGATCGGCCTGATGCTGATCATCCTTTTCCCGCAGCTCTCGCTGTTCCTGCCCAAGGCGGCGGGCCTGATCAAATAGCGGCTACAGCGCTGGCTTGCCGATGCCGCCACGGGCGCGGCGCGCAAGGTAGGTCTGCAAGTGGGCATAGGCGATGCGCAGGTTGGGCGTGGCGATGCCCGCCTTCTTCGCGCGCGCGATCATGTCGCCCACGATGTGGTCGGCCTCGACCTGATTGCCCTTCTCGAGATCGTGCAGCATCGAGGCGGCGAACTTCGAGCCCTTTTGCGTCAGGTATCCGCGCACATTGGCCATGCCCTTCTCGCCGGGATCGCAGCCGGCGGCGGCGGCCACCTGGCGGCATTCCTCGACCGTTTCGAGGACGATGGCCTGGCCTTCGCCGGCTTCGAGAATATCGCCCGAAGTGCCGCGCATCAGGCAGCACATGGTCGCCAGCGAGCACAGCATGATCCATTTGTCCCAGGCGTCCTGGACAATGTTGGCATGCAGACCGCCATCGATGCCGGCCTGCTTCACGGCTGTATCGAGCGCGACCAGCGACGGGCGCGCCGGCTTGCCGTCGCGCTCGCCGAAGGAGATCGAGGCGAAGGGGCTGGTATGCAGGATCACGCCCTGTTCGGTCATGGCGACACCGACGCGCGCCAGGCCGCCGGCGACCCGGGCGGCGCCGAACTTCGCGTCGAGCGTGTCGAGATGGCGCTGGCCGTTGAGCAGCGGCACGACCGTGGTCGCGGCGCCGACCGCCGGCGCGATCGCCTCGATCGCCGAGTCGAGATCGTAGGCCTTGCAGGTCAGGATCACGACATCGTACGGCCCGCCCTCGCTGCCGCTCGGAACGGTCTTCACCTTCTGCGTGATGTCGCCCTTGGTGCTCTTGATGACCAGACCGTCGCGTTCCAGTGCCGCGCGGCGTCGCGGACGGACGAGGAAAGTCACGTCGGCGCCGCTTTGATGCAGCCGTCCGCCGATATACCCGCCGATCGCACCGGCACCGAGAATCAAGGCCTTCATGCAAGAGCCCCGCGCGCCCGGCGGGCTTCGTAGGTCTGCAGATGGGCATAGGCGAAGCGCAGGTTGGGCGCGGCGATGCCGGCCTTGCGGGCGCGGCCCAGCATATCGCCCACGATCTGCCTGGCCTCGACAGCGCCGCCCTTCTCGATATCGCCGAGAATGGAGGCGACGGACTTGCCGCCCTTGGTCGTCAGCATCGTCTTGACGCTGGCCAGCACCTTCTCGCTCGGCGCATGGCCTTCGGAAGCCGCGACCTTGCAGCACTCCTCGAGGATCTCGCCCATGATGGCGGCGCCATCCTCGGTCTCCATGATGTCGCCGACGCTGCCGCGCATCGCCGAGCACATCGAGGCGATCGAGCCCAGCATGATCCACTTGTCCCAGAGATCCTGGTTGATGTTGGGGTTGAGGCCGCCCTCGATGCCTGCCTTCTTGCAGGCGGCGTCGAGTTCGACCAGCGAGGCCCGCGCCGGCGCGGCCGAGCGTTCGCCGAAGGACACGCCCGAAGCGCCGGAATGCAGGATCTCGCCATTGGGGCCGAGCATGCCGGAGATGCGGGCGAGACCGCCCGCCACCTTGGCCGCGCCGAACTTCGCGTCGAGGGTGGCGAAATGGGATTGGCCGTTCAGCATCGGCACGTTGGTGGTATTGGCGCAAACGGCCGGCGCAATCGACTCCCTCGCCGAGTCGAGATCGTAGGCCTTGCAGGCGAGAACGATCACGTCATAGGGACCGCCATCGCTGCCCTTGGTCACGACCTTGGCCGGGATGACAGCGTCACCCTTCGGGCTCTTCACCACCAGGCCGGTCTTGCGCACGGTCTCGGCGCGCTTCTCACGCAGCAGGAACGTGACGTCGGCGCCGCTTTGATGCAGGCGCGCGCCCCAGTAACCGCCGACCGCACCGGCCCCGAGAAAGAGGATTTTCACGCTGTTTTACTCTCCGTCTCGGAACGTTCGGCAACCCAGTCGGCAAGCCAGGTCGCGAGGTCGTCGGTCTGGTGATGGATGTGGTCGAGGTCAAGGTCGGCGGCGCGCTTCACGCTTTCGTCGGTGCGAATCCAGATCGTGCGCATGCCCATGTCATGCGAGGGCTTGAGATTGACCGCGATGTCGTCGGCGAAGGCGGCGCGCGTCGGGTCGACATTGTGACGGCGCACCAGCTCGTCATAGATCTGCCGATGGGGCTTGGGCCAATAGTCGCCAGCCACGATATCGAAGATCGCCTCGAAGTGATGGGCAATGCCGAGCTTTTCCATGACGCGCTCGGCATGCGGCACATCGCCGGCCGTGAAGATCAGCTTGCGGCCGGGCAGCCGGGCCAGCGAGGCCTCGAGCCCCGGCGCCGCCGGCACCGGCGAGTAGTCGATGTCGTGGACATAGTCGAGGTAGTGCCTGGGGTCGACGCCATGCAGGGTCATCATCCCGCGCATCGAGGTGCCGTGGTCCTTCCAGTACTGCTTCTGGACAACGCGGGCCTGCTCCGGCGTTACTTTCAGCCAGTCCGAGATATAGGCGCCGATGCGCACGTCGATCTGGGCGAAGAGATTGCAACGCGCCGGATAGAGCGTGTTGTCGAGGTCGAAGAGCCAGACGTCGGGGTCGTGTTTCGGGGGTGTGGAAACCATGGGATTTTGATTAACGGCCAGCCGTGCGCTTGTCGAGGCGGCGGAATATAACGGCGGGCATGGACATCCTGACGATCGTGCTTTTGGCCGCAGTGGCGGTGGCAGTGGCGCTGCTGGCCGTGATTCTGGTGCTGGTGCTGACCCGGCGCGGCAGTGGCGAGGCCGACGCCTTGCGCCAGCAACTGAGCATGGCCATGGCCCAGCAGGCCGATACCGTGCAGCGGGTCGAGCGTTCGCTGCGCGAGCAGGAACTGGCGCTGTCCAAGGTGGTCGACGAGCGCCTCGATCGCACCGAGAAGGCCACCGGCCAGATCGTCACCGACCTGCGCGAGCGGCTGGTCCGCATCGACGAGGCGCAGAAGAAGATCGGCGATCTTTCGACCCAGGTCGTCAGCCTGCAGGAGGTGCTCTCCAACAAGCAGGCACGCGGCGCGTTCGGCGAGGTCCAGCTGAACGACCTGGTGCAGAACGCCCTGCCGCCCTCGGCCTATGAATTCCAGTCTACCCTCTCGACCGGCGCCCGCGTCGACTGCCTTCTCCATTTACCCAACCCGCCGGGCTCGATCGCCATCGACGCCAAGTTCCCGCTTGAAAGCTACAGCGCGCTGCGCGCGGTGGCGGCGGGCGATACGGCGGCACTCCTGATCGCCCAGCGCAGTTTCCAGCAGGCCATCCGCAAGCATATCGGCGACATCCGCGACAAATACATCGTGCCGGGTGAAACCGCCGAATCGGCGCTGATGTTCCTGCCGTCGGAGTCGGTCTATGCCGAGCTGCACGCCAATTTCACCGGCCTCGTCGAGGAGTCCTACCGCGCCCGCGTCTGGATCGTCTCGCCGACCACCATGATGGCAACGCTCAACACCGTGCGCGCCGTGCTGAAGGACGTGCGCATGCGCGAGCAGGCGGGCGAGATCCAGAAGACGGTCGGGCTGCTGCTCGAAGACGTGAAGCGGCTCGACGACCGCGTCGAAAAGCTGAAGTCGCATTTCGCCGCCACCGAGAAGGACCTGCGCGACGTCGATATCTCGGCCGACCGCATCACCAAGCGCGGCCAGCGTATCCTCGACGTCGATCTCGGCGAGGAGCCGGCGGCGCTCCTCAAGCCTTAGTCGTCAACCCTTGGTCGTCAGCCCCAAGGGCCGCGGCGCGGCGTCTGAGGGACGGGTGAGGTCCAGGGGTTGGTCTCCGCCCGGGGCGCCGCCGGACGGACGGAGCCTGCCATCGCCTGCAGGCGGGCGATGCGCTCTTCCATGGGCGGGTGGGTCGAGAACAGGCTCGACAACCCGCCGACTGCGGCCAACGGATTGGCGATGTACATATGCGCCGTCGCCGGATTGGCCTCGGCGGCACGGTTGGGGATCTGCTGCGTGCCGGTCTGCAGCTTGGCCAGTGCCGAGGCAAGCCACAGCGGTTGGCCGCTGATCTCGGCACCGCTGCGGTCGGCCTCGTATTCGCGGCTGCGGCTGATGGCCATCTGCACCAGCGAGGCGGCGAGCGGCGCCAGGATCATGGCGGCGATCGAGCCAACGACGCCCATCATCGGCCGGCCATTGCCGTCGCGGCCGCCACCGAACATGCTACCGAAGCTCGCCAGCATGCCGATGGCGCCCGAGAGGGTTGCGGCAATGGTCATGGTGAGCGTGTCGCGGTGCAGGACATGGCTCAGCTCATGCGCCATCACGCCGGTGATTTCCTCGCGGCTCAAATTGCGCAGCAGGCCTGTGGTCGCGGCCACCGCGGCATGCGCGGGATCGCGGCCCGTGGCGAAGGCGTTGGGCTGTTCCTCGTCGATCAGGTAGACGCGCGGCATGGGCAGGCCGGCACGCTGCGCCAGACCCTGGACGATGCCGTAGAATTCCGGCGCCTGCTCCGGTCCGACTTCCTGCGCGTTGGCCATGCGCAGAACCATCCGGTCGGAGTTCCAGTAGGCAAAGACGTTGATGCCCAGCGCCACGACCAGCGCCAACACGAGGCCCGTCTGGCCACCCAGCAGGTAGCCCGCGACCAGGAAGAAGCCGGTCAGGCCGGCCAGCAACACAGCGGTGCGAAAGTAGTTCATGGCCGGAAAGATGGCCCCGGAGTGTGGCGATTCAAGGCCACGGCAGGCATCATGCGGGTTGGCGTAACCAGCGGATATTCCATGCGTACAGACATCTTCCATCTCGACTTCAAGGCCCAACCCTGGTGGTGGGAGGCCTGGACGCCCAACAACGCCTTGTCCGTCGACCCGCCGGCCAGCACGGATGTCGTCATCGTCGGCGCGGGGTATGGCGGCCTCTCGACGGCGCTGGAGTTGCGCCGCAACGGCGTCGGCGCGGTGGTGCTGGAGCGCGGCGTCTTCGGCATCGGCGCCTCGACGCGCAACGGCGGCATGATCTCGGGCGGCACCAATATCGCCAAGGGCCTGGGTGGCAAGAACCCCAAGGTCGAGGAGGAGTTCGAACGCCGGAAGGCGGAATTCCTGGGCAGCGGCGGCGACTCGCTGCAGACCCTGATCGACATCATCGCGCGCGAGAAGATCGACTGCGGGCTGATCACCAATGGCCGCTTCACCGGCGCCTGGACGCCACAGCACTACGACGACCAGGCGCGCAAGGTCGAGATGTTCAACAAATACGCCCATGTCGGCGCCGAGATGATCCCGCGTGAGCGCGTGCGCGAGATGATGGCGTCGGACTATTACTATGGTGGCATGTATGTGAAGAGCGGCGGCAATCTCCATCCGGCACGCTACTACAAGGGCCTGCTCGAGGCCGCCCACGCCCAGGGCGCGGTGCTGTGCGGCAACATCGAGGCCGAGCGCATCGAGAAGACCGGCAGCGGCTGGCGCGTGCTGACCGCCAAGGGGCCCATCGCCTGCAAGGAAGTGGTGATCGCGACCAACGGCTATACGGGAGATCTCACGCCCCACCTCAAGCGCCGCGTCGTACCCGTCGCGAGCCACATCATCGCCACCGAAGAACTGCCGATGCCGGCGACGGACCTGATCCCGTTGCAGCGTTCGATCGGCGACACCAAGCGCGTGCTGACCTATTACCGTCCCTCGCCCGACGGCAAGCACATGATCTTCGGCGGCCGCGCGCGCTTCACCGCGGCGCCACCGGAAGTGAGCGCGCCCATCCTGTACCAGTACATGATCGACCGCTTCCCGCAGCTCAAGGGCGTGCGAATCACCCATGCCTGGACGGGCAACGTGGCCTTCGCGCTCGACAGCCTCTCGCATATGGGTACCGACGACGGCATGCATTACCTGCTGGCCTGCAACGGCAGCGGCGTGGCGATGATGACCTATCTCGGCACCCAGACCGCAAAGAAGATCGCCGGCGGCAGCAACGCGCCGATCAATGCCTTCGACGGCCGCGAGTTTCCCGAGCATCCGCTCTACAACGGCGATCCGTCGATGTATCTGCCCCTGATCGGCGCCTGGTACCGCACGCGTGACTGGATCGACCGCCGGCTGGCCGGCTGATGCTTCCAGTCACGCTGGAAGACGTCCGCGCCGCGGCAAAACGCATCGAGGGCGCGGTCGTCCATACGCCGTGCCTGCGCAGCGAGACGCTGTCGCGCATCGCCAAGGCCGATATCTGGATCAAGTTCGAGAATCTGCAGTTCACGGCGTCCTTCAAGGAACGCGGTGCGCTGAACACGCTGCTGCAATTGAGCGACGGCGAGCGCAAACGCGGCGTCATCGCCATGTCGGCCGGCAATCACGCCCAAGGCGTCGCCTATCACGCCGGCCGCCTCGGCATTCCCACCACCATCGTCATGCCGTCCTTCACCCCCAATACCAAGGTGATGCACACGCGCGGCCACGGCGCCACGATCGTGCTGCACGGCGACACATTGGCCGAAGCGGGAGCCGAAGCGCATCGACGCGCCGCGGCCGACAAGCTGGTCTTCGTCCATCCCTACGACGATCCGCGCATCATCGCAGGCCAGGGCACGATCGCGCTGGAAATGCTGCAGGACGTGCCCGAACTCGACACGCTGGTGATCCCGGTGGGCGGCGGCGGCATGATCGCCGGCTGCGCCGTGGCGGCGCGCGGCCTGAAGCCCGATGTAAAAATCGTCGGCGTCGAATCGGCCGGCTATTCCAGCATGCGCCAGCTTCTCGCCAACGAGCCGGTGACTGTCGGCGGCGACACCATCGCCGAGGGCATCGCCGTGCGCGACATCGGCAAGGCGCCGCTCGAGATCGCCCGTGCCCTGGTCGACCGCGTGCTGACCGTCGACGAGGTCGCCATCGAACGCGCGATCTCGCTCTTCCTCGAAGTCGAGAAGACCGTGGCCGAGGGTGCCGGCGCCGCCGGCCTCGCGGCCCTTCTCGAACACCCGCAGCACTTCACCGGCCGCAAGGTCGGCCTGGTGCTTTGCGGCGGCAATATCGACACCCGTCTGCTGGCCTCGGTGCTGCTGCGCGGCCTCGTGCGCGACGGCCGTATCGCGCGCCTGCGCCTGATGATCCCCGACCTGCCCGGCCAGCTCGCCCGCGTTGCCGGCACGATCGGCGGCGCCGGCGGCAATATCGTCGAGGTCCAGCACCAACGCCTGTTCGGCAGCGTCGTCGCCAAGGCGACCGAACTTGATGTCACCGTCGAGACCCGCGGCCGCGATCACCTGCGCGAGCTGGTTGCCGCGTTGACGGCCGAGGGATTCACGGTGCGCATCCTCGAGGTCTGAAGAAGACACTTCGGCCAGCCCCGAAACATGAGCCAGGCCGAAGCGGCGTAGATGGCGGCACCAAACAGGAGCCGCCATGACCGTCACCGTTTTCATCCGCTACCAGCTCGACCCCTTCAAACGCGACGCCTTCGAGGCCTATGCCAGGCGCTGGCTCACGATCATCCCGCGCTGCGGCGGCGACCTGGTCGGCTACTGGATGCCGCATGAGGGTACCAACAACATCGCCTCGGCGCTGATCAGCTTCGCCAGCCTGGCGGCCTACGAGATCTACCGGGCGCAGCTCCGCATCGACCCCGACTCGGTGACCAATTTCCGCTTCGCCGAGGAGCAGCAGTTCATTCTGGCCGAGGAGCGGACTTTTCTGCGGAAAGTGGCCTGAGGCGCGCCAAACAGCCGCTAACAACGCACAGCGGCGCGGGCTAAAAGACCCGCCATGTCCGCATCGTCCCCATACGTGCCCTCGCCCACCCCCGACCTCGCCCCGATCAAGCGGGCGCTGATTTCGGTTTCCGACAAGACCGGGCTGATCGAGCTGGGCACGGCGCTGGCGGGGCACGGGGTCGAGATCCTCTCGACCGGCGGCTCGGCCAAGGCGCTGCGCGATGCGGGGCTCAAGGTCGTCGAAGTCAGCGACCATACCGGCTTCCCCGAGATCATGGATGGCCGTGTGAAGACGCTGCAGCCCTCGATCCATGGCGGCATCCTGGCGCGGCGCACCGATGCCGGGCACCGCAAGGCGATGAGCGATCACAAGATCGCCGGCATCGATCTGGTGGTGGTGAACCTCTATCCCTTCGAGGCCACCGTGGCGCGCGGCGCCGACTTCCCGACCTGCGTCGAGAACATCGACATCGGTGGACCGGCGCTGATCCGCGCCGCGGCCAAGAATCATGACTTCGTCACCATCGTCGTCGATCCGTCGGACTATGACGCGGTCGCAACCGAGCTCACCGCCCACAAGGGCGCCACGACGCTGGCGCTGCGCCGCAAGCTCGCGGCCAAGGCCTATGTGCGCACGGCGTCCTACGACTCGGCCATCGCCAACTGGTTCGCGGGCCAGGCCGGCGACACCTTCCCCGAGCGGCTGACGCTCTCGGCCGAGCGTGTGCAGACGCTGCGCTACGGCGAGAACCCGCATCAGAAAGCGGCGTTCTATTCCGATGGCTCGAGGCGTCCCGGCGTCGCCACGGCACGCATGGTCCAGGGCAAGGAGCTTTCCTACAACAACATCGGCGATACCGAATCGGCCTATGAATGCGTGGCCGAGTTTTCAGAGTCGGCCATCGTCGTCGTAAAGCACGCCAATCCCTGCGGCGTCGCCGTCGACAAGGACCAGTACGCTGCTTATCTCAAGGCCTATGCCTGCGATCCGGTGTCGATCTTTGGCGGCATTGTCGCGGTCAATCGCACGCTCGAAGCGAAGACGGCGTCGGAACTCGCCAAGCTCTTCCTCGAAGTCGTGATCGCACCCGACGCGACGCCGGAGGCGCTGGCCATTCTCGCCACCCGGAAAAACGTGCGCGTGCTGCTGGCCGGCAGCCTGCCCGATCCCACGGCCGGCGGCGTGATGCTGAAGAGCGTGGCCGGTGGCTATCTGCTGCAGACGCGCGACAATGGCCACATCGCCAAGAGCGATCTCAAGGTTGTGACCAGGCGCAAGCCGACGCCCAAGGAACTCGACGACCTGCTGTTCGCCTTCACCGTCTGCAAGCACGTGAAGTCCAATGCCATCGTCTATGCCAAGGATGGCGCCACGGTGGGCGTCGGCGCCGGCCAGATGAACCGCCGCGACAGCTCGCGCATCGCCGCCATCCGGGCGGCCGAATCGGGCGAGGCGGCGGGACTGAAGCACAGCCCTGCGGCGGGCAGTGTCGTTGCCTCCGATGCGTTCTTTCCCTTCGCCGATGGTTTGCTGGCGGCGGCCGAAGCCGGCGCCACGGCGATCATCCAGCCCGGCGGCTCAATGCGCGACCAGGAAGTGATCGATGCGGCCGACAAAGAGGGCCTCGCCATGGTCTTCACCGGGATGCGCCACTTCCGTCACTGAATGAACTCGTCGCCGGCGGGCAGGCTGAGCAGCCATTCGCGCGCGTCCTCGCGCGTGCGGAACATCGCCAGCGGCCGGTCGACGCCCATCTGGTGGTCGAAGGTCACGACCATCTCCTTGGCCAGCTCTGAGGTGACGACGAAGGCCGCCGGTCCCCGGCGCACGCCTTCCGGTATCTTGCTGACACGCTGCGTGATGCCGCGAATGCCGGCAACGCCCAGCAGCAGCGGCGCCTGCGTCAGGTCGACCAGCTTGCGATAGGGAATCGCACCCGCCAGGGTAATCTCGGTGAAACAGGATTGGACGTCGTCGAAGGTCAGCATGCTACCGATGGAGACCGTGACCAGTTTGTCCGCGTGTGAAATCAACCAAGTGAGCGCCATTGCCTCTGTTTAGGACGGCGTGGCCGGGATCGCCAGACCAGCACGTCGCCCACCGCGGGAGCGATAGGCCAGCCGGCGAGGGTGTGGTTTCGACCGGCAAGGCGGCAATCGCCACCCAAAATGGGGACTCTGCTTGTTTTATTTCAGAAAATACCAAAAATTATATGTTTTGAGAAAATGCAATTATATTCAATGAGTTACAGGCGTTTCCTGGAACAATCTCCGGCGGCTGCCGTTTGCTTCGCAAGGCGTGAGGCTTTATTCTGCCGTTGTAGGTGAATTTTACGCCTGCAGCGCCAGCATTCTATAGCGCGTACTGTGAAAATGATTCTGCCCAAGGAATTCGATTGTGCTTGGATTTCCATTATCGTCCGGTTTTTCGCATGTCGTTGGCGCTTCTAGCTGCCCGCTTGCGATTTGCCTGACCGCTGCCACACACGCCGCCAGACATTAATCGCGGACAAGGACACACATCATGGCCGTCTTCACCGGTACTGGCGCCAATGAATCGCTCGCGGGCGGCAGCAATGCCGATACCGTCTACGGCGCCGCGGGCAACGACAGGCTCTACGGTTCGGGCGGCAACGACGACATCTTTGGCGGCCTCGGCAACGACACGCTTTATGGCGGCAGCGGCATCGACACGGTCGACTACAGCACCGCCTCGGGCGCCGTTACCGTCAACCTGACGAACCAAACAGCGACCGGCGCCGACGGCAACGATTTCGTCTCCAACGACTTCGAGGTCATCACGGGCTCCGCTTCACCCCACGCGCGGCCGGGGGGCGCCTGGGCCCACCCGTTCCCCGGGGGCGGCGCCCCCCCCCCGTGGCCCGCCGCCGCCCCCAACGACTCGCTGACCGGCGGTGCCGGCAACGACACCGTCGACTATTCCGCCACGGCCAGCGCCGTCACCGTCAATCTCTCCACCGGCACCGCCACGGGTGGCGCCGGTACTGACAGGCTTTCCACCGATTTCGAAGCCGCCCTCGGTTCGGACTTCAACGACGTCCTGACGGGCAACACGGCCGACAACTATCTGTTCGGCGGCGCCGGCAACGACACGCTCTACGGCGGCGGTTCGACCTTCGTCGATACGCTGGCCGGCGGCACCGGTAACGATACCTTCTTTGGCGGCGGCGGCTATGCCGGTGTCGACTACAGCGGCGCCAGCGGCGCCGTTACCGTCGACTTCGCCAACGATACATCCTCGGGCGCCGACGGCATCGACCGGTACGGCGACACCTTTGTGATCGCCGCCTTCGGCTCGGGCTTCGGCGACTCGATGATCGGCGGCAGCTCGACCGACTATTTAATCGGCAACGGCGGCAACGACAGCATCAACGCCTGGGGCGGCGGCGATACCGTCTATGGCGACGATCTCAACGGCGCCGTGTCGGGCAACGATTACCTCGTCGGCGACGGCGGCAACGATCTGATCTATGGCGGTGGCGGCAACGATACCCTGATCGGTGGCCGTGCCGTCGACGACAACATCCCCTTCGCCGGCGACGACACGCTCTATGGCGGCGCCGGCAACGACGTGTTGTGGGGTGACGACGACACCGACTTCACCGGCGAGCAGGGTGACGGCAACGATATCCTCTACGGCGATGCCGGCGACGACACGGCTTACGGCGGCCACGACAACGACACCATGTTCGGCAGCGCCGGTGCCGATACGCTCTACGGAGGCGGCGGCAACGACACGCTGTTCGGCGACGATTCGGCCGTCGGCACCGGCGGCATCGACACGCTGTTCGGCGCCCAAGGTACCGACACGCTCTATGGCGGCGACGCCGGCGACTTGCTCTACTTCAACGCCGACAATGCAATCGCCGCCGGCACGGCCGCGACCGTCACACTGAGCGACGGCACCAGCAACTACACAATCACCAGCGATAGCGGCGTGACGCGCAACTGGTCGGCCGATCTGTTCTTCGGCGAGTTCCTGGTCGCCGGCGCCGCCATCACTGCCGGCAACGACACGGTGTTCCTGACCGGCGGCAACGACATCCTGCTGCTCAATAACAACGACCTCAACATCGCCGGCACGACTCAGGCCGCGACCGCCGCGCAGATCAACAGCATCGAGGTGATCGATGCCGGCGCCGGCAACGATATCGTCGACGTCAACGACGTCGGCGGCACGACCAATGCCGGCAACTTCACCCTGATCGGCGGCATCGGCGACGACATTCTGTCCGCCGGCAGCGGCAACGACACGGTGGTCGGCGACCTCGGCACCGACAACGGCCTGGGCGGCGACAACGACACGCTGTTCGGCGGCGCCGGCAACGACATCATCTTCGCCGACAATTACGGCGTCTCGCTCGGCAGCGTGAACGATGGCGACGACATCGTGCTGGCCGGTTTGGGCAACGACATCGTCTTCGGCGCCGGCGGCCGGGACGTGATCGCTGGCCACCTCGGCAACGACACGCTCTATGGTGGCATCGGCAACGACGTGCTGTTCGGCGGTCCCAACGACGACATCCTCTACGGCGGCGACGGTCCCGACATCCTCTACCCCGGCGGCGACGCCACCGTCGTCAACAACATCGACCACAACACGCTGGTCGGCGGGCTCGGCGCCGACCTGTATTACATCTCCCGCGGCGACGGCATCAATCTAATCGTCGAAGCCGACGCGTCGCGCGACAATGACCTCGTCCTGTTTGGCCTTTATGGCGTCACCACGTCATTCACCGCCGGCAGCGGTGTGCACGATACAGCCGACGCCGCCCATCCGCTCAGCATCGGCTATGTCCTGGGCTCCAATGCCACCGCCGAAGGCGTCAATCTCTCCATCGGCGGCACGACGGCAACGCTGACCTATGCCGCCAACGGCGGCAGCGTCACCTTCGACACCGGCCAGATCCAGACCATCACGCTGTGGAATCCGGACCTGACCTACGCAAACCACACTCAGGAAGTTTACGGCTGGAACGGCACGACTTACGCGTTCCTCAACTACATCTGAGCCTCGCCCCCTAAAACAATATCATTACGTCCGGGCGTTCAGCCCAGTAACGCCAATTCGCTCGAATTGGCATATCGCCTCGGCGCGCCCGCAAAGTTCATTGAGCCGTTCGATGTTGATTTTACGGGGACACTTCAGCGTCCCAGCTCCAACCCATTTTTCGCGTAGACCCAGCACATAATGCCTTTCACCTACAACAGCTCGCCTATCGCCACGGCCACCGTCGGTACGACCCTGTCGCGCTAGCGGCGGTTCGGCCACGACCGACAGCCTGCTCCTCTCCGGTTATTCCGTCGCCTCGGTGGCGCTTGCGGCCGGTACCTCGACCAGCGGCGACCAGATTTCCTTCTCCAGCGGCAACGATCTCTTCCTCTGGGACGACTTCACCGCCAGCGCCGCCTCGCGCGCCACCATCGGCGGCGCCAGCCGCCTGGCGCAATCGCTCTCGGGCGGCGTGAGCCAGACCCAGGCGATCGACAATTTTTACGGCGACGACGGCAACGACAACACGGCCGGCGGCAACGGCGACAACACCCTGTTCGGCGGCAGTGGCGACGACCTGCTGAACGGCGGCGGCAGCAATGACCTGCTCGTGCTCGATGGCGGCAAGTCCGACACCGGAGTCGACTTCTACACCGGCCAGATCCAGAGCATCACGCTGTGGAACAACGATGTGTCGGTCACGGGTCGCCAGCAGGAAGTCTATAACTGGAACGGCGACAAGCTGAACTTCACCTTCGATCACTACGCCTGACACAATCGGCTGGAAACGACCCGCCGGGTAATTGACTATCGCTTTGCGGGCAACCACATCTCTGGCGCGACACGAAGATCGCGGGGGATTGCACTTGTTGGCCGTACGTCCTGTCCTGGCAGCGGTTTCCGCTGCCGCCATCGCTCTCCTTTTCGTAACCGCAAGCGCCGTCGCACCCAGTTTCGCGCAGGGCGGACCACCGGCCATGCCGGTCAGCGTCGCCGAGCCGATCGCCAAGCGCGTGACGCAATGGGACGAGTATTCCGGCCGCTTCGAACCCATGGCCTCGGTCGAGGTGCGGGCGCGCGTCTCCGGTTTCATCGACAAGCTGCATTTCCGTGACGGCCAGTTGATCAATGTTGGCGACCTGCTCTTCACCCTCGACAAGCGCCCCTTCCAGATCGCCGTCGAAAGTGCCGCCGCCGAAGTGGCGCGCACCCGCGCCCAGGTCGAGCTTGCCGACCTCCAGGTCCAGCGCGGCGCCTCGCTGATCGGTTCGCGCACCATCACCGACCAGGAATACGACCAGCGCAAGGCCAACCTCAACATCGCCCGCGCCCAGCTCAAGGCGGCGGAAGCGGGCTTCAAGGCGGCCGATCTCAATCTCGAATGGACCGAAGTGCGCGCGCCGATCGCCGGCCGCCTCTCCGACCGCAAGGTCGATCCCGGCAACCTGATCTCGGGTGGCCAGACCGGCGCCACGCTGCTCGCCACCATCGTCACCCTCGACCCGATCCACTTCGTCTTCGACATCTCCGAAGCCGATCACCTGCGCTATACGCGCCTGCTGCTCTCGGGCTCGCGCGCCTCGTCGCGCGATTCGGTTCCCGTGCGCATCCGTCTCTCAGACGAGACCGACTGGACGCGCACCGGCAAGGTCGATTTCATCGACAACCAGCTGACCGCCCGCTCCGGCACCATCCGCGGCCGCGCCCTCGTCGAGAACAAGGACCAGCTGCTGACGCCCGGCGTCTTCGGCCGCTTGCAGCTCTTCGGCGGCGAATACGATGCCCTG
>JBBRFD010000069.1:0-21528 GCA_038224985.1 Reyranellales bacterium
CTTCGATTTCAAGGAGCAGCATGATTTCGATCTGCATATCGCACTCGAGGTCCAGCCCGACACGCTCGAGAAGATGCTTGCCAAAGGTAAGGCCGAGGGCCGCGAAGTGCGCGGCGTTTCGGACCATAAGTTCATCCGCTCGATCTATTTCCGCGATCCCAACGGCTATGTGATCGAGCTTTCCGCCAAGGTTCCGGGCCATGAAAGCGCCATGGACCCGACGAAGAGCCGCGCCAGGGACATTCTCAAGGAGTGGCAGCTGAGCAAGCGCCAGCCGGAGAAGGCGGCGTAACAAACGGAAAATGCGTGCGGAAGTTCAAGCCGAGCATCGCGCGGAAGTACCTATCCCAGTCGCCGACGATAGAGCGCGATGAGTCGCTCCCAGTGCCGTTCGGCGGCCGGCTTGTCGTAACACCAGCGCTGCGGGAAGGCGAAGCCATGATGAACACCCATCTGGATCTCCAGTTCGCCTGAATTGCCCGAGGCGTCGAACAGCGCCTTCAACTGCTTGACCATCTCCGGCGGCGCCAGGTCGTCGTGCTCGGCGCAGGAGATGTAGAGTTCGCCCTTGGCCTTGCCGAGCGTGAGATGCGGGCTTTCGACGGCGTCACTCACTAGCCAAGTGCCGTAGAACGAGGCGGCAGCGGCGACACGGTCGGGATAGCGCGCGGCGGCGGCCAGCGAATAAGGTCCGCTCATGCAGTAGCCGTGGGTGCCGATCGGGCCCTTCTTCACTTCCTTTTGTTGATCGACGAAAGCGATCATGGTCGCTACATCGTCCATCACCGGCGGGATGGTCATCTTGGTGCGCACAGCTCGCATGCGGCCATGCTCCTCGCTGCCGTGCTTCAGCACGTCGGGCCCGTATTTCGTCTCGCGGCCGGCGCGGTAATAGAGGTTGGGCAACAACACATAGTAGCCGGCTGTGCCCAGCCGGCGCGCCATGTCGTAGAGTTCCTCGCGGATGCCCGGCGCGTCCATCAGGAGCAGCACGGCAGGATAGGGTCCGCCTCGCTCGGGATGACAAATGAAGGTCTCCATCACCCCGTCCCTGGTGGCGATGTCCTGGATATGCTCGATCATTTTGTTTCACTCCCGCTTTGCGGCATGCCAGCATCTTGCTAGGCTTCGCACAACAAGAAAGCCTTTAGGGAGTGAAACAATGAGACGGAATCTAGTGGCTACAGCTGCGTGCATTTTCGCGGCTTCGACAGCGTCGGCGTGGGCGCAGCTTTCCGACGACGTCGTCAAGATCGGCGTCGCCACCGACCTCTCCAGCCTCTACGCCGATATCAACGGCCCCGGCGCCGTCAGCGCCGTGCAGATGGCGATCGAGGATTTCGGCGGCACGGTGCTGGGCAAGAAGATCGAGATGATCTCGGCCGATATCCAGAACAAGGCCGATGTCGCCGCCACCATCGCGCGGCGCTGGTACGACACCGAGAAGGTCGATGTCATCCTGGGCTCGGGTGCCTCGTCCTCGTCGATCGCCACGGCGGGCGTCGCCGGCGAGAAGAAGAAGGTCTACCTCGCGACCGATCCCGCCTCGTCCGACCTGACTGGCAAGCTCTGCAACCCCTACATCGTCCACTGGGTCTACGACACCGCAGCACTTGCCAACGGCACCGGCTCGGCAGTCGTCAAGGCTGGCGGCAAGACCTGGTATTTCCTCACGGCCGACTACGCCTTCGGCTATGCCCTCGAACGCGACGTCAGTGCCGTGGTGAAGAAGGCCGGCGGCACGATCGTCGGTGGCGTCAAACACCCGATCAATTCCAACGACTTCTCATCGTTCCTGCTGCAGGCGCAATCCTCCAAGGCGCAGATCATCGGTCTCGCCAATGCCGGTGGCGACACGATCAATTCGATCAAGCAGGCCTCCGAGTTTGGCATCGTCAAGGGTGGCCAGAAACTGGCCGGCCTGCTGGTCTTCGTCTCCGACGTGCACTCCCTCGGCCTGGAGCGTGCCCAGGGGCTGAGCCTCACCGAGGCTTTCTATTGGGACCTCGATGACAAGACCCGCGCCTTCGCCAAGAAGTACGCAACCCGGAACAACGGCAAGATGCCGACCAGCATCCAGGCCGGCTTCTATTCCGCGGCCCTCGCCTACCTTAACGCCGTAAAGACGGCCGCCACCGACAACAGCGAAAAAGTGATGGAGACTCTCAAGGCCACCAAATGGGACGATCCCATCTTCGGGCCGAGCTACATCCGCGCCGACGGCCGCAAGATGCACAGCATGTACCTGTTCGAGGTCAAGAAGCCCTCCGAATCGAAGGGCGCTTACGACTACTACAAGCTGGTCGCGAAGATCCCCGGCGAGGAAGCCTTCCGGCCGATGGATCAGGGCGAGTGCCCGATGATCAAGAAGAGTTGAGCTGACGGACTGAACTCACCGCAAATCGGAGGACCGACCATGGCCGCTGAATCCAACATCTTCGTGGGCGTCGCCGGCTATTTCGGAAAACCCGATCACCCGGGGCGCGTCGGAATTTTCCGCCGCCCCGCCAAAGGCGGCGACTGGCAGCACGTGCTGGGCAGCGTGCAGGCCTTCACTGTCTTTGTTCATCCGACCGATCCGCAAACCGTGTTCGCCGGCACCAACGACGGCGTGTGGCGCAGCACCGACGGCGGCGCCTCCTTCATCCGCACCGACTTCCCTGACGCCAAAAAGGAAGTCTGGTCCTTCATGGTCGACAGCCGCGACCCGAAGAAGATGCTGGCGGGAGTCTCGCCGATCGATGTCTACCGCAGCGAGGATAGCGGCGCGTCGTGGCGCAAGCTGCCGACGCCCCAGATCGGCACGCATTGCAAGGGCCCCTTCGCCTCGCGCGTGATGCGCTTCGCCCAGCACCCGAAGAAGCCTGACGAAATCTTCGCCGCGCTCGAGATCAACGGCGTCATGCACAGCCGCGACGGCGGCGAAACCTGGACCGATTGCGCCGAGGGGCTGATCAAGCTCTCCGACCGACCCCACCTCCAGAGCAAGATCGTGAGCGATACCACGGCCGAGGGCATGCTCGACGGCCACGCCGTGACGATCAATCCGGCCGATCCCGATGCCGCCATCGTGGCGCTGCGCATGGGCCTGTTCCGCACCACCGACCAGGGCAAGACCTGGCAGGACATGGAAGTCGGCCGCTTCTCACCCCTCACCTACGGCCGCGACGTCAAGGTCTCGCCCAGGGAACCGAATACGCTCTATGCCGCGCTCTCCGTTGCCGCCGCGAGCAAGGACGGCGGCCTGTGGCGCAGCCAGGATGGCGGCGGGACGTGGAAGCGCTTCGACAAGGTCCAGGTCCACGGCACCATCATGTCGATCGGCCTGCACGCTGCCGATCCGAAACAGGTCTATATCGGTGCGCGCTATGACGGCGAAGTGTTCGGCACCCAGGATGGCGGCGAGACCTGGCAGGCCATGCCGCTGCCGGGCGAGGTCCAGCACATCTATTCTGTGGCTTGCGGCTAAGACGTTACCAGCCGAGGTCGCGGCGCAAACGTGCCGTGGTCTCGAGATGGCGTTCATGGTCGCCGGCGAAGCGCAGTACCAGGTGGCTGACTCCGGCATCGGCATAGGCCTTTAGCCAGGCCGCCGCGCCGGCGGCTGGGCCGGCGTAGCTCATCTGCCTCTTGCGCGTCTGCCCTGCCGGCACGCCGTAGTAATGCTCGAGATAGCCATCGAGCCGGGCATTGGCCGTGGTGGCGTCGTCGTCGATCGCCAGCGTCAGGTACATAGCGCCGGTAAGTGCGGCCGGATCGCGACCCGCCGCGCGTGCCGCCGCCTGCACTTCCGCCCATTGCCCGGGGAACTCCGCGATGCTGGGCGAATTGGGGAACCAGCCATCGTACAGCCGGCCCGTGCGCTCGCGCGCCGCGGCGACCGCGCCGGCTACCCAGATCGGCGGACCGCCCGGCCGGTGCGGTGTCGGCCCCAGCACGCTGCCGCGCAACTTCCACCTGCCGTCCCAATCGACCGGTTTGCCGGTCCACAGCGCACGGGTGAGCGCCAATCCTTCGACCAGACGGCCGACGCGCTTTTCGAACGGCACGCCGGCCGCCTCGAACTCGGCACGGATGTTGGGGACGTCGGACGCGATGCCGACGCCCAGAATCAGGCGGCCCTCGGAAAGGCGGTCGACCGTCGCCACCTGGTGCGCGAGCAGGACGGGATTGCGCAGTGCCGGCAGCAGCACCGCCGTCCCCATCTCGACCTTGCGTGTGCGTGCCGCGACGGCGGCCAGCAGGGTCAGCGGATCGTGCCGCGGCCGCGCCAGCACCGAATCGCCGACCCAGACCGAATCGAAACCCAGCGCCTCGGCACGTTCGGCGAGCGCCAGCAGCGAGGCCGTTTCAGGCTGGCCTTCCATAACCCGCTCGCGGGTCGGCAGCAGATATCCCAGTCGCGGCATTGCGCTCCCCCTCCATTCAGCACCGAGAGTTAAGCACCTTTGCGGAGTTATTTCGCGATCTGCTGGTTGAAAGCGAACGCTTCCGCCGTCTGCCGTCCCCAGCGGGATTCGAACCCACGTCGCCGCCGTGATAGCGGTGAATTCAGTGCAGAGTAGCGGCTAACGCCGTCTTGAAAAGACCCGGAATCCCAGCAAAAGACATTATCCCGCTATCCCTTTGCAAGGCCGATCAACCCCGCATAGTTTACAGCGGTTTTTATAGGAGAAGTTGCAATGGCGAGAGCGGTTCGCGACGCCAGGCTCGATGGTCCCACCGCGTCGCCACGTCGTAAAACGGGCCTTGCCCGTGTCGCGGCGAGAGTGTCTTGCTGATCTATGTCCAACAACACCGCTGCCGACGTCATCGCGCTGGCCACAGCCGTACCGCGCCATAAGCTGTTGCAGAGCGAAGCGGCAGCGGTGGCGCGCCGCGTATTCTCCGGTCGCTATGCAGATTTCGAGCGCTTGGCGCCGGTCTTCGCCACGGCGGGCATTCGCTCACGCTCCCTGATCAAACCGGTGGACTGGTACCTGGGCGACCTCGGTTGGCCCGAGCGCACGGCGGCCTATCTCGAAGGTGCACTGGAACTCTTCGTCGAGGCGGCGACGCAGGCGCTGGCCGCAGCCGGATGCGCGGCAAGCGATGTCGACACGATTGTCACTGTTTCCTCTACGGGTATTGCCACGCCCAGCCTCGAGGCGCGGGCGGCGGGCCGCATGGGTTTTCGCGCCGACGTCGAACGCGTCCCAGTGTTTGGCCTCGGCTGCGCCGGCGGTGTCTCGGGCCTCGCCGTTGCCGGCCGTCTGGCGGTGGCGCGGCCGGGTTCGACGGTGCTGTTCGTCGCCGTCGAAATTTGCAGCACCGCGTTCCGTGTCGACCAGCTCACCAAGTCCAATATCGTGGCGACCGCGCTGTTCGGCGACGGCGCCGCCGCCTGCATCGTGCGTACGGGCGACACCGGCATCGCCCGCATCGAGGGTGCGGGCGAGCATCTGTGGCCCGACACGCTCGACATCATGGGCTGGAACGTCGATGGCCAGGGCCTGGGCGTCGTCTTCGACCGCGCCATTCCCCCTTTCGCCGCGCGCCAGGTCGGCGGTGCGGTCGACGGCATCCTGGCGCGCCTCGGTATCAAGCGCGCCTCGGTCGATCGCTTCGCCTGCCATCCCGGCGGCGCCAAGGTGATCACCGCGCTGGAGACCGCGCTGCGTCTCGACGAGGGCACGCTCGACCACGAGCGCGCGGTCTTGTCGGACCACGGCAATATGTCGGCGCCGACCGTACTCTTCGTATTGGACCGCTTGATCAAGGCGGGCTTGCCCGAACGTACGGTGATGGCCGCTATGGGCCCCGGCTTCACGTGCAGCTGTCTCTCCCTGGCAAAGGCTGCATGACCTTCGCGGCCCTCATCCTCGTTCTGGTGACCCTGCAGCGTCTCGGCGAACTCATGCTGGCGCGGCGCAACACCGCCCAACTGCTGGCCGAGGGCGCCCATGAAGTGGCGCCCGGCCATTATCCGCTCATCGTCGGGCTTCACGCCGGTTGGCTGGCCGGGCTCTGGTATCTGGCGCGCAACGCGGATGTGAACCTCGTCTGGCTCGCCTTGTTCGCGGTACTCCAGGGATTGCGCGTCTGGGTGATCGCCACGCTCGGCCCGCGCTGGACGACGCGCATCATCGTCCTGCCGGGCGCGCCGCTGGTGACGGGCGGTCCTTACCGTTTTGTCTCGCATCCCAACTACATCATCGTGGCGGCCGAGATCCTGGTGCTGCCGCTGGTCTTCGGGCTGCTGGAATACGGCATCGTGTTCTCGCTGTTCAATGCCGCCGTCCTGTGGGTGCGCATCCGGGCCGAAGAGTCGGCGCTCGGCCGATGAAGACGGACGGCGCCGGCGCCGGCACCTGGGTCGGCTTCGCCGCCATGGCGCTCGGCATGTTCATGTCGGTGCTCGACATCCAGGTCGTCGTGACCTCGCTGCCCAACATCCGCAATGCACTCGGCATCGCGCCCGATCAGATGAGCTGGGTGCAGACGGCCTATCTGATCGCCGAAGTGATTGCCATCCCACTCACCGGCCTGCTGACGCGCGTCATGTCCATGCGCTGGCTGTTCGTGGCCGGTCTCTCGCTGTTCACCGTGGCCTCGCTCGGTTGCGCGGCAAGTGGCGGCTTCACGGCCCTCATCGCTTGGCGTGTCGTGCAGGGTTTCGCCGGGGGCGTGCTCATCCCTTCGGTCTTCTCCGCCGTCTTCCTGCTCTTTCCCGTCCGCCAGCAGGGCATCGCCACGACGCTGGCCGGCGTCCTCGCCGTCCTGGCGCCCAGCGTCGGTCCGCTGGTCGGCGGATGGATAACGCAGACCTATTCCTGGCCATGGCTGTTCCTGATCAATGTCGGTCCCGGGATCGTGGCGGTCGCCATCGCCGCGCGCTTCCTGCCGCGCGAAGCGGGCGAATACACGCATGCGCGCACGATCGACCTGCCCGGCCTGTTGATGATGGCCGTGGCACTGGCGGCCCTCGAACTTGGCCTCAAAAACGCGCCGGAGCATGGCTGGGCGTCGCTCAATGTGCTGGGGCTGTTTGCCCTCTGCGTCTTGGGCGGCTTCGGCTTCGTGCGCCGCACGCTCGGGCGCGACCAGCCGATCGTCGACCTGGCCGCCCTGCGCGACCGCAACTTCGCGGTTGGCTGCTTCCTGAGCTTCGCACTCGGCATCGGGCTCTACGGCTCGGTCTACCTAATGCCGGTGTTCCTCGGCCTGGTGCGGGAGCACAGCCCGTTCGAGATTGGCCAGATCATGCTGGTGACCGGACTGGCGCAACTCGCGGCGGCACCCATTGCCGTGGCGCTCGAACGCCGGGTCGATGGGCGCCTGCTGATGGCGGGCGGCTTCGCGCTGTTTTCGATCGGTCTCGCCGCCAGCGCTTTCCAGACGCGGCTGAGTGACTTCGACGAGATGCTGTGGCCGCAAATCCTGCGCGGTGTGGCGATCATGTTCTGCCTGCTGCCGCCGACGCGGCTGGCGCTCGGATATCTGCCCCCCGACCGCGTCGCCGATGCCAGCGGCCTGTTCAACCTCATGCGCACGCTGGGCGGCGCCATCGGCCTTGCCCTGATCGACACCATCCTGTTCGGCCGCGCGCCGGTGCATGCCGAGGAGCTGGTGATGCGGCTGCGCACCGGCGACATCCGGGTCGCGCCGCTGCTCGATCTGCCGGTGGAGACGGTGCTGAGAGCGCCCCAGCGCATCGTCGATGCTTCGGTCGAGGCGGTGGTGCGCCCTCTGGTGGAACGGGCGAGCCTGGTGATGGCCGTCAACGAGGCCTGGGCAATGCTGGCCGTGGTGAGCGCGCTGGCACTCTGCGCGCTGCCGCTGATCGTCAGTCGCGGAGCGCTGCCTGCTGGCGGCGATCGTTGACGCGGGGATCGCGCATGGCGGCGCGGCGTCGCCACGGCCAGCGTGATCGCCTGCGACTTGCTGTATTGGGCTTTAGGCGCGTTTTTAGCGGGCTCCGAGAAGGCCGTCGCCGGGACGACACAGCGGTGTGAATTGTCGGCCAAGCATCTGCTCTTTGGCCAGGTCGTTCCTCCTCTGGCGTCCCCAGCGGGATTCGAACCCGCGTCGCCGCCGTGAAAGGGCGGTGTCCTAGGCCTCTAGACGATGGGGACGGAGGCCGGTTGAGCGGGTGCTTTTAGGGGCTTGCGGCGGTGAAATCAAGCAAGCACGGAACCGCCTGCGGCAGCGGCGTCGTCGATCTGCAAACGCACCGATTCGCGGCCATTATAACGATCTATCCGCAACGCCCCGGCGACATGCAGGATCGGCCGGGACGGGTCGAGCAGCGCCGGCCCCAGGGCCGACTGCTGGGCCCGGAAGGCGATGGCGTCGACCTTGCCCCGCTCCTGCCCGACCAGAGTGCAGCGGATATGTCCCTCACCCACCGGCTGGGCATAGTTTACTCGTACCGACGTCAGGGCAAACCGCGGCATGGCATTGCCGGCCCCGAAAGGACCCGCTCGCTCGACCATCTCGATCAGCTCCTTCGTCGCCGCGGCCGGCGCTAGGGCGGCATCGATGCCCAGTTCGCGGACCGGCGGCGCCACGCCGAGCTGTGGCGCGATGCGGGCATCGAGGAATTTCGCGAGGTCGGGCAGCGAGTTGCGGGCGACGGTAAGGCCGGCCGCCATGGCGTGCCCGCCGCCATTGACCAGCAGACCCTCCTGGCGCGCGGCGATGACGGCCGCACCGAGATCGACGCCGCGCACCGAGCGGCCCGAACCCTTGCCCAAGGCACCGTCCATGCCGATGACAAAGGTTGGCCGGCCGTAGCGTTCGACGAGGCGGCTGGCCACGATGCCGATCACCCCGACGTGCCAGCCCTCGCTCTCGACGACAAGTGCCGAGGGCATGCTGCCGCGATCAGGGCCGTAAATGCCTTCGATGCGCGCGATCGCCTGATCGAGCACATCGCGCTCGATAGCGCGGCGTTCGGCATTGAATTCGTCGAGCCGGAGCGCCAGTGCGCCGACCTCGTGCGGGTCGTCGCTCGACAGCAGGCGCGCACCGAGATCGGCCTGCCCGACGCGGCCTCCCGCATTGACGCGCGGGCCCAGCAGGAAGCCCAGGTGATAGGCGCCGGGCACTTCCTTCAGGCGCGCCACGTCGGCCAGGGCAGCGAGGCCGATATTGCCGCGCTTGGCCATGACCAGGAGCCCTTGCCGCACCAGCACGCGGTTGACGCCGGTGAGCGGCACGACATCGCAAACGGTGCCCAGCGCCACGAGATCGAGCCATTGGCGCAGGTCCGGCTCGGCGCGTCCCCCTCCGTTGGCGCCGTACCAGCCGGCAGCGCGCAGCGCGCGGTTGACGCCGACCGCCAGCAGGAAGGCCACGCCGACGGCGGCGAGTTGCTTGTGCGGACTGGCATCGTCGGTGCGATTGGGGTCGACAACGGCGATCGCCTCGGGCAGCGAGATCTCGGCCTGGTGATGGTCGATCACGATGGTGTCGAGACCGGCGCGCTTGGCCTCCGCCAAAGGCTCGAAGGCCGTCACGCCGCAGTCGACGGTGATGGCGACCGAGGCGCCCTCGGCCTTGAGCTTGAGCAGCGCCGGCGCATTGGGGCCGTAGCCTTCCTTGCGGCGGTCGGGGATATAGACGCCGATATCGCCGCCGACGGCGCGAAAGAAACGCAGCAACAGCGCCGAGGATGTCGCGCCGTCGACGTCGTAGTCGCCGAAGACGACGATCTTCTCTCCCGCCTGTACCGCGCGCACGAGACGGGCGATGGCTGCGTCCATGTCCTTGAGATGCGACGGATCGGGTAGGAACTTGCGCAGCGTCGGCTCGAGGAAATCGGGCACGTCGTCGAGCGCCACATCGCGCGCCGCCAGCAGGCGCGAGATGGCGTCGGGCAGGCTGTGGCGCTGGGCAATCGCCAGCGCCGCCCGCTCGTCGCCGAGGCGTGCCGCCCAGCGCCGGCCGGTCAAGGACTTCTCTATTCCAAGAAAGGCCGCGCGCGGGCCGCGCTGGCTCTGCAGATCATCACTGGGGGGCATCCCGGCACTCTACCCCAATGCCCTGTGGATCAACGCTTCCCGCGCCGCTCGAACTCCCACATGCGCGCGATGGCGATATTGAGCTTCGGTACAAGGGCACCGCTTACCTGAAGCGTCATCGGCTCGCCCGCCACCACGAACTGCACGCTCTGGCGCACGCCGGCACAGGTTTCGGCCCGGCTGAAACCCTCGACGGGCAGACGCCGATAATGCTGCACGGCATCAACCCACGCCTCCTCGGACAAGAGGACTTGGTATCGTCCGGCAGGGATGCTTTCGATGGTGACGATGCCGCCGTAACCGCTGTCGCGGCCGCGATCGGGCGCCACCGGATAAATCACATCGCTCGCGGATTTCAGCAGCAGCGTGAACACGCCCTCCTTGGGCAGCGCGAGAGAGCTTTGAACGGAAGGCAGAAAGCCGTCGGCGAAAAGGTCGATCTCGTGTCCGACCGACCAGGAGATTTGCCGACAGATAGCCTCCTGGGCCAATGCCGGTGATGCCGGCAGGGCCAACAGTGCCGCGATCAGGAGACCTGGCGCTCTCGTCACTCCGCCATGATGACTAGGCCCAGCTGGGCAATCCAGTTTTGATCGAGAAATTGTGATGGGCCGAAACCCAGCGCACGGTGCCGGTCTTGGAGCGCATGACGATGGAATGCGTCTCGGCGCCGTTATGGAAGCGGCGCACGCCCTTCAGCATCGACCCCGAGGTGACGCCGGTGGCCGCGAACATCACGTCGCCCTTGGCCATGTCGGTCATCGAGTATTTGCGGTTGAGATCTGTGATGCCCCACTTCTTGGCGCGGCCCTTCTCGTCGTCGTTGCGGAACAGCAGCCGGCCCTGGATCTGGCCGCCGATAGCGCGCAACGCCGCCGCCGCCAGCACGCCTTCCGGTGCGCCGCCCGAGCCCATGTAGATGTCGATGCCGGAATCGCCGGTCGAGGTGGCGATGACACCCGACACGTCGCCGTCGCCGATCAGCATGATGCGCGCGCCGGCCTCGCGGACTTTGACGATCAGCTCGGAGTGGCGCGGCCGGTCGAGGATGCAGACGACAAGGTCGATGATATCGACCTTCTTGGCCTTGGCCAGATCGGTGAGGTTCTGCAGCACGCTCTTGTCGAGATCGACGATGCCCTCCGGCAGGCCGCCGCCGACGGCGATCTTGTCCATGTAGACGTCGGGCGCATTGAGGAAGCCGCCATGCTCGGCCATCGCCATGACGGCGAGCGAATTGGGCAGGCCCTTGGCGGTGATGGTGGTGCCTTCCAGCGGATCGAGCGCGATGTCGATCTTCGGTCCACCGCCCAGGCCGACCTTCTCGCCAATATAGAGCATCGGCGCCTCGTCGCGCTCGCCCTCGCCGATAACGACGGTGCCTTCGATGGCGAGTGAGTTGAGCGAGGTGCGCATGGCATCGACAGCCGCCTGGTCGGCCGCCATCTCGTCGCCGCGGCCCATCAGCTTGGAGGCGGCAAGGGCGGCCGCTTCGGTCACTCGCACGGCTTCAAGGGCGAGATTGCGGTCCATCTTCGCTTCGTCTGCCATCGCTTCCTCCAGTTTGACGGTTCGTCCCGCCTAGAATTTTTCGATCCTGATCAGGCACGGGTCTTCGAGCACGGCGCCGAGACGGGCGATGCTCTTTACGGCCTGCCGCATGGCGGCTTCATTGTTCTCATGCGTCGTCAGGACCACCGGCACCATGGCCGATTCCGAACGCCCGCGCTGCAGCATCGATTCCAGCGAGATCTTGTGCCTGGCCAGGATCGACGAAACGGCGGCGATCACGCCGGGGCGGTCCTGCACCATCAGGCGCATGTAATAGGCACCAGTATGCCGATCCATCGGCGCGGCCGGCCGGTTGGCGAGGTGTTTGGCCGGCACGACGAAGGCTGGCATGCGACGGCCACGCGCCACGTCGACCAGATCCGCGACCACCGCCGAAGCGGTCGGCCCCTGCCCGGCGCCGCGACCCTGGAACATGGTCGTGCCGACAAAGTCGCCCTCGATCACGACAGCGTTGAATACGCCCTCGATATGGGCGATCGGTGCGTCGAGCGGCACCATGCAGGGATGCACGCGCTGCTCGATGCCATAAGCGGTCTCGCGCGCCAGACCCAGCAGCTTGATGCGGTAGCCGAGATCGGCGGCGAGCTGGATATCCATCGCGGTGATGCGGCGGATACCCTCGACATAGATGCCCTTGAAATTGACCTTGGCGCCAAAAGCCGCGCCGGTCAGCACCGCGAGCTTGTGCGCGGCATCGATGCCGTCGACGTCGAAACTGGGATCGGCTTCGGCGTAACCCGCCGCCTGCGCTTCGGCCAGCACGGCGCCGAAGTCGCGGCCGGTCTCGCGCATGGTCGTCAGGATGTAATTGCAGGTGCCGTTGAGGATGCCGTAGAGCCGCTTCACGCGGTTGCCGACCAGCCCCTCGCGCAACGCCTTGATGACCGGGATGCCACCGGCGACCGCAGCCTCGAAAGCCACCGTGACGCCCTTCTTCTCGGCCGCCATCGCGATCTCGGCGCCATGCATCGCCAGCAGCGCCTTGTTGGCGGTGACCACGTCCTTGCCGGCGGCGATGGCCTTCTCGATCAGCTTGCGCGCGACACCGTCGCTGCCGCCGATCAGCTCGACCACGACATCGATGTCGGGCGCCGTCGCCAGGGCCAGCGGATCGGCCTCCCAGCGCACGCCCTTGAGGTCGATGCCGCGTTTCTTGCGTTTGTCGCGGGCGCTCACGGCCACGACGCAAATGGGCCGGCCGCCGCGCAGCGCAAGCAGCCTGCCGTGCTCGGCCAGGAGCTTGACCACGCCGGCGCCAACGGTGCCGAGGCCGGCGATGCCGATCTTCAGGGGTTCTTCCATGGGAGGCTGATACGCCAGACGCCGACTAGGCGCGAGCCTTGAGTGGGGTGATGTTGTCCCCGACGCCGCGCAGGTAGAGATCGATCGAGCGGCCGGGATCGGCCAGCACGGTGCGGATATTGCGCACGGCCTGGCGGATACGGTGCTTGTTCTCGACCAGTGCGATGCGGACATGGGCGTCGCCGTGCTCGCCGAAGCCGATGCCGGGCGAGACCGCGACATTGGCTTGGGTCAGCAGCAGCTTGGAGAAAGCCAATGAGCCCAGCTCCGCGAAGTCCTTCGGGATCGGCGCCCAGGCGAACATGCTGGCCGACGGCGCCGGCAGATCCCAGCCCGCCGCGACCAACCCTTCCATCAGCACGTCGCGGCGTTCCTTGTAGGTATTGCGCGCCTCGGCGACGCAATCCTGCGGGCCATTGAGCGCTGCCGTCGCCGCCACCTGGATCGGCGTGAAGGCGCCATAGTCGAGGTAGGACTTGATCCGGGTCAGCGCCGTGATCAGCGTCTTGTTGCCCGCGGCGAAACCGATGCGCCAGCCGGCCATCGAGTAGGTCTTACTCATCGAAGTGAACTCGATGGCAATGTCGCGCGCACCCGGCACCTGCAGTACGGACGGCGGTGGCACGCCGTCGAAGTAGATCTCCGCATAGGCAAGATCCGACAGGATCCAGATGCCCTGGCGTTTGCAGAAATCGACGATGGCCGCATAGAACTCGAGATCGACGACCTGCGCTGTCGGGTTCGACGGATAGTTCAGCACCAGCGCCAGAGGCTTGGGCACGGCGTGCTGCACCGCCCGCTCGAGAGCCGGCAGAAACTCGGCAAGCGACGTGCTGCCTGGCACCGGGATATGGCGCACGGCGCCGCCGGCGATGATGAAGCCATAGGGATGGATTGGATAGCTCGGGTTGGGCACCAGCACGGTATCGCCCGGCGAGGTGATCGCCTGGGCTAGGTTGGCCAGCCCCTCTTTCGAGCCCAGCGTGACGATGATTTCGCTATCGGGATCGAGATCGACATTGAAGCGGCGCTGGTAATAGGCCGCCTGCGCCTTGCGCAGCCCGGGAATGCCGCGCGAGGCCGAATAGCCGTGGGCGCGCGGGTTGCCGGCGGCCTCGGCCAGCTTGGCCACGATATGCGGTGCGGTCGGCAGGTCGGGATTGCCCATGCCGAGATCGATGACGTCCTGGCCGGCGGCGCGGGCGCGCGCCTTCATCGCGTTCACTTCCGCGAAGACATAGGGCGGCAGGCGCTTGAGGCGATGGAATTCAGAATCGTCCATGGGTCGGTCTTTTCTAAAGAAGTCTTGTTCTTGTCGGAGCGCGGCTAGAAGTCGATGAAGACCTCGGCACGGCGGTTGGCGGCAATGCCGCGGGCAGTCTTGGTCTCGTAGACCGGCTCCTCGTCGGAGACGCCTTCCATGACGATGGCGTCGGCCGGCACACCGTTGCGGACCAGCAACTGGGCGACAGCCTCGGCACGCTTGATCGAGAGATCGAGGTTGCCGTTCTTGATCTCGGCGACCGAACTGCCGACTACGTCCTTCAGGGCATGGCCGAGCACCCGCACGGTGCCGCCGTTGCGGCGCTGGATCTGGGCCACGCGCGTCAGCACGTCGATATCGTTGGCGCTGAGGCCGGCCGAGTTACGGCCGAACTGGATCACTGCTACCTGCATCGGTCCGCCCAGCGGCGGCGACGTCAGGGCGCTCGACGGCACGGAGCCGGATTGAGCGGCTGCGATATTGGCTTCCGTGATCGGCGCCGGCTGCGGCACCGGGATTGAAGCCGGTGCGAGCTGCGGGGCCGGCGCGGCCATGACAGGTGCCGGTGCAGCGGCGGCCGGCATCGGTGCCGGTGTAGCGACCGCCGGCATCGGTACCGAACTCGGTGCCGGAATGGGATTCGGAGCACGTTCCGGCGCGCGCTGCGACGCCATTGGCGGCGGCGGCGCTGAGGTTGCCGGAGCGCCCATCATGATATCGGCCCCACGGATCGGCGGCGTTGCGACCGGAGACAGCGTTGCTGACGGAGGCGCCGGCGGCGTGGAGATCGGCGGCGTGGAGATCGGCGGAGCCGCGGCCGTTGTCACCACGGGCGCGGGCGCAGGCGGCGGTGCGGAAAGCGGAGCCGACACAACCGGCGCAGGCGGTGGAACGGGCCTCGGCTCCGGCGGAGCGACCGCCGCGGTCTGGACGGGCGAAGGCTGGACGAGCGAAGTCCGCACAGGCGTCGTCTGCCCCGGCGGCACCCAGCCCGGCGGCGGCACGAAAGCCTTGTTCGGGTCGGCCGGACGCGCCGCAACAGTGGTCACGACGGGCGTCGATGCCGGCGAGGGTATCGGCGCGGGCGCAACGTTCGCCTGTTCGACGACAGGCGCTGAGGCTGGCGGCGGCGCGGAGATGGGCGCGGCCTGAATCGGAGCAGCCTGAATCGGAGCAACCGGGATCGGCGCGGGGCCCGGCGTGACCGGCGGAATGGGAGCGTACGTTACGGCGGGAGCCGGCGGTGACGACACGGTCGCACGGGCTGAGGGCGGAGGCGTCGCGCCCTTGGCAGCGTCGCGCTGTGCCGTCTCACGCTGGGCGACATCGCGGGCGCGGCCTTCGCGGTCGGCGGCCTCTTTGGCGGCCGCTTCCTGCTGGGCCTTCTGGCCACCGCGGCCGGCAACGATCGAACCAAAGGCCGCCGTGCGCGTCTCGTCGACGGCGCGGGCGTCGTTGTCGTATTGCCGGCCCGGCGTGGTGGCAGCGAGGCCGGAGGCCGCCGGCACCGCGCGCTCGGCGCCGGGCCGCGCGGGCGCAGTCGGAACGCCGCGGCTGTCGCAGGCGGCGGCGGCAATCGCCAGCGCCGACACGCCCAAAAGCGCCAGAACCCTATGGCTGCTATTCTTGCTCGGAAGAGTGCGCATCGTCCTGCCCCGCTCAAATCCCCGGTCGTCCGCGGTCTTTAGCGGGTTCCGAGAGCAAAATTGACCCGTCTCTTGTCGCGGCCTACCAATAAGGCCTCGCCGGCCGAACCGGGGAGAGTTCCGGGTAATCTACCGGAATGCTGAAAATACCGCAAGAAACGCCGCAAAGGCAATGATTTATAAGGGGAAACGCATGTCGGCCACATCCGCCTCTCCGCCCTCTCCCGTCGGCGATGCCGCCGACGCCGAGAAAATGCAGGCAGCCTTTAGAGATATTGCCGAGCGCAGCCAGAAGCTGCTGCAGGAATTCGCGCAGCGATATAACACCGAAGGGCCTCAGCAGGCCGACCCCATGAAGCTGACGGAAACCTTCATGGACTTCACCGCCAAGATGCTGGCCGACCCGCAGAAGCTGGTGCAGGCGCAGATGGCGCTGTGGCAGGACTACCTCAAGCTCTGGCAATCGACGGCCCAGCGCCTGATCGGCCAGCCCGCCGCCCCGGTCGCCGAACCGGCCAAGGGCGACAAGCGCTTCAACGACCCCGCCTGGAAGGACGAAGTCGTCTTCGACTATATCAAGCAATCCTACCTCCTCACTTCGCGCTGGCTGCAGGGCACGATCAAGGAGGTCGAGGGCGTCGACGAGAAGACGGCCAAGAAGGTCGAGTTCTATTCCAAGCAATTCATCGACGCGCTATCGCCATCGAACTTCGCCATGACCAACCCGGCCGTGCTCAAGGCGACGGTCGAGAGCAAGGGCGAGAATCTGGTCAAGGGCCTGCAGAACCTGCTGATCGATCTCGAGCGCGGCCACGGCAAGCTCGCTATCCGCCAGACCGACATGAATGCCTTCAAGGTCGGCGGCAATGTCGCCACCACGCCGGGCAAGGTCGTCTTCCAGAACGAGTTGATCCAGCTCATACAGTACACGCCAACGACGGCGGAAGTGCACAAGGTGCCGCTGCTGAACGAGCCGCCGTGGATCAACAAGTTCTACATCCTCGATCTCAAGCCCGAGAACTCGTTCATCAAATGGGCGACCGGACAGGGCTACACCGTGTTCGTGATCTCCTGGGTCAATCCCGACGAGCATCTCACCAAACTGGTCTTCGACGATTACATGCGACTCGGCCCGCTGGCCGCGCTCGACGCCATCGAACAGGCGACGGGCGAAAAGAAGGTCTCGGCGATCGGCTACTGCATCGGCGGCACACTGATGGCGACGACCTTGGCTTATATGGCGGCGCGCAACGACGACCGTATCTCGGCCATTACGTTCTTCACCGCCCAGGTCGACTTCACCGAGCCGGGCGAGCTCGGCGTCTTCATCGACGAGGAGCAGCTGACCAATGTCGAAGCGCTGATGTCGAAGAAGGGCTATCTCGACGGCGCCGAGATGGCCACGACCTTCAACATGCTGCGCTCCAACGACCTGATCTGGTCGTTCGTCGTGAACAACTACCTGATGGGCAAGGATCCCTTCCCCTTCGACCTGTTGTTCTGGAACGCCGATGCCACGCGCATGCCGGCGGCGATGCACAGCTACTACCTGCGCAACATGTACCAGAAGAACTTGCTGGCGCAGCCCGGCGGCCTCACCATCGACAATGTGCCGATCGACCTGCGCAAGATTTCGATCCCGGTCTATATGCAGGCCGGCAAGGAAGACCACATCGCGCCGGCCAAGTCGGTCTACAAGGCGACGCAGATCTTCTCCGGGCCGGTGCGCTTCATGCTGGCCGGTTCCGGCCACATCGCCGGCGTCGTCAATCCGCCCGCCGCCAGGAAGTACCAGCATTGGCTGAACGAGACGGGCAAGAACCCGCCGACGCTGGCCGAATGGCAGGCCGGCGCCAAGGAGCAACCGGGTTCGTGGTGGAACGACTGGGACAAGTGGCTGTCGGCGATGTCGGGGCCGATGGTCCCTGCCCGCGTCCCCGGTGAAGGCGGCCTTAAGGCGATCGAGGACGCGCCCGGCAGTTACGTCAAGGTCCGGGTGATGGACTAGCAAGCATCGATTGGCAGCATAGGAACGCCAGGAGAAGGATCAATTGGATAAGCTCAGCCTGCATGACCCCCTCTTCGCGACCTACGCCATTGCCGCCAGTCTGATGATTCTTAAAGCAGTAGCCATGTCTTGGCTGACCGTGGTCCGCATGATGGAGGTCAAGGGCGGCTACCGGTCACCCGAGGATATTAAGAAAACCCATCTGAATCCGATGCCGGATCCGACGCAGCTCCTGCCCAACGAGCGCGTCGACCGGATTCGGCGAATACAGATGAATGACCTCGAGAACCTGCCGTTCTTCCTGATCGCGGGCTTTCTCTTTGTCCTTTCTCAGCCGTCATTGATAAGTGCGCAGTGGTTGCTCTACGGCTACGTGGCCTCACGCCTGCTCCATTTCGTTGCCTATGTCACCGGGCAGATTCACGACGTTCGGGCGGCTCTATGGACCGTGGGCTCACTCATCCTGATCTTCATGACTGTCCGAGCGCTGTTCGTTGCGCTCGCCGCATGAGGCTTCGTTGTCGGCGGCCGATCGATGGGTGACGGTCGTTGGCTGCGAGTGCAGAAGCTAAGTCTCATCCTTCAACGACTTTGACGCCTTGAGACGATCGGCCATCTTCTCGGCCATCATCACCGTCGTGAGATGCGTATTAGCACGCACGACTTCCGGCATGATCGAGGCGTCGATTACCCGCAGGCCGGAAACGCCGATGACGCGGCAATCTATGTCGACGACTGAGGTTTTTGCGTCGCTCGGCCCCATGCGGCAGGTGCCGCTGGCATGCTGGGCATCGGAGCATTCGTCGAACAGCCAATGGTCCAGCTCCTCGGCGCTCAACACATCCTCGATGGAGCGGCCGGTCATGCCGTATTCGACGCGGGTCGTGATGGCGCGCACGCTGTCGTGGCGTCCAAGGTCGCGCAGGCGGCGGATGCCATCACGCATGCGGACGAGGTCGCGTTCGTCGGACAGCATGCGTTCGTCGATCCGCGGATCGACGCCCGGATCGGTCGTCGTGATGCGCACATGGCCCTGGCTGAAGGCCTGGTAGACTGAGAGCGCCATGCGGCCCTTCGAGGTATCGCCGCCGCCCAGCGAGACGAGATTGCCGGCGATGACGATCATGTCGTTCTCGCCTGCCCCGCCCAGGCCCGAGGCGTAGCGCAGGCAGCAATTGGTGTGGCGGTGCATCAGAGTGCTTACCCGCACTTCGTCCTTGAGATGCAGGTAGAGCGGTATGATCGGATGATCGAGCAGGTTTTCGCCGACCGGCAGATCGGCAATGACCGACAGGCCCATCGACTTGAGAAACGCGGCCGGACCGATGCCGGAACGCTGGAGAACCGCCGGTGAATGGATGGCGCCGGCGGAAAGAATAACCTCGCGCGTGGCCCGTGGCGCGAAGCTTTGGCCGCCGACCTCAACATGGACGCCGGTGACATGCGGGCGATTGCCCTCGAACTGGAATTTCGAGACCAGGGCGTGGCCGACGATCTGCAGATTGGGTCGCCCGCGCGCCGGCTCCAGGTAACCGTCATTGGTCGAGACGCGCACCCCCGCCCGGCTGTTGATGGCGTAAGGCGAAGCGCCTGTCCCCTCGGGCGCGTTGTGATCCTCGCACCAGCCGTAGCCGAGACCGATCGAGGCGTCCTTCAGGGCGCGATCCACAGGCCCCCAATCCGGCACGGGGGCGCGATAGACCGGGATCGGACCGCTGTTGCCGTGATAGGGCGCGTCGCCGAAATTGACGTCGGTTTCGAGCTTGCGGAAATACGGCAGAACGTCCGACCAGCCCCAGCCGGTGCAGCCCAACCCGGCCCAGCGTTCGAAATCGTCGGGCACGCCACGGATGGCGATCTGGCCGTTGATCGTCGAGCTGCCGCCGACGGCGCGGCCCCGCCACAGCAGTTTCGGCTCCTGCTTCTCGGTGCGGCGCGCCAACAGTTTGGGCCAGCGGTAATCGTCGTCGCCGATCGCCCGCATGGGATTGGGGATGCGAATGTGTTCCGGCGTTTCGGCGGAGCGGAAATCGCGGCCGGCCTCGAGCAGCAGCACGCGCACGGCAGGATCTTCGCTGAGGCGCGCCGCCAGCACGGCTCCAGCCGAGCCAGCACCGACAATGATGTAGTCGTACTCGCGGGCGATCACGGCCGCCCTACTCCGTCACCGGAGCTACCTTTGCCGCGGTCGCACATTGTCGCGCTTGAGCGTGCGGGTCGGCGGCAGGCCGGGCTGCCAGTCCCCCATGCCGCCCCAGGCGTCGATGCCGCGGTGGCGGTGTTCGCCGGTCTCGACGCAGAGTTCCACCAGATAGCCCTGGTCGTCGGCGGTCGTGACGTTGTCCCAGGTTTGCGTCGGCGCAGGGGCCGGATCCTCGGCGGGATCCTCGGGCGTCATTCGGCAGCCTTCGCCGTCGACGCCGCGCCGGCGCGGTACTGCTCGCTCTTCGTGACGTAGCCCGCGACAACGCGGCGAAACATCTCGTAGTCCTTCTCGGTGAGGTCGCGCAGCTTCTTCGCCGGGCTGCCGGCCCATAGCTCGCCCTTGCGCACGATCTTGTTCGGCGTGACGACGGCACCGGCCGCCACCATGGCGCCGCTCTCGACCACCGCGCCGTCGAGTATCGTCGAGCTCATGCCGATGAAGGCGTCGTCGTGCACCTCGCAGGCATGCAGCAGCACGAGATGGCCGACGGTGACGTTCTTGCCGACGATCGCCATGAGGCCGCGCTGCGCGACATGGACGACCGTGCCGTCCTGCAGGTTGGAATTCTCGCCGATCCGGATGCCCGGGCCGTCACCGCGCAGGATTACGCCGAACCAGATGCTGGCGTTGGCGGCGATCTCGACGTCGCCGACCAGCGTGGCGTTCGGTGCGATGAAGGCCGACCTGTCGATCCGTGGCGTGAAGCCGCCGAACGGAACGATCAGGCCGGACATCTCGTCTTGCGATCCTAGCGCTTGGAGAACTGGAAGCGGGCACGCGCACCGGCGCGGCCGTACTTCTTGCGCTCGACGACGCGGCTGTCGCGGGTCAGGAAGCCGTTGGTCTTCATGGCGCCGCGCAGGCCGGGCTCGAACTTCGAGAGTGCCTGCGAGATGCCGTGACGAACCGCGCCGGCCTGGCCCGAGAGACCGCCGCCGGAAACCGTGGCGACGACGTCGAACTGGCCGCCGCGCTCGGAAACGTCGAACGGCTGCTGAATCATCATGCGCTGCGTCGGACGGGCGAAGTAGATCGTCTGGTCGCGGCCGTTGATGGTGATCTTGCCGGTGCCCGGTTTGACCCAGACGCGAGCGACCGCGTTCTTGCGGCGGCCCGTGGCATAGGCGCGGCCCTGGGCGTCGATTTCCTTGACGCGAACCGGCGCGGGCGCCTGCTCGCCGCCAACCGGCGCCTTCTTCAGTTCAGCGAAAGTCGAGAGTTCAGTAGCCATGTCAGCCGATCCTCGAATTCTTGGGGTTGAGGGCGGCGACGTCGAGCTTCTCGGGCTGCTGTGCCTCCTGCTCGTGCTTCGGCCCTGCATAGACGCGCAGGTTCTTCATCTGCTGGCGGCCGAGGGGGCCGCGCGTGATCATGCGCTCGACGGCCTTGATCAGGACGCGTTCCGGGAAGCGGCCGGTGAGGCGCTTGCCCAGGGTCTCGCCCTTGATGCCGCCGGGATGGCCGGTGTGCCAATAGAAGACTTCCCGCTCGGCCTTGCGGCCGGTCAGGCGGACCTTCTCGGCGTT
>JBBRFD010000070.1:0-21502 GCA_038224985.1 Reyranellales bacterium
TGCGGACGATATCGTCGACCGCCGTCGCGCCGTCGATGGTGACGATGAGGGCCGGCGCCTCGCCGATGCCGCAGCGTTCGAGGAACATCCTGTTGGAGACGTCGCCGTAGAAGACAGGCCGCTCGAGCTTGCGCCAGCGCGCCACCAGCGAGGCATCGCGCTCGGTCACGAGATAGGCGATCTTGTGCTCCTCCAGCATGTCGCAGACGAGCTGGCCGACGCGGCCATGGCCGACGACGATGACGCGGGGCCTGTGGTCGTCGGGTGGCAACACAGTGGCCAGTGCATCGCCCGGCACGACTTGCTTGAGATGGGTGGCGAGGCGGCGGCCGAGGACGGCCAGGAGCGGCAACAGCGCCATGGTGAGGGAGACGATGGCCAGAATGCCGGACGCGAAGTGCTGGTCCATCAGCTTGGCGCTGAAGGCGAGACCAATGCCGATGAAGGCGAATTCGCCGCCTGGCGCCAGCAACAGGCTGATTTCGGCGGCCTGCCCCCAGGAGAGGCCCCAGAAGCGGGCGATGGGCGCGAAGATCGCGGTCTTGAGAACCAGCATGGCGGCGACGCCGGCCAGCACCAGCAGCGGTTCGCGCCAGATGAACTGCAGGTCGATATGCATGCCGACGGAGAAGAAGAACACGCCCAGCAGCAGGCCCTTGAAGGGCTCGATCATGGCCTCGATGGCGCGGCGGTATTCCGTCTCGGCCAAAAGCAGCCCTGCGATGAAAGCACCCAGCGTCATCGACAGGCCGGCAACGGCCGCCACCACGCCGGCGCCCACGGCGACCAGCAGGGTTGCCGCCATGAAGAGTTCCGGGCTGTCGGTGGCGGCGACCTGGCGGAACAGCGGCTTCAACAGCCGGCGCCCGACCGTTGCGATGAGGATAATGGCGATGGCGGCTTGCAACAGCGCGTAGAGCACACCCTGGATCACCGATCCGTCTTCCTGGCCGCCCAGCACGCCGATGACGAAGAGCAGCGGCACGACGGCCAGATCCTGTGCGAGCAGGATGGCGAAGGTCGTGCGGCCAGTAGTGCTGGTCATGCGGCGCTGCTTGGAGAGCAGTTCGACGACGACGGCGGTCGACGACAGCGCCAGACAGAAGCCGATGACGAGTGCGCCCGCGGGTGCAACACCGGCGAAATAACCGACCAACCCGATCGCCAGGGCTGTGAAGACGACCTGCAATCCGCCCAGACCGAAGACCAGTTTGCGCATGGTGATCATGCGGCGCAGCGAGACTTCGAGGCCGATGAAGAACAGCAGGAAGACGACGCCCATCTCGGCGATGAACTCGATCTGCTTCTCGCCGGTGACGGTGAACCAGCCAAAGAGCGGGAAGGCGTCGACCAATTGGCCGAGGCCGTGCGGCCCCAGCGCCGCGCCCACGGCGAGGAAGCCCAGGATCGGGCCGACCTTGAGACGATGCATCGCCGGCACGACGATAGCCGCCGTCGCCAGCACGATCAGGGCATCCTTGTAGGTTCCGATGTCCGTTGCCGCTGCCATGCGACGCACCATAGACCACGCGCGGCGATCTGTGCACACTCACAGGAAGGCGGAAACATTACAGGTTTTGAAATGAAAGTTGTGATCACGGGCGGCGGCGGTTTTCTCGGCAAGAAGCTGGCGCGACGCATTCTTCAGCAGGGCGCCATCGCTGGCGCCGACGGCAAGCCGGAGAAGGTGAGCGAGCTGCTGCTGTTCGACGTCGGCCGGGCGAGCGGCCCCGGCCTCGACGATCCGCGGGTCAAGACGATCGCCGGCGACATCGCAAACTTCGCCACCGTGCAGTCGATCGTGCAGGGCGCTTCGACGGTGTTTCATTTTGCAGCCGTCGTGTCGGCTGGCGCCGAGGCCGATTTCGATCTCGGCTATCGCGTCAATCTCGACGGCGGGCGCAATGTGCTCGAAGCTTGCCGCGCGCTCGGCACCAATCCGCGCGTCATCTTCACCTCGTCGCTGGCGGCCTATGGCGGCGACCTGCCGCCGGCGGTGACCGACGATACGCCGCTGACGCCGCAGACCTCCTACGGCGCGCAGAAGTCGATCGGCGAGTTCCTGGTACGCGATTACACGCGCAAGGGCTTCCTTCGCGGCACTTCGGTGCGGCTGCCGACGATCTGCGTGCGCACCGGCCTGCCCAACAAGGCGGCCTCGACCTGGGCGAGTTCCGTCGTGCGCGAGCCGCTGACCGGCGTCGATGTCGTCTGCCCGGTGACACCGCAGACCATCATGGTGGTGCTGAGCCCGCGCAAGACGGTCGATGCCTTCATGAAACTGCACGACCTGCCGCCGGAAGCCTTCGGTCCCGGCCGCACGCTGCTGCTGAACGGCATCAACGTCACGGCCAAGGAGCTGGAGCAGGCGGTCGGCCGTCATGCCGGCAACCGAAAGGTCGGCAAGGTGGTGTGGCAGCACGATCCGGCCATCCAGGCGATCTGCAACGGCTGGCCCCAGGGCATCAATTCGAAGCGATCGCGCGACCTCGGCTTCGAGATGGATCAAGACCTCGACGAGGTCGTGCGCAACTTCATCGCCGACGATCTCGACGAGCAGATGAAGATCGTGAAGCCGGCCTAGCCTTTGAAGATCGGCTGCGAGCCCGGCACGCTTGGGCTGAGCGACAGCAGGTCGAGCGGCGTGCGTGAGCCGACGAAGATCGAGCGGTGCATGGTCTGGATCGGCGCATGGAGCCAATCCGACGGGAAATCGACATGGTTGGGCTGGCTGCGGGGAATGTAGCCGTAGCCCAGCAGCTCTTTCAGGCGGTTCAATACCCACAGACGCGTCGGCCGGCAGCCGATGCCGGAAACCGCCTGGTTGAAAGCGTCGGGATCGCGCACCAGCAGGAGTTCATCGAAGGTGCCCGGCGACACGGCGGTTTCGAGCAGGAGCTGGCCGTCGCAGACCTTGGCCAGATGGCCCAGCGCCTGCTGCGGATTGGCCAGGTGATAGAGCAGACCATAGCAATAGATGACATCGAAGCGGCCGAGCACGATCGGTTCGTCGCGTTCGAGATCGACCACGGCGGTCTTCACGCCGGGCAGTCGGCGGGCGATCTCGGCCACGTTCTCGGCGCGTCCGTCGGTGACCGTCACGTCGCAGCCGCGTTCGAGGAAGAACGGCGTGTGCAGGCCGATGCCGGCGCCGACTTCGAGCACCTTCTTGCCCTTGAGATCGAGGCCGAGGCTGCCGAGGTGCGATTGGCGGGCGTGATTGATGGCGTGTGCATTGGGCGCCAGGAAGACGGAGAAGGGGCTTTCCTCGGCCGCGCGCTGGCCGGTCAGGAGAGCGCCCAGGCGCTGCAGGAGCGTTTGTCGTTCCATGACGTGGCTCCTAGTGGCCGAGCTTGGATTTGATCAGGCGCAGCCCGTTGCGCAGATGCCAGAGGGGCGACCAGACGGGGCGGGTGCGGATCATGTGCCAGAGTTGCGGTTCGCTGTCGGGACCGGCGATGGGGCCGGCCTCGTCGACATAGTCGACGATGCCGACGGCATCGGCATCCCACGGGCCCGTGGTCTTGAAGACCGTGGCGCGGTGGCCGTAGCGCCGCAGCGCCAGGGTGAAATCCTCGGCGAGGAAATCCATATAGCGCGGCAGGCTCTCGGGCCGGCAGAGATAGCCCTTATTGTGGCCGACCGCGAGCAGGCGGAAATGGAAGGGGTTCTTTTCCAGATAGCGCACGGCCTCGGTGGTATTGGCCGGATAACGCGAGGAGAAGAAATCGTCGATCACCACGATGCCGCCGGCATTGACGATGGCATGGGCCAGTTCGAGCTCGCGATAGACCGCCGAACCGGTGTGCTCGCCGTCGATATGGAACCAGCGGACTGTCTGGTGCATGGCTTGCAGGTCGAGCTTGGCCGGCAGGTCGGCCGAGGGGCCGGACAGGGGCACGATATGGCTGGGCTTGAGGCCAACGGAGCGGATGGCGGCTTGAACGGCTGGTTCGTCCAGCCGGAGATCGCAGAGATAAAGTCTTTCGTCAGGCTTACGATACGAGGCCAGGACGGAGGCCGAACGGCCGCGCCAGACGCCGATTTCGAACAGATCGCCGGTCACCCCGGCCTGCTGCTGGGCCTGTTGGTCGAGCAGGGCGCGCCAGGTGCAGTAGGACTGGAAGGTGAACCAGCCCGGAATAGCGTCGATCTTGTCCCAACTGAGCGTCATCGATCCTCTCGTGCGGGGCCTTGCTAACAGCGGCGAACCCTTGCGGCAAGGCGTGCGCTTGCGTCCCGCTGGCCGGTCCTGTAACGCGGCAGTCGTAGCTCATGCCTTCAAAGATCGTCATATACCGGCTCGCCGCGAGCCTGCTCTGGGCAATGGCACTCTGGCACAGCTGGACCTGCCGAGGGCTGTTCGTCGATGGCTCGGCCTTCGTCGTCGAAATCGTCCGGCGCGACTGGTTCTTCGACTTCTACGATCCGCGGCTCTACGCCATGATCCTGGGCCAGATTCCCGTCCTCATCGCCGTCAAGCTGGGCGTGACGGACCTGCATTGGTTGGCCCGTCTGCTGTCGCTCGGCCTGTTCGGCCTGCCGACGATTTTCTACCACGCAGCGCTCCACCGGGCGCGCCATGACGACGTCCTGATGGGGGCGGTGCTGGCCGCGGTCGCCATCGTGTTCTTCACTACGTCGTTTTTCATCGTTGGCGAATACAACACGATCTACGGCATCGCCATGATGGTCGCGGTGCGCCTGGCGACGGCCGAGCGGCTGAGCCTGCAGGACGGCATCGTCCTGGCGCTGACCGGCATTCTCGCCATCCGCACCTATGAGGCTGCGGTTCATCTCGGCCCGTTGCTGGCGGCGATGGTGTGCTGGCGGCTCTGGGTTCTGCGCGACCGGCAGCCGGTGCAGCTCGAGGCACTGGTGACGGGGGCTCTCTATCTCGTTGCCGTCGGCGGTTTCATCGCGGGCTGTGTCGTTGCCTACAACTCCATCGTCTATCCGTTCTCCGAATCGCATCTGGACGAATCGATCAACCAGATTCACTTCTTCTGGCAGAACATGCAGTTCATGCTGTCCATGGTGGCAGCGCTCACACTCGGGATCTGGGCCCTGCTGAAGCCGGCCGATCTTCTCCGGCTCAGGCCCTATCTATGGGCCGGAGTCTGGATCGTCGTGCTCGCCCTGTCGCCGCTGCTGGCCGTCGGCGACAATCTGGTACGGCCACTCGCCAAGTCGCAATATGTGGCGCGGGCGCTCAGCGGTGGCCTCATCGCCGGGATCGTCATCACGATCTGGATCTACGCCTCGCGCTCCGGCCATACCTTCGCCGTCATGAAGATGCTGCGGGTGCCTGAAGTAGGAGGGCGTTTCCTCGCCTTCACCTGCGCGCTGTTCCTCGGGATGTTGCCCTCGGATCTCTATCTTACGGCAACCTGGAGCGGTTACATGAACGCCTTCATTGCGACGGTGCAGGGCAATCGCGGCATCGTCGCTTTCGAAGACAGTCCGCTATCGACGCGTCCGCACAATCTCCTGGTCGAGAACTGGACCTTGCCCAGCGCCAGCCTGGTACTGCGGGCCAAAGAGGGCGATGGCATCGTTGTACCGCCCCGGGATTTCACCGACTGGCAGCCCTTCAAAGCCGCCGAGTGGCACCCCGACCTCGGCCGCTTCTTCTGGCGTAAATGAGCGAGGTCCGGGTCTGGCGCGGCGCGGTGGTGCTGCTCTGGGCATTGGCGCTGCTGAACTGTCTGGTCTATCGCGGCCTCTTCTGGGACGGCGCTTCGTTCCTCGTTCACATGATCGAAGACGGCCAGTTTCATGCCGGCCACACCGCGCGGTCCCATATCCTGTGGGCGACGCAAGGGCCGGTGATGGCGGCGCTGCGACTCGGGCTGAAGGACACGGCGCTTCTGTCGTTACTCTATTCCTTCGGCCTCTTTGCCTTGCCGACCGCACTTTATAATCTGGCACTCTATCGCGTGCGCGCCGCGCCGCCGTTGCTGGCGGCGGTGCTGGCGATCGTGGCGGTGATCTATCTGTCGAATTGCTTCTTCATCGTCGGCGAGTTCAACGCCGCCTATGCGGCGGTAACCGCCGCGGCCGCTGTGGCCTTGACCACGAGGAACACGGATTGGCGCGACGGCGCGATCCTCTGCGTGTTGGCGTTCCTGTGTCTGCGCTCCTACGAGGCGATGATCTATCTCGGCCCCGTCATGGCGATGATGGCGGTGTGGGCGATGCTACGGCAAGTCGCGGGCAGTGCCTGGGGGCGGTTGCTGGGATTGACCGGTGCCGGCTTTTTCATCGGCGCTGCCATCGTCTCCTTCGCCGCGGCGATCCACCTCTGGGATCATGAATACTATGTTAGGGTCCGCGCCGCGGCCTTCGACTTCTGGCAAAACCTGCAATTCATGATCGGCCTGCTGACGCTCGGCGCCTTTGTCGCGACCTTGCTGCTGCGGCCCGTCTGGCTTCGCGGTCGTGGGCCTTTCGTCATTCTGATCATCGGTGCCGCGGTCTTCGCCGTATCGCCCTGGCTGCGCGAGTTCAATCCTGAGACGAGGCTTTTTCCGCCCGCCCACTATGTTGCGCGCACGGCTGCCGGGTTCTTGCTGCTGTTGATGCTGGCGGCCCTGTGGCTTTTCGTGGCCTGGACGAACCGGCCGCCGCGCTTGTTTGTCCTTCTGAGGGAAGCCGCTGTGGGTCGCCGGCTGGCGCTGGCCATGGCGATATTGCTCGTGGCGGCAGCAGTGCCCGATATCGTCCTGACGCGGATGTGGAGCGACTATCTCGACAGGTTCCGGGCGGCGGTCGCTACCAACACGGGTACAGTGCAGGCCAGTGCGGTCGGCTTCCATGACTGGCCGGCCAATGTATTTCGCCAAGACTGGAGTTATTCGCCGCTCAGCCTGATCCTGCGCCGCGCACCCGCGAACGCCGTGGTCATGCCTTCGAGCGATTCCGGAGAGCCTTCGCTTTACGATCCCGCGTGCGGCCTTCCCGCGCTCCCGGGATACGCATGGCGTCGCTAGATCGGCGCCGCTAAATCAGGGGCGCATGTAGAAGGTCGACGGGCCGCTGCCGCGCACCGGTGCTGCCATCTCGACGAACTCGCAGAGGATCTTGCGGGTGTCGCGCGGATCGACGATCTCCTCGATCCAGAAGCTCTCGGCGCTACGGAAAGGTGAGCGCAACTTGTTAAGCCGGTCGGTGATCTCGTTCATCTTGGCGCCGCGGTCGGGCGCCGCGTCGAGATCGGCGCGATAGGCCGCTTCGATGCCGCCTTCCAAAGGTAAAGAACCCCAGCGTCCCGACGGCCAGGCGTAGCGCCAGTTGAGGCGCGAGCCGTTCTGATGGGCCGCACCGGCAACGCCGAAGGCATTGCGGATGATGAAGGTGCACCACGGCACGGTGGTCTGGAACATCGCCGACATGGCGCGCACACCTTGACGGATGACGCCGCTCTTCTCGGCCTCGAGGCCGATCAGGAAGCCGGGGCAGTCGCAGAAGTAGACCACCGGCAGATGGAACGTCTCGGCCATGTCGAGGAAGCGCGTCACCTTCTGGCAGGCGTCGGACGTCCAGCCGCCGCCATAAAACATGGGATCGCTCGCCAGCACCGCTACGGGCCAGCCGTCGATGCGGGCAAACGCCGTGACGATGGAACGGCCGTAGAGCTTGTTCATCTCGAAGAAGCTGCCTTGGTCGACAATCTTCTCGACGATGGGACGGATGCGATAGACCTTGCGCTGTTCGCGCGGGATCGCGTCGAACAGCGATTCCTCGCGGCGCGCCGGATCGTCGGTCTGCGGTCCGCGCGCCGGCGCGTCGTAGACGGAGGAAGGAAGATAGGACAGGAAGCGGCGTGTGACGGCAAAGGCCTCGTCCTCGCTGTCGACGGCTTCGTCGATGGCGCCGGCGCGCAACTGGATCTCCCACCCGCCCAGTTCCTGCTTGTCGTACTGCTTGGCGCTCAGGCGATTCACCACCGGCGGACCGGCGACGAACATTGCCGAGATGTCCTTCACCATCACCGAGTAGTGCGTGGCCGCAAGCCGTGCGGCGCCGAGGCCGGCGACCGAGCCGAGACCGAGGCCCACGGTCGGCACAGTGCCCATGTTGCGAACCGTCCATTCCCAGCCGCTGACGCCCGGCACATTGGCGCGGCCCGTGGTCTCGATGGTCTTGACCGAACCGCCGCCGCCCGAGCCTTCGATCATGCGGATGATCGGCACGCGGTATTGATTGGCGTATTGCTCGATCCAGAGCGACTTGCCCTTGATCGTGGCGTCGGCCGAGCCGCCGCGTACGGTGAAATCGTCGCCGGTGACGGCAACCGGCCGGCCGTCGATCTTGCCGCGGCCCATCACGGCATTGCCCGGTGTCAGTTCGACCAGGTCGTTGCGGCCGTCATACTCGGCCTTGCCGGCGACGCTGCCGATCTCGCGGAAGGAATCCTTGTCGAGCAGCCGGTCGATGCGTTCGCGCACCGTCAACCGGCCGGCATCGTGCTGGCGCTTGACCTTGTCGGCGCCGCCCATGCGCTTGGTCATTTCCTGACGGCGGCGCAGTTCGTCCATCTCGGGTTGCCAGGTCATTTCGACGCTTCCTTTTTTTCTTGCGGCTTAGCTTTAGCCGACCATCCGCCTGTAGACGATGCCGCCGATCGGGTTTTCTTCGTAAAGCCGCACGAGGTCGATTCCGCCCGGCGGACGGGCGGTTTGAAGCCGGCGACGGCGCGTTGCCGGCACCCTCACGTCGGATCAACCGCCTGAGCCAAGCCGGTCGGCTGCCGACAGGAAATCGGCCAATGTCCGGCCGCGCTCGAAGATGAAGTTCCCGCCGGCGATCGCGAGGTCCTGAATGCGGTAGACGCGAAAAATGCGAAACGCCGATTCGGTTTCGCTCCATCCGCCGAAGGTCCACGTACCGCTGATGTAACGCAGGCAATAGGGCCTCACGCGGGGCGAAATCGTCGAGCCGTCGCCTTGCGTGTATTCGAACGAGACGGTCTCGCGCAAGGAGATCGCGCCGCGAAGCGCGCGGACGACGCCTTTGACCTCGGCCGAGACGCGAAAGTCAGGCGCCAGCAGTCCGAGGTCTTCGAGTTTCGGCTTCAGGTGGCTCGGCAACACGGCATCGACCTTGGCCAGAAGCGCGTCGGCGGCGGCATGAAGGCCTTCATCGGCGCAGCTTTGTACGAGGCGAGCACCGAAGACGAACGCTTGAATTTCCTCGGCGGTGAACATGAGCGGCGGTATCTGGTATCCCGCTCGCAGGCGGAAACCGACACCGGCGTCACCGTCGATCGGTACGCCGCTCAGCGACAGATCGCGGATGTCCCGGTAAACGGTGCGCCGCGAAACGCCCAGGGATTCGGCGAGATGGTTTCCCGTGACGATCTTTCCTCGGCCAAGCAGCAGGACTATCTGAAACAGGCGATCTGCACGACGCATTGGGGGACCGAACATTGGTGACATGATGCTGTCAGCAGGGGGGCTCTATAGATGTCGTCCAGGGCGAAGACAGCGGCCCCAGCTTAACCCGGCTGTCGAAAGGATACTCCCATGTCGAGCGTCATCAACTGGTTCGATATTCCCGCGACCAATTTCGATCGTGCCGTGACTTTCTACGAAAAGGTTCTCGATATTCGCCTGATCCGCGAAAACATGCTGGGCGCCCAGATGGCCATCTTCCCGGCCAAGCCGGACGAAGCCACCGGGCCATCATCGCCCGCGATGGCGCCTCGCCGGGGGCGACCGGGGCGACGATCTACCTCAAGGCCGGCAAGGACGTGTCGGTTGCGCTCGCCCGCGTCGCAGCCGCCGGCGGGAAGGTCGTGCATGCCAAGACCTTCATCAAGGAAGGATGGGGCTATTTTGCCATCATTCTCGATTGCGAAGGCAACGCCATCGGTCTCCATTCGCCGACTTGACGGCCGGTTCGCTCCGATCCCCGAACGGGAAGCGCGCTATGCCAGCGGGCGTTCGTAGACGACGCCGTCGATCAGGTTTTCTTCGTAGAGCTTCACGAGGTCGATTCCGCCCGGCGGACGGGCGGTCTGGAAGCCGGCGATGGCGCGCGCGAGCCGGGCTTCCTGGTCGCGCCGCAGGGCCTCGGCTTTCTCGACCGTGACGGGCGCGAAGCGCACGGTCTGGCCGGGCAGCAGACGGCCGAGCCGTGGCAGATCGACGGAGGCCACGGTCGCGATCTTGGGATAGCCGCCCACGGTCTGGCGGTCGGCCATCAGCACGATGGGCAGGCCGGCGCCGGGCACCTGGATGGCGCCCGGCGCGATGCCGTCGGAAATGATATCGGCGCCTTGTGAATGCGCGATGGCCGGGCCTTCGAAGCGGATGCCCATGCGGTCGGCTTCCTTGGAGACCTTGTATTCCGCCTCGACGAAGGTGCGTTTACCTTCCTCGGTGAAATACTCATCCTGGGGTCCCCAAACGACGCGGATCGGGCCGCTGCCATAGTCGAAGGCCGTGCCGAATTTGCGCTCGTCGCCGGGTGTCGCGGCTTCGCGGGCGAGGGGAAGGCTGTCGCCGGCCGCCAGCTTGCGGCCCTCGAAGCCGCCGATGCCGGCGCGTGAATAGGTCGAGAGGCTGCCCATGAAGGGCGGCAGCGCAAAACCGCCGGCCACGACGACGTAGGCGGTGCTGGCGCCCTCGACCATGCCGACACGCAAGGTCTGCCCGCGCTTCAGCAGATGCGTGCGGTCTGACTCCAGCGGCTTGGGCGCTGCATCCGGCGCCTCGATCAGCGACGGCGAGAGCGGGCCGACCAGGGCCAGGCGCACGCTGTCAGCTTCGACGAGAAGGTCGGGACCCATGACGCCGATCTCCAGGCCAGCGGTTTCCGGTGGGTTTCCGGCCAGCGCGTTGGCGAGGTGCAATCCGACGCGGTCCATCGCGCCGGCCGTCGGCATGCCGAGCGCCATGAAGCCGGTACGGCCCTTGTCCTGCACCGTGTCGAACAGACCGGCGCGGACGACCCTGAGCAATGCGCTCATGCCGTCACCAGGGTCGACCAGTCGAGCGTGCCGGCCTCGACCTGGGCTGCGATCCTGTCGAAGGTCCTGCGATCGACGCGCTGGAACAGGAGCGAGTCGCCCGGTGCGAGGAACACCGGTTGCTCGCGGCGCTGGTCGAACATCCACAGTGGCGTGCGGCCGATCAGGTGCCAGCCGCCCGGGCTCTCGAAGGGATAGATCGTCGTCATGTCCATGGCGATGGCGACCGAGGAACGCGGCACGCGCACGCGCGGCTGGGTGCGGCGCGGCAGGTACAGGGCCTGATCGAGGCCGGCGACATAGGCGAGGCCCGGCATGAAGCCCAGCACATAGACCTTGAAGGCGGAGTTCATATGGGCGGCGATCACCTGCTCGGGTGTCTTCTTGCTGCGCTCGGCCACTTCGGCGAGATCCGGCGCGAAATCGGGATCGTCGTAGCAGCAGGGGATCGTCACCTGCCGGGTTTTCAGGCCGGCCGAGAGGCCGCCAGCGATCAGGGCATCGATTTGCGGCTGCAACTCGGCCCGCGTGGTGGTCAGCGGATCGTAGGCCACCATCAGGGAGCGCATGGTCGGCACCGTCTCGACCACCCCGGGCAGGTCGCCCGAGGCCTTGGCCGCGCCGATGGCGCCATGCAGGGCCATGACCTGGCCGTTGATCTGCGGCGAGATCGCGTTGCCGAATTCGACTGTAAAAGCGGTGTCGCCGCAGGATAGATACCGAACGCTCACGTCTGCTAGGATAGCGTCTCCGTTTCAGGGAGTCTCGCCATGGCCGCGACCAATGCCGGTTTCGTCAATATCAACTCCGACCTCGGCGAAAGCTTCGGTCCCTGGGTCATGGGCAACGACGCCGAGGTTCTGAAGATCGTGAAATCGGCCAATGTCGCCTGCGGGTTTCACGCCAGCGACCCGACGGTGATGGTCGATACGGTCAAGCTCTGCGCCCAGAACGGCGTCAGCATCGGCGCCCATCCCGGCTTCGCCGACCTGCAGGGCTTCGGCCGGCGCGTCATCAACCTCACGACCAAAGAACTCGAAGCCTGCATCGGCTACCAGATCGGCGCCCTGCAGGCGATCGCCGCCATGAACGGCACCAAGGTCACGCATATGAAGCCGCATGGCATGCTGGCCAATATGTCGGCCGAGAACGTGGAGATGTCCGAGGCCATTGCCCGCGTCACCAAGGCGATCGATCGCGACATCATTTTTCTCTGCCAGGCCAATACCGAGCAGGGCAAGGCGGCGCGCAAATACGGTCTGCGTGCGGCGGAAGAAGTCTTCGCCGACCGCACCTATACCGATGCCGGCTTCCTGACCCCGCGCAAGGAAGCCAATTCGATGATCAAGGACGCCGATGCAGCCGTCGCCCATGTCCGCCGCATGGTCGACGAGCAGGCGATCTATTCGACCACGGGCAAGCGCATTCCCTGCCAGGTCGATTCGATCTGCGTCCACGGCGACGGGCCGACGGCCGTGACGGTGTCGACCGCCGTCCGCAAGGGGCTGGAAGCGGCCGGCATCCGCATCGTGCCGCTGCCCGATCTGCCCAACATGAGGCACTGACGACGGTCAGCCGCAGCCAGATAGCGGCGGAAAGCCTCGCCGCGCTGGCTTGTCGGACGGTATCTCGCCGCTATAGTCCGCCGCGATCCCCGGAAATCGGGGGTGGCGGATTGTAGGAGTAGCGTATGGCAGCGTTCGGTAAGGCTCAGTACATCAAGCGCGTCGAGGACGATCGGCTTTTGACCGGCACCGGCGGCTTTACCGACAATCTGTCGCGTCCCAACCAGGCTCATGTATTTCTCGTGCGTTCGCCGCACGCCCACGCCAGGATCGTGAGAATCGATACCGCGGCAGCCCGGAAGGCTGTCGGCGTCGTGGCTGTCTATACTTGGGCGGACATGGAAAAGGATGGCGTCGGTACTTTCTCCTTCCCGGCAATGTTTCCCAATGCCGATGGCAAGATGCCGGAAATGACGCCACGCCGGTCGCTCGCCCATGAGGTCGTGCGTCATGTCGGCGAAGCTGTTGTGGCCGTCGTCGCCGAGACTCGCGAGCTGGCCCAGGATGCCTCCGAGCTGGTCGAGATCGACTACGAACAGCTCCCGGCCGTCACCGAGATCGAGGATGCGCTGAAGCCCGGCGCGCCGCAGATTTGGGCCGGCGCACCTGGCAATGTTGCCGGTTTCAACCGCTTCGGCGATGCCGCCAAGGCCGACGAGGCTTTCAAGGCGGCGGCCCATGTCGTGTCGCTCGACATCGTGCACCAGCGCCTGATCGTCAATGCCATGGAGCCGCGCGCCATCATGGCCGAGTGGGAGGGCGATCGGATGATCGTCCATATCGGCAGCCAGAACCCCTCGGTCACGCGCGACACGCTGTGCGATGTCATCCTGAAGATGCCCAAGGACAAGGTGCGTGTCCTGGTGGGCGATATCGGTGGCGGCTTCGGCATGAAGACCGGCATCCAGTGCGATGAATCGGTGGCCGTTTGGGCCGCCAAGATGCTGAAGCGCCCGGTGCGCTGGCGGGCCGAGCGGGGCGAGGAATTCGCCGCGACCACGGCCGGCCGCGATCAGTTCCACAAGGCCTCGCTCGCCTTGGACAAGGACGGCAGGATCCTGGCACTGCGCATGGAAGGCTTTGCCAATATCGGCGCCTATCCGGGGCGCGGCGGCGTGGTGATCCCGCTGTTCGTCGGGCCCAAGGTGACGACCGGCACCTACGACATTCCCGTGGTCGATCTCAAGATCACCTGCGTGCTGGCCAATACCGCCACCATGGGCGCCTATCGCGGCGCCGGCCGGCCGGAGTGCCTCTTCGACCTCGAGCGGCTGGTCGATACGGCGGCGCGCCAGACTGGCATCGATCCGGCCGAATTGCGCCGGCGCAACTACGTGACACCCGCGCAGATGCCCTACACGACGGCGATGGGCGAGACGTACGATTCGGGCGACTTCGATCTCTTCCTCACCAAGACGCTGGCGGCGTCGGACTGGGATGGCTTCCCCGCGCGCAAGGCGGAAGCCGAGAAACGCGGCAAGCTCTATGGCCGCGGGCTCGCTTCCTACGTCGAATGGACCTCGGCCGCCGTCATGAACGAAATGGCGCATTACGAGGTCAAGGCCGATGGCAACGTTGTTATCTGGATGGGCACCCAGGGCATGGGCCAGGGGCTGGAGACCAGCTTCACCCAGCTCGCCTCGGAGCTGCTCGGCATCGACGCTTCCAAGATCAGGATCGCCATGGGCGACTCCGATCGCGTCGGCGGCGTCGGCTCGATGGGCTCGCGTTCGGCCTATATCGGCGGCTCAGCCGTGCTCACCGGCATGGAAAAGCTGGTCGACAAGGGCAAGGAGCTGTCGGCCGATGCACTCGAAGCCAGCAAGGCGGACATGGTCTATGCTGAGGGCCGTTTCACTATCACGGGCACCGATCGTAGCATCGGCCTGGGCGAGCTGGCGGCGCGCCAGCCCGACAAGCGCATCTATATCGAGAACGTGAACTCCGTCGATGGAATCGCCTGGCCTAACGGCGCGCATGTCGGCGAAGTCGAGATCGATCCCGATACCGGCCAGGTCGAACTGACGCGCTACACGACCGTCGACGACGTCGGCAGGCCGCTGCATCGGCCGATCGTATTCGGCCAGATCCAGGGCGGCATCGCCCAGGGCATCGGCCAGGCGCTGCTGGAAAAAAACGTCTACGACCGCGAAACCGGCCAGCTCATCACCGGCTCCTTCATGGACTATGCCATGCCGCGCGCACTCACCTTCCCGACCTTCAACAACCAGCTCGACGACACGGTGCCGGCCAAGTCCAATCCGATCGGCGCCAAGGGCGTCGGCGAATCGGGCACGGTGGGTTCCACGCCGACGGTGATGAACGCCATCATGGACGCACTTTGGCCGCTCGGCGTGCGCAACATCCAGATGCCGGCGACGCCGCTGCGTGTCTGGAGCGCGATCCAGCAGGCCAAGCGGTAGGCGGCATTGCCATGAAGCAGCGTATCTTCGGCTGGCTCAGCACGCTGATTGGCATCGTCTTTGCGCTGGCCCTGGTCGAAGCAACGGCGATTGCCTGGCTCTATGTCGAAGAAGGCAAATACACGCCGGCAGCCGAGTTGTTCGAGCGCACGCAGAATACCTATGTGCGCGACACGACCAAGGGATCGTCGTGCCGTTACGTCGATACACTCTATCCGCATCCCTATGTCGCCTTCGTCCATCACGCCAACCCGCCCTGCGGACCGTCGAACGTCAACAATGTCGGCCTGTTCAATGAGGACTTCCCGACGGAGAAGCGCGCCGATCGCTACACCATTCTGGTGACCGGAGGCTCGGTCTCCTCGCAGCTCGCGCAGAACGCGCCGCCGCCCGCTCCGCGTTATCTTGAGGAAGAACTCAACCGGAAATACGTCAGTCCGAACGGCAAGCCGTTCCTCGTCCTGAATGGCGGCGACGGCGCCTGGAAGGAGCCGCAATCCTTCTTCCTGTTCTCGCTCTATGCGACCTCGGTCGACGCCGTGATCACGGTCAGCGGCTACAACGAGCACTACCTGTTCCGCTCCTATACCGAAGAGAGGCTGGAACGGCCGCTCAGCAACTTCGCCGACGTCAATCCCTTCGTCGCCGACGAGAATTTCGGCGATGCGGCGATCGGCTGGGTGATGGGCCGGGTGGCGGGTTCCATGGCCCTCAATCCCGTTCTGGGCCGTTCGCATGCGGCCTTCATGGTCATTCGCGGCATCGAGACGGCGGCCAAGGGTAAGGACAGCTTCAAGTCGAGCAAGAAGACCACGCTCTCGAGCCTCTTTGCCCTTCCGCCCGATGTGAAGGGCAATGGCGACAAAGTCTTCGCCACCCAACTCATGCTCTACCAGAAGTACCAGCGCGCCATCGAAGCCGTGGCGCGCGACAACAACGTCAAAGCCGCCTTCTTCTTCCAGCCCGTTCCGGCCTGGGGCAAGACCCTGACGGATGAAGAAAAAGCCGGCGCCGGCGACATGTCCTACCGTGACATCTACCGGCGCATCGTCGATGGCATGATGCCGCTGAAGAGCCGTGGCATGGCGATGTACGATCTGGGCGACCTGCTCGAGAACGAGAAGGGGCGGGTCTATGCCGACGACATTCATTTCATCCGGGATTCAAAGGGTGAGAGTCCGGGATACCGATTGATGGCAACGCGCGTTGCGTGGCAGCTATCTGAAGCGTGGGCGCTTCAGCCGAAACCTTAAAACGCTGCTATTCGTTCATTTTCAGTGCAGGATGCAATCATCTATTTTTCGAGATGATGCAAAAAATATTGAAACGAATGCCACGAGCTTTGGACACCAACGATACAAAGCGCGGGTTTAGTGTTTCCTTGTGAGCGGACGGAGGGACCCGGACCTCACGAGTACCGGGGACGAGTACTGGGGATGTGTGGGGAAGAGTAAGTAGACGTAGTCGAGTACCGGCGCTCTCAGGGGTGAGGGCGCCGGCCGACGAGAACAGAATTTTTCGTTCTCGCTCGGGTGGGGATTTTAGCGGTGGGGATTTCGATGATGATCATTTCTCGTGCGGCAGTGCTTGGTGTCCGTCTGATCCGTGAAGAGCGCGGCGACATGCAGTTTCTCTACGCCTCGCTGGCCGTCTTCGCGGCCCTGGCCGTGGGGGCGGGCGAGGGCTTGGCCGAGGCGGCCCGCAACTGTCTCCATATCGCGGCGGTCATGATCGGCTTCTAGCCCGGATTGCGGTTCCAGCCCGGGTGGTCCATCCTGCCGCTCCAGCGGCCGGAGGTGACCGGCCGGTCCGTTTTGGGGAACGACCCGTGTCGCGTGCCGACCGCGCCGAAAGCGCATCTTCTTTTCGTCCACTATCGATCGACCGCATGGCAGGCTGGCCCGAGCTGGCGAGCCTGATTACCCGCGCCGGCCGTCCGCCGGTCGTCGAGGCCCTGCGGGCCTGGGTCGAAGCCCAGCGCGGCCAGCCCGATGTCGCCGATGCCGCCGCCTGTGCCCACTGGTGCGAGGTCCGGCTGGCCGGCCTGGTGACCAAATCGCAGCGCCGCGTCTTCAACCTCACCGGCACCGTCCTGCATACCAATCTGGGCCGCGCTCTGATGGCCGAGGAGGCGATCGAGGCCGCCGTCGAGGCCATGCGCTCGCCGACCAGCCTGGAATATGACCTGTCGGGTGGTGGCCGCGGCGAACGTGACGACCATATCGCGCCCTGGCTCTGCCGCCTGACGGGAGCCGAAGCCGCTACGGCGGTGAACAACAATGCCGGGGCGGTGCTGCTGGTGCTGAATGCGCTGGCGGCGGGCCGCGAAGTCATCGTCTCGCGCGGCGAGCTGATCGAGATCGGTGGCGCTTTCCGAATCCCCGACATCATGGCGCGGGCCGGCTGCAGCCTCGTCGAGGTCGGCACGACCAACCGCACGCATCTCAAGGACTATGCCGCCGCGATCGGGCCCGAAACGGCCGCGATCATGAAGGTTCATCCCTCCAACTTCGCCATTGAAGGCTTCACCAAGTCGGTTGCGGCCGCCGAGCTGGTGCCGCTGGCGCGCGAGAAGGGCCTGCCACTGATCGAGGACCTGGGCTCCGGCACCCTGGTCGATCTCGAGACCTGGGGCCTGCCGCATGAGCCGACGGCACGCGAGGCGGTCGAGGCTGGCATCGATATCGTGACTTTTTCCGGCGACAAGCTGCTGGGCGGTCCGCAGGCAGGTCTGATCGTCGGCCGCAAGGCGCTGGTCGAGCGCATTGCCAGGAACCCCATGAAGCGGGCTCTGCGCCTCGACAAGGTGCGGCTGGCGATGCTCGAAGCCACGCTCAAGCTCTACACCGATCCGGAAAAGTTGCGTGCCCGCCTGCCAACCATTCGCACGCTTGCCCGCAAGCCCGACGAAATGCGGGCGCAGGCCGAGCGGTTGCTGCCGGCCATGATCCAGGCCGTGGGCGCCGTGGCGGAAGTCTCGATCAAATCGGCGCAGGGCCAGATCGGCTCGGGGGCCTTGCCGGTGGAAGCGTTGCCGTCGTTCGCCTTGGCGCTTAGGGGCAAGGGGCTCGATGGACTGGCCGATGCCTTCCGCCGCCTGCCGATCCCGGTGATCGGCTATATCCGCGACGACACGCTGCTCTTCGATATGCGCACCCTCGACGACGAGGCGGCCTTCGCCGCGCAACTGGGCCGGCTCGACCTGCCATGATCGTCGGCACCGCGGGCCATATCGATCACGGCAAGACGGCGCTGGTGAAGGCGCTGACCGGCGTCGACGCCGACCGCCTGAAGGAAGAGAAGGCGCGCGGCATCACCATCGACCTGGGCTATGCCTACAGCGATCTCGGCGACGGCCGGCAACTGGGCTTCGTCGACGTGCCGGGCCACGAGCGCTTCGTGCACAATATGCTGGCTGGCGCTACGGGCATCGATGCCGCCCTGCTGGTGGTTTCAGCCGCCGAAGGCATCAAGCCGCAGACCGTCGAGCATCTGCAGATCGTCGATCTGCTGGGACTGGGTCGCGGCATCGTCGCCGTCACCAAGGCCGATCTCGCCAGCGACGACCAGATCCTCGAGCGCATGGCCGAGATCGAGACGCTGCTCGCATCGACCGCGCTCAAGGGCGCCGAAATGGTGCCGGTATCGGCGGTGAGCGGCCGCGGTATCGGCGAACTCAAGAGCAAGCTGCTGGCGCTGGGCGAGAGCGGCAAGGGCGCCACGGGACTGGCGCGACTGGCGGTCGATCGCTGCTTTGTTCTGCCGGGCGCCGGCGTCGTGGTCACCGGCACCGTCCATGCCGGCGTTTTCCGGGTCGACGACCGCGTGCTGCTGACGCCCTCCGGTCTCGAGGCGCGCGTGCGCTCGCTGCATGCGCAGAACCGCGAATCCGAAACCGGCCAGGCCGGCGAGCGCTGCGCCCTCAACCTCACCGGCGCGCGCCTGTCCAAGGACTCGATCCGCCGCGGCGACTGGGTCGTGGCGCCCGAACTGCACGCGCCGACGGATCGCATCGACGTGCGGCTGAAGGTGCTGGCGGCGGAGGCGCAGGCCCTGAAGCACTGGGCGCCGGTCCATGTGCATCTGGGCTCGGCCCATGTCATGGGCCGCGTCGCCCTGCTGGAAGGCAACATGCTGGCGCCCGGCCACGAGGGGCTGGCGCAGATCGTGCTGGAGGAAAAGATCGGCGCACTGACCGGCGACCGCGTCATCCTGCGCGATCCCTCGGCCACCCGCACCATGGCCGGTGCCGCCGTGGTCGATCCCTTCGGTCCGCCGCGCAACCGCCGCACGCCGCGCCGGCTGGCCGAGTTGTCGGCGCTGGTCGAGGGCGACGACACGGTGCTATCCGAGCTGCTGGCGCTGGAGCAGGGCTTCGTCGAGCTGGCGCGCTTCGGCCAGGCGCGCAACCTGCGGCCGGCCGAGGTCGAGATGCTGCTGGCCGATGCAGAGGGCATGAAGCAGGGCGCTTATGGCTTCTTCACTGCGACCTTCGAAGCCTCCCGAAGCGACATGGTCGGGACGCTTAAAGCCTATCACGAGAGCAATGCCGACGCGCCCGGCCTGGCGCCGGAGCGTCTGCGGCTGACAATGAAGCGGCGTTGGCCGCTGCCGGTGTTCCGCACCCTGCTAGATGTTGAGATCGCCGCCAAGACGCTGGTCGTCGACGGACCGTTTCTGCGCCTGCCCGGCCATTCGCTGAAGCTCGGCGTCAGGGACGAGGCGCTGTGGCAGAAGATCCTGGCCGATCTCGGCCGCGAGAAATTCAAGCCGCCGCGCGTGCGCGACTTCGCCGAAACCTACGATGCGCCCGAGGCCGATGTGCGCCGGCTGCTGCGTCGCGTCGCCAAGCTCGGCCGTGTCGTCGAGGTCGCCCCCGATCAATATTTCCTGCGCCCCGTCGTGGCCGAGATGATCGCCATCGCCCATGCCCTGGCGCGCGACGGCGACTTCACCGCCGCGCAGTTCCGCGACAAGCTCGACAACGGCCGTAAGGTGGCGATCCTGATCCTCGAATTCTTCGACCGCCACGGCGTCACCATGCGCAAGGGCGACCTGCGCAAGGCTGTGCCCGCCAAGCTCGGGCAATTTGGCGCCGCACCGCCGGCGTGACAGCGCGCCGCTTATGCGGAATGATCGGAACTGGAGGGGAAGCGCTCCCGGTGGGGCGGCTGGCCTTCAAAGCCAGAGAGGGTCGTTTGACGGCTCTTAGTGGGTTCGACTCCCACTCTCTTCCGCCATTCTCCCTAGGTCATAGACCCATAAAAGTGATTCTCAAATCGGCGTCGTTCTGATTCAATCTCGCATAGCAGGAGGTTGTGGATGGCACGCTTCGATCTGACGGATTTCGAGTGGTCTGTGATCCAGCCGCTGCTGCCGAACAAGCCCCGCGGTGTTCCTCGGGTCGACGACCGGCGAGTGCTGAGCGGAATATTCTGGCGGCTTCGCACCGGTGCGCCGTGGGCCGATATTCCGGAGCGCTACGGCCCGCATACGACATGCGACAATCGCTTCAACCGAAGGCGCAAAGCCGGTGTCTGGGATCGCATCCTGGCCGCCGTTTCAAAGGCTTACAACGGTGACATCCAGATGATCGACTCGTCGTCGATCCGGGTTCATCAGCATGCCGACAACGGTAAAAAAAAGCCACGCGATCCCGTTGCATGGGTCGCTCGCGGGGCGGCCTGACCACCAAGATCCATGCTCTGGTCGACGCCTGCGGCCTGCCGATCCTCCTCAAGCTTACCGAAGGCCAGGCCCACGACGGACGTAGCGCCCAAGACATGCTGGGCTCGGTCGAGCCCGGCAACGTGCTGCTGGCCGACGCCGCCTACGACTCCAACGCCTTGCACGAAAGGCTCGCCGCGCACGGCGTACGGGCCAACATCAAGCCCATGCCCAACAGGCTAAAGCCGCCGCGCTTCGACAAGCCGCTCTACCGCAAGCGAAACCTGGTCGAGCGCTTCTTCAACAAACTCAAGCACTTCCGCGCCGTCGCCACCCGATACGACAAGCGCGACGACAACTACTTCGCCAGCGTCAAACTCGCTTCAATCCGAATATGGATGCGATTTAATGAGTCGGTGGCCTAGCCGAAGTCTCCGATCTGCCAATTGTGTCCGTTTCCGGCGACGAGGGTGGTGCCGTCGTGCAGAACGACAACGGAAGTGCCGAGGCCCGAATCGACGGTGTTGGAACCGACGAGGATGGCATCGGCGCCGTTGCCGAAGTCGGAGACGATGTCGCGGCCCGAGCCGCCGGCCTGGGCCGAGAAGACGAAGGTGTCGGCGCCGCTGCCGCCGGAGAGGTAGTCGTTGCCCAGACCGCCATCGAGCGTGTCGTTGCCGGCATCGCCGTAGATCTGGTCGTTGCCCGCCGCTCCCGAGAGAACGTCGGTCAGTGTGCCGCCGGACATGGTGTTGTCGGTTGCGCCGCCGGTAACGGTGACGCCTCCCGCCGCCAGGCCCTGGATGCGCTCGATATTGTCTCCGAAGGTATAGGCCGAGGAGATGTAGACCGCGGCGCGGTCGTAGCCCTCG
>JBBRFD010000071.1:0-21083 GCA_038224985.1 Reyranellales bacterium
TGTTGCAGGGTCTGAGCGCCACCGAGGGCGAGGCGCGGCTGCGCCGCCTCAAGGCAGCATTGGTGCTGAACGCGGTGGCCATCGGCCTGTCGACGGTGGCGCTGGTCATCCTGGCGCCGATCCTTGCGCGAAAGTATTTCATCTCGACCGACCCGCATATCGCCGACGTCGTGGCCTGGCTCGGCGTTCCCATTGCGCTTGGCCAGATCGCCATGATCGGCTGGAATTTCGTCTGCGTGTCGCAGGCCTTCCGCTGGCTCGCCGTCGTCATGGTGGCGCCGGCGGCGGCGTCGCTGCTCTTCGTCTATCCGCTGGCCAAGCTCGCCGCCGCCGACAACCAATGGGGCTACTTCGGCCTGATGGTCGTGCCGCCGCTGATCCAGATCCTGCTGACCTTGCCGATCATCCGCCGCCTGGGCTGGCTGCGCGAGATGAGAGCCTCGCTCGGCGTGGTGCCTGAGCGGTCCGACTACATGCACTTCTTTCGCATGTACGGCACGGTACTGCTGGGCTACTTCACCAGCTTCCTCGTCTTCGCCTATATCCCGCCGACTTTGCTGCTCAACTACGGCCCCGAAGCCAACGGCTTCTTCCGCGTCGCCTGGACACTCGGCATCCAGAACCTCTCGGTGCTGCTGGGTTCGATCGGCTCTTATCTTTATCCGGTGCTGAGCGGCGCCAAGACCGATGAGGAGCGCACGAAGCTGCTCGACGATGCCGCCGTCATCCTGGTCATGCTGGCGCTGCCGATGATCGCCGGTCTGATCCTGTTCCAGCCGCTGGTCATCCGCATCCTCTTCGCCAGCGACTTCCTGCCGGCCATCGACATGCTGCACTGGCTGCTGCTCGCCAACTACCTCAAGGTCATCCAGTGGCTCTTCGCCAATGTCTCGACCTCGCGTGCCCATATGACGATCTACACGGTGGGCGAGACGGGTCTCTATCTCGGCCTGCTGGTGATCGGTGGCATCGCGGTGTCCTACCCGCCGGGCGAGGGGCCGTTGCAATGGATCAGGGGTATCGAGGGCATCGGCTTTGCCTTCTTCCTCACCTATGTCGTGACGACCATCGGCACGGTCTGGGCGACCTGGGCGCGCTACGGCTATTTCCTCAATCTGCGGGTGGCGCTGGTCTGGTTCCTCGGCTTGCTGGTCATCCTGCTCTGCGAGGCGTTGACCTGGCGCGAGCGGACGATCGATTGGCCGGTGTCGATCGGGATGTCGGTGGTGGCCTGCGCGGTGCCGCTGCTGCTGCTCGACAAGAAGCGCCGCGGCCAGGCCATTGAACTTTACACCCGTCTGCGCAGCCGCTTCGCCGGGACCTGATCAGGCCTTGAGGCCGAGCCGCTCGCCGCGATAGGCGCCGCTGGTGACGCGCTCCCACCATTGCCGATTGTCGAGGAACCAGCGCACGGTGGCGCGCAGCCCCTCGTCGAAATTGTGCCGTGGCGTCCAGCCCAGTTCGTTATGGATCTTCGAGGCATCGATGGCGTAGCGCGCGTCGTGGCCCGGCCGGTCGGTGACGAAGCGGATCAGCCCGTCGTGCGGCCGGTGCGGGCTCTGCGGCAGCGTCTCGTCGAGCAACGCGCAAATGCGGCGCACGACTTCGATATTGGTGCGCTCGGCATTGCCGCCGATATTGTAGGTCTCGCCCGGCCGGCCCTTCTGCAGCACCAGCAGCAAGGCCTCGGCATGGTCCTCGACATGCAGCCAGTCGCGGATGTTCTCGCCCTTGCCGTAGACCGGCAGGCTCTCGCCACGCAGAGCGCGGATGATGACCAGCGGGATCAGCTTCTCGGGAAAATGATAGGGCCCGTAGTTGTTCGAGCAGTTGGTCGCCAGCGTCGGCAGGCCATGGGTATGGAACCAGGCGCGCACCAGATGGTCGGAGCCTGCCTTGCTGGCGGAGTAGGGCGAGTTGGGCTGGTAGGGCGTGGTCTCGCTGAACTTGCCGGTGGTGCCCAGCGAGCCAAAGACCTCGTCGGTCGAGATGTGCTGAAAGCGAAAGCGCGCCTTTGCCACCGGTTCAAGGCCGCGCCAGTAGGCAAGGGCGGCCTCCAGCATCGTGTAGGTGCCGACCATGTTGGTCTGGATGAAAGGCGCGGCGCCGTCGATCGAACGGTCGACATGGCTCTCGGCGGCCAGATGCAGCACCGCGTCGGGCCGCTCGGCGGCGAAGATGGCGTCGACGCCGGCGCGGTCGCAGATATCGACTTTGTGGTGGCGGTGACGGTTGCTGGTGCGCGCCTCGCCCAGCGATTCGAGATTGCCAGCATAGGTCAGCTTGTCGATGTTGGCGACGGTCCAGTCGGTGCGCGCAACGATGTGGCGGACAACGGCCGAACCGATAAAGCCCGCGCCGCCCGTGACGAGAATTTTCATGGGCGGGACCTTAGGCGGCGATGAAGGCGGAGCCAAGGCGCTCCGCCTTTGCCGGCTTCAGCCGTGGCGCAGGATTTGGCCGAGGAACAGCTTGGTGCGCTCGTTCTGTGGATTGGCGAAGAACGGCTCGGGCTTGTTCTGTTCGACGATCTCGCCACGATCCATGAAGATGACGCGGTCGGCGACGGCGCGGGCGAAGCCCATTTCGTGAGTCACCACCATCATGGTCATGCCTTCTCCCGCCAGCTCGATCATGACGTCGAGCACTTCCTTGACCATTTCCGGGTCGAGCGCCGAGGTCGGCTCGTCGAACAGCATGATCTTGGGCCGCATGCAGAGCGCGCGGGCGATCGCCACGCGCTGCTGCTGGCCGCCCGAGAGCTGGCCGGGATACTTGTTGGCCTGCTCGGGAATGCGCACGCGGGTGAGCAGGCTCATCGCGATCTCCTCGGCCTCCTTCTTGGGCGTCTTCTTCACCCAGATCGGCGCCAGCGTCAGGTTCTCGAGGATGGTGAGGTGCGGGAAGAGGTTGAACGACTGGAACACCATGCCGACTTCACGGCGGATCGCCTCGATGTTCTTGACGTCATTGGAGAGGGTGACGCCGTGGACGATGATGTCGCCCTGCTGGTGCTCTTCCAGGCGGTTGATGCAGCGGATCAGCGTCGACTTGCCCGATCCGGAGGGTCCGCAGATGACGATCTTCTCGCCTTCCTTCACATCGAGGTTGATGTCGCTCAACACGTGGAACTGGCCGTACCACTTGTTGACGCTCTTGAGCTGGATGACCGACGGGGCGCCGGAAAGGTCGTGGGCTGCTTGTGCCATGATGGTTCTCCTCGCGCCGCCTTAGCGGTGCGTTCCCTTGTTGAGTTCGACCTCGAGGTACTTGGAGTACCGCGACATCGAGAAGCAGAAGATGAAGTAGACGAAGGCGGCGAAGAGGTAGACCTCGCCGGGGAAGCCCGCCCAGTTGGGGTCGACCAGCGCCTGGTTGGCGGTGTTGAGGAAGTCGAAGATGCCGATGATCAGCACCAGCGAGGTGTCCTTGAAGAAGCCGATGAAGGTGTTGATCAGCGGCGGAATGACCACGCGGATGGCCTGCGGCAGGACGATCAGCGTCGTTTTCTGCACGTAGTTGAGGCCCATCGCGTCGGCCGCCTCGAACTGGCCCTTTGGTAGGGACTGCAGGCCGCCACGGATGATCTCGGCGATATAGGCGCCGGCGAAGAGGATGACGGCGACCTGGGCACGCAGGAACTTGTCGATGGTCGTGCCCGAGGGCAGGAACAGCGGCAGCATGACCGAGGCCATGATCAGCAGGCTGATCAGCGGCACGCCGCGGATCAGCTCGATGAAGCCCACGCACAAGCCCTTGATCAGGGGCAGGTGCGAGCGCCGGCCGAGCGCCAGCAGGACGCCATAGGGGAAGGCGAAGGCCAAGCCATAGGTGGCGAGGATCATCGTCACCGGCACGCCGCCCCATAGCCCGGTCTCGACATAGCTGAAGGGCGCGATCGTGAAGCCGAAGGCCGGCAGGATGCCGAGCATGCGCGCCACCACGCCGACGAAGCCGACACCGGCCAGGATGCGGTAGGTCAGGATTTCGCCCGCCTGGGCCACGCCGCCACGCAGAGCCAGCGCGATACCGCCGCCGACCATGGCAACCAGCAGGAAGAAGGTGTTGGAGAAGTGCAGCTCGCCGAACATCAGCAGGAAGGTGGCGAAGGTGCCGATGCCCCAGATGATGAGCAGGCGCGAATTCCACATGCGCCGGTCGGAGCTGAGCAGCAGCATGGCAAGCATGACGAGGACGGCAAAGAACGGCCGCCAATGCTGCTCGTAGGGGAAGGAGCCGAAGAAGATGTAGCGGTACTTCTCGTGGATCAACGCCCAGCAGGCGCCGCCGCCGCGGCATTCCTGGCCGGTCTTGGCGGTGAAGGTGGCGGTAAAGAGCGCCCAGTCGAGGAAATGCAGCAGCAGCCAGCCTACGACGAAGGTCAGGACGACGGTGGTGATGCCATTGCCCCAGCTGCTGAACAGCCGGTTGCGCATCCAGCCGACGAGGCCGGTATCGGTGTTGGGAGGCGCCAGTTGGACGCGTTCGGGAACGGGCTGGCCGGGAAGGACGTCGGTCATGCTCAGCGCTCCTTCATGGCGATTTGCTTGTTGTACCAGTTCATGAAGGCCGAGATCGACAGGCTCACGCTCAGGTACGCCGCCATGATGATCAGGATGTTCTCGATCGCCTGACCGGTCTGGTTGATGGTGACGTTGATCGACGCCACCAGGTCGGGATAGCCGATGGCGATGGCCAGCGAACTGTTCTTGGTGATGTTGAGATACTGGCTGGTCATCGGCGGCACGATCACGCGCAGCGCTTGCGGCAGCAATACCAGCCGCATCGACTGGCCGCGCGACAGGCCGATGGCGGCGGCCGCCTCGCTCTGGCCCTTGTGCAGGGCGAGGATGCCCGAACGCACGATCTCGGCGACGAAAGCCGAGGTGTAGAGCACGAGGCCGACCAGAAGGGCGGTGAATTCCGGCTGGATCACCATGCCGCCTTCGAAGTTGAAGCCCTTGAGGCCGGGCCAGCTCATGTGGTGCGGCGCGCCGCCGGCCAGCCAGACGAGGAAGGGCACGCCCAGCGTCACGCCGATGCCGGCGATGATCGACGGGAAGGGCTGGCCGGTGGCTTCCTGGCGCTTCTTGGCCCAACGATGGAGCACGACGGCGCCAACGATGCCGACAATCAGGCCGACACCCATCCACTTGTGGATCGGGTCGGCCAGCGGGACGGGGAAATAGAGGCCGCGGTTGCTGAGGAACATCGAGCCGAAGAACATGCTGATCGCCTGGCGCGGTCCCGGGAAGGCCTCGCTGATCAGCTTGTAGAAGAGGAACAGCCAGAGCAGCAGCGGCACGTTGCGGAAGGCCTCGACGTACCAGGCGCAGATCTTGGAGAGCAGCCAGTTGGGCGAAAGGCGACCGACGCCGATCAGCGTGCCGAGGAAGGTCGAGAGGATGATGCCGAGGACGGCGATGCGCAGCGTGTTGAGAATGCCGACCCAGATCGCGCGGGCATAGGTGCTGGCCGGCGAGTACTCGATCATCGTGTCGCCGATCTCGAAGCCCGCCTCGCGTTCCAGGTAATGGAAACCGCTGGCGATCTTCTGCCGGGTCAGGTTGTCGATGGTATTGCTGACGAGATACCAGAAAAGCGCGCCGACCAGACCCACGATCAGGATCTGGAATACCCAGCCGCGGATGACCGGGTCGTTCCACGGCGCTACTTTCGTGCGCGACGCAGAGCCCATTGTCTCTACCGCCATACCCTGTGCCCCCTACCTGTAGCGGTTGTCCCGCCGTTCGATATTGCAGTCAGTGTAGAAAGGAATCGGCCTCTTGCAACTGACGTCCGGTCCATATTAGCGAATTGGCACGCCGCAGATCAGCGCGCCGCGCGCCTTCACGGCGTCGAGGACCGGTCCGGCCACCGCCGCGTTGCCGCCCGCGATCGCGACCAGGCTGGCCGCGATCGCTGCTATCGTGTTGCGCATGGCCACTTGCCGGCCTAGCGGATCGGCGGGGCGTATTGCAGACCGCCCTGGGTCCACAGCTTGTTGAGGCCGCGCTCGATCTTCAGCACGGAGCCCATACCGACATTGCGATCGAAGCTCTCGCCGTAGTTACCGACCTGCTTGATGATGTTGTAGACCCACTTCTCGTCGGTCCCCAGGGCCTTGCCCATGCCGGGCGTGACGCCGAGGATGCGCTTGATCGAGGGATTGTCGCTCTTCAGCATCTCGTCGACGTTCTTCGAAGTGATGCCGTATTCCTCGGCCTCGATCATGGCGTACTGCGCCCAGCGCACGATGTCGGCGAACTGGTTGTCGCCATGGCGCACCGCCGGTCCCAGCGGCTCCTTGGAGATGATCTCGGGCAGGACGATGAAGTCCTCGGGCTTGGCCGGCGGCGGCACATTGGCGGCGCGCGTCGAATAGAGGCTCGAGGAGTCGTTGGTATAGACGTCGCAGCGGCCGGAGAAGAAGGCGGCGCGCACTTCCTCGACCTTCTCGATGACCACCGGTTTGAAGGTCATCTTGTTGGCGCGGAAGTAGTCGGCGAGGTTGAGCTCGGTGGTCGTGCCGGGTGCCACGCAAACCGTGGCGCCGTTCAGCTCCTTGGCGCTCTTTACGCCGAGCTTCTTGTTCACCAGGAAGCCCTGGCCGTCATAGTAGGTGACGGCGGTGAAATCGAGGCCGAGCGCGGTGTCGCGCGTCAGTGTCACCGTGGTGTTGTTGGACAGGATGTCGACTTCGCCCGACTGCAGGGCGGTGAAGCGTTGCTGCGAGGACAGCGGCACGTATTTCACCTTCTCCGAGTCGCCGAAGATGGCGGCGGAGACCGCCCGGCAGACATCGACATCGAGGCCGACCCACTTGCCCTGGCTATCGGCCAGCATGAAGCCCGCCGTGCCGGTGCCGACACCGCAAACCACCGCACCGCGCGCCTTGATGGCGTCGAGGTCCTTGCCGGCCATCGCCGAGCCCGACGCAACCATCGCCGCCAATCCCGCGGTTAGGCCAATGGCGGCCGCCGTTACCGAATTTCGCATTGTTGCCTCCCTTCGTTATCCCCAAGGTAAGTGTCTGCTGCGTCTCACTTGCAAGCAACAGGCCAAATGCAAGCCGCCGTCCTTGCGGGGCGGCGGCCGATGTCGAATCGGGCGGGAGTCTCCTACCGGATGGGTGGGGCATACTGTAGGCCGCCCTGGGTCCACAGCTTGTTGAGGCCGCGCTCGATCTTGAGAGGAGAGCCCATGCCGACGTTGCGGTCGAAGCTCTCGCCGTAATTCCCGACCTGCTTGACGATGTTGTAGACCCACTTCTCGTCGACGCCGAGCGCCTTGCCCATGCCTGGGGTAACGCCGAGGATGCGCTTGATCGAGGGATTCTCGCTCTTCAGCATTTCGTCGACGTTGCCCGAGGTGATGCCGTATTCCTCGGCCTCGATCATGGCGAACAGCGCCCAGCGCACGATGTCGGCGAACTGGTTGTCGCCATGGCGCACCACCGGACCCAGCGGCTCCTTGGAGATGATCTCCGGCAGGATCATGAAGTCGTCGAAGCTGCGCGGCGGCGGCACGTTGGCGGCGCGGGTGGCGGCGAGGCTGGAGGCGTCCGTGGTGTAGACGTCGCAACGGCCGGAGAAGAAGGCCGAGCGGATCTCGTCGACCTTCTCGATGACGACCGGCTTGAAGGTCATTTTGTTGGCGCGGAAATAGTCCGCGAGGTTGAGTTCGGTGGTGGTGCCGGGGGCGACGCAGATCGTGGCGCCACCCAGTTCGAGGGCGCTCTTCACGCCGAGCTTCTTGGCCACGAGGAAGCTCTGACCGTCATAGTAGTAGATGCCGGTAAAATCGAAGCCCAGTGCGGTATCGCGGGTCAGGGTGTAGGTGGCGTTGCCCATGGTCATATCGACTTCGCTCGACTGCAGGGCGGTGAAGCGCTGCTGCGAGGTGAGCGGCGCGTATCTCACCTTCTCGGCGTCGCCGAAGATGGTGGCCGCGACGGCGCGGCAGACATCGACGGAAAGTCCCTTCCACTTGCCCTGGCTATCGGCCTGCATGAAGCCGGCCGTGCCGGTGCCGACGCCGCAGTTCACCGCTCCACGCGCCCTGATGGCATCAAGGTCCTTGCCGGCCATGGCGGTATTGGCAAGCATGAACGCGGCCAATCCGATCGCCGTCGCCATTGTTACGTTGCGCATTTTTTTGCTCCCTGTTGTTGTCTTGGCGCGAGTGTCGAACGCCTGCACAGCAAATGCAAACCGCCGCCCCTCGCGGGGCGGCGGTTCGGCCGTCTCGATTTTTTGCGCTTACCGGATCGTCATTAGCGAATAGGCGGCGCGTATTGCAGACCGCCCTGCGTCCACAGCGCGTTCAGGCCGCGGGCGATCTTCAGCGGCGAGCCCATGCCGACGTTGCGCTCGAAGCTCTCGGCGTAGTTACCGACCTGCTTGACGATGTTGTAGACCCACTTCTCGTCGACGCCGAGCGCCTTGCCCATGCCGGGCGTGACACCGAGGATGCGCTTGATCGAGGGGTTCTCGCTCTTCAGCATCTCGTCGACGTTCTTCGACGTGATGCCGTTTTCCTCGGCCTCGAGCATGGCGAACAGCGCCCAGCGCACGACGTCGGCGAACTGGTTGTCGCCATGGCGCACAACCGGGCCCAGCGGCTCCTTGGAGATGATTTCCGGCAGGATGATGTAGTCGTCCGGGTTCGGGGCATTGGCGGCGCGGGTCGAGTAGAGGCCCGAGGCGTCCGTCGTGAAGACGTCGCAGCGGCCCGAGAAAAAGGCGGCGCGGACTTCCTCGATCTTTTCGATGACGACCGGCTTGAAGCTCATCTTCGTGGCGCGGAAGTAGTCGGCGAGGTTGAGCTCGGTGGTGGTGCCGGGCTGCACGCAGACGGTGGCGCCGTTGAGCTCCTTGGCGCTCTTCACGCCGAGCTTCTTGGACACCATGAAGCCCTGGCCGTCGTAGTAGTTGATGCCGGTGAAATCGAAGCCGAGCGCGGTGTCGCGGGTCAGCGTGTAGGTCGTGGTGCGCGACAGGAGGTCGACTTCGCCCGACTGCAGAGCGGTGAAGCGCTGCTGCGCCGTGGTCGGCACGTATTTTACCTTTTCGGAGTCGCCGAACAGCGCGGCCGAAACGGCGCGGCAGACATCGACGTCGAGGCCGGTCCACTTGCCCTGGCTGTCGGCCAAGGCAAAGCCCGCCACGCCGGTGCTGACGCCGCAGATCACGCTGCCGCGCGCCTTGATGGTGTCGAGGTCCTTGCCGGCATGGGCCGTGCCGGCGAGGCCAGCGATCGAAAGCGCCGCAACGCCGGCGACCGTGAATTTGTTGAACATGAAGTTTCTTCCCTTTTTGTTGGTAACACGCCCTGCTTGCCGCCTCCCGGGCTGGGCGGGCGATGGGGCAATTGGTAGGCGATCAGCCGGGACGGCGCAACGCCGTGCCGGGTGGTCCGGAGGACCTTGACGCGAGCCGACTAGAGGCGGTTCGGCGAGGCTTCGGTGAAGGGGTTTTGGCTCCAGGAATCGGTGCCCTGCAGGCCGCGGAAGCGTTCGGCGTCGGATGTGGCCTTGTTGCGCTGGCCGACGGCACCGCGCACATCCTGCTGCCACTGGCGGAAGGCCACCAGCGCGTCGGCGCCGAGGCGGGTGTTCACGCCCTTGGAGACGTAGGGCGCGGGATCGACGAACTGACCGTTGACGATAGCCGAGAAGTGCAGGTGCGGGCCGCTCGAGCGGCCGGTCGAGCCGATATAGCCGATCAGGTCGCCCTTGCGGACATGGGCGCCGGGGCCGACGCCGTCGGCGAAGCGCGACATATGGGCGTAAAGCGTCTCGAAATTGTCGGCGTGGCTGATCTTCACCGTGCGGCCGTAGTTGAAGTACCAGCCCTGGTGATTGATGACGCCGTCGGCCGCCGCGAAGATCGGCTCGCCGGTCTTGCCCTCGAAGTCGATGCCGTTGTGGAAGCCGCCGCCGGTGCTGCGGCCGTAGTAGCGGCGAATGCCGAAGGGCGAGGAGATGCGAGCGCCGGGGCTCGGGTCGCCGAGCGCCGTGCCGCCGACGCGCTGGCCGCTCTCGTCGAACCAGCCTTCCGGCTGGTTGGGGGGCGCGAACCACCAGATCGTGTTCTTGCCATTGCCTTCGCCCAGGCTGGCGTAGAGCAGGCGCGGTGCGCCGTCGGCCGTGCGGCCATGGGCGACTTCGACCTTGGGCGTGCCCGGGCCGGTCGCCGAAATAGCCTTGCCGAGTTCGGTCACGGAGGCCGGGTTGGCGCCCGACGGGGCGAGGCTGGTGGCCAGCGTCGCTGAAGTCGCCTTCACGCTGCTGACGGTGCTGGGCAACAGGGTGCGGCCGACCACGGCAGTGATGCCGCCGGCGCTCGGGAGGCTGGAGACCGTCTCGTCGTCGTTCTCGGTGGCGCCGGGGGCGAGCTTGTAGCCGTAGCTGCCGTCGGCATTGCGGTGAAGATCGACGCTCAGCGCGCGCAGGGTGAAGATCTGCAGGGAGACGAGGCGCTTGGGCTGGTCGTTGCCCTGGGCCTCGAGCACGGCGCGGCCTGAACTCGCGACCTTGTTTTCGTTTTTGGACAGAGCTTCGGTCACGGCTGCGGCGGCCTTCTGGGCGTCGACCGGATCGACCTTGAGGGCGGCGAGCTGTTCGGCGACGGAACCGTCGGCCGGAACGCCGAAGGGCTGGATGTCGCCGGTGGGGACCGCGGGGGCGCTCTTGGAGGCTTGCTTGATCTGGGTCTTGCTCGGCGGCTTGGCCTGAGCGAACGGCTGCGTCGCCGTCAAAATTTCAAAACTGGTAATGGCAATCGTTGCAAATGCGAGAGCACGCACGGTACGCCAGCTCTTGGCGCGTTGTTCACGCGTCCTGGTCATCGCCATTCGGCCTCTCCATTACCCTGTCTTCATTGCATCGAGGCCGAACCGCGATTGCCAACCTCCCGGTTGGCGCCCCCCGCTACAGCCATTGCCGGGATACTGGCCGGGCGGTTTCCCCAAGTCCATCAAAAAGTGGCAAAAATGCCACAGTGCCGTCACAAGGCTAACTGTATGTAAATAAATGATATTTTTGACTTATACAGTGCTTCTGTCCCTAAAAGCCGCAGGGGGTAGATCGCCTGACTTTGCGGCGTTGCGTAAAATCGCATAGCGCGCCAGCAGTCCAGCGGCCTCCGCCATCTCCTCGACATCGTTGAACGTGGGCACGCCCGCCGCCTCCATCGTTGCGAACCATCCGGCCTTGCCCGGCAGTGTGCCCATCATGCAGTGCATCAGCGGCAGGCGGGTGCCGGCGGCGAGTTCGGCCAGCCGCGCGATGACCGGCGTGGCGTCGACCATGAAGGGCACGACGTGGATCATCAGCACCATGTCATAGGCCGTGGCGGCGTGGGTGAGGGCGGCTTCCAGCGTCAGGCCGAAACGGTCTTCCCGGGCATCGGCCAAGAGGTCGAGCGGGTTGGCGACAGAGGCTTCCGGCGGCAGCTGCGGGTGCAGGGTGTCGGCCATGGCCTTGGGCAGCACGCCGAGATCGAGGCCTTCGAGGACGGCGCGGTCGGCGCAGATCACGCCGGGGCCGCCCGAGTTGGAGAGGACCAGCGCGCGCTTGCCGAGGCCTTGGGGGAAACGGCCGAAGGCCTTGGCCGCCACCAGCAGGCGGCGCAGGCTCTCGACACGGACAATGCCGCAGGAGGCGCAGAAGGCGTCGATGGCGGCATCGTCGTTCACCACGGCGCCGGTATGGGCCGCAGCGGCCTGGCCGCCGATGGCGGTGCGGCCGCCGAACAGGGCGATCACCGGCTTCCTTGCGGCAACGATGCGGGCGAGGCGGCGGAAGCGCTCGTGATCCTGGATCGACTCGACATAGAGGAGAGCCGCGCCGATCTCCGGCCGCTCGCCCAGCCAGGCGAGGTAATCCTCGACGCCGAGATGGACCGCGTTGCCGACGGACACGACGGAGGTGAGCGGCAGGCCGCGCGCGTTGGCCTTGTCGATGAATTCTTCCGCCAGGGCGCCCGACTGCGAGATGAAGGCGAGGCCGTTTTCCGCGCCGGGCGCCGCACCGGGCGGCAGGTCGCGCAGGAAGGTCGCGGCGAAACGCCAGGCCGGATCGAGATGGGCGATGCCGGCGCAATTGGGCCCGGCGATGGTGAGGCCGCGCTCGGCGGCGAGCTTCAGCAGCGCCTCGTTGCGCGCCACGCCGACGGGACCGGCCTCGGCGAAGCCGCCGGGCAGGATGAGCAGGTTCTTGATGCCGCGGTCGGCGGCCTCCCTGGCGGCATCGACGATGGCATCGGGGCGAATCACGATGACCGCGAGGTCGACCGGCGGATCGATGGCTGAGATCGAAGTCACGGATTCGTAACCGAAGATGGTGCCGCCCCTGGGGTTGACCGGTACCACGCGTCCGCCATAACCCGCTTGGCGAAGCATCTGCATCACCGCGCCACCCGACGAGGTGGCGCGCTCCCCGGCGCCGACGATGGCGATGCTGCTGGGGGCAAAGAAAGCGCTGAGGTCGCGAACGGTGTCTTTCATGTCCGTTCGTTGCAGCACAGCCGGCCAAGGAGAACAAGCAATGACCGCGCCCATCGATGTGCTCGTCCAGGGCCGCGCCCACGACCTCGGCGGCGGCTTCGCGGTGCGCCGCGTGCTGCCCGGCATCAAGCGCCGCATGGTCGGTCCCTTCGTCTTCTTCGATCATTTCGGCCCGACGACCGTGCCACCGGGCGGCGGCATGGAGGTGCGGCCGCATCCGCATATCGGGCTCGCCACGGTGACCTATCTCTTCGAGGGCGGCATCTATCACCGCGACAGCCTGGGCAATGCCCAGCCGATCGCGCCGGGCGACGTCAACTGGATGACGGCCGGCCGCGGCATCGTCCATAGCGAGCGTACCGAGGCCGAGATGAAGCGCACCGGCTTTCGCATGCACGGTGTCCAGGTCTGGGTGGCGCTGCCCAGGGAACACGAAGAAACCGCGCCGCTGTTCGAGCATGTCGAGGCGGCGCGACTGCCGGCCTGGCAAGAGCCCGGCGCCTCGCTGCGCCTGATCGTCGGCACCTATGCCGGCCGTACCGCGCCGACCACGCATTTTTCGCCGATCTTCTATGTCGCCGTGGAGATGGAGCCGGGTGCCACGATCTCCGTGTCGCCCGAACATGTGGAGCGTGCGGTCTATGTCGCCGACGGCGATATCACCATCGGCGACGGCAAGTTTTCGGTCGGCGACCTGCCGGTGCTGGTCTCCGGCACGCCGGTCGAGGTCGTGGCCGGCGGCAGTGGCGCCAAGCTGATGCTCTGCGGCGGTGCGGCGATGGACGGGCCGCGTCACATCTGGTGGAACTTCGTCTCCTCGTCGAAGGAGCGCATCGAGCAGGCCAAGGCCGACTGGCGCGAGGGCCGCTTTGCCAAGGTGCCGGGCGACGAGGTCGAGTTCATCCCGCTGCCCGACAAATAGCCGGCTTCATGGGCAGATGTAGCCCGTGCCACTCGGATTCTTGAAGCAACCCACCGACTCGGGCAGCAGCCATTTGGGCAGGTACAGGACGACGTCGGGGAACAGTACCGTGAACGATATCGTCACGATAAAAACGATGTAGATCGGCAACGACGCCCTCATCGCGCTATAGAAACTGACCCCGACGAATTTCGACGCCACCAGCAGCGACAGACCATACGGTGGCGTGATCAGGCCGAAGACCAGCGTCGTGATGATGACCACGCCCATGTGCACCGGGTTGATGTTCCCCAACTCGGTGAGCTTGTTGATGATCGGCATGAAGATGATGATGGCCGGAATCGCATCGACGAAGTCGCCGATGATGACGAACAGCAGCACCAGCAGCAGCAGGATCATACCGGCGTCGGTGCCGGCATAGTCGGCGATCCAGGTCGCCACGATGTCGGGGCCGCGCAGGTAGCCCAGCATCCAGCCGAAGGCCGAGGCGCTGGCCACGGCCGCCAGCGGAATGGCGTAGAGCATGCCGGTATACATGAAGTCGCTGAGCAGATGGCGCAGATGGCCGCGGTTGAGCAGCGGGATCAGCACCACCAGAATGTAGACCGAGGCGATCATGCCGGCCTCGGTCGGCGTGAACCAGCCGGTCAGGATGCCGCCCATGATGATGACCGGGATCATCAACGGCAGCGACGAGCCCCTGAGCGCGTCGACGAATTCGCCGAAGCTTGCGCGCATCTTGCGCACGCCGATGGGGCCGAAGAAGTGCGAGTAGATCATCAGGCCGATACCGATCAGCACGCCCGGCACGATGCCGCCCAGGAACAATCCGCCGATCGAGACATTGCCGGTGGCGCCGTAGACCACCGCCATGATGCTGGGCGGGATCAGGTTGGCCATGGTCGAGGCGCAGGCGATCAGCGCGGCGGTGAAGGCGCGGTCGTAGCCTTCCTTGTCCATTTGCGGCGCCACGGTACGGCTCAGCACGGCGACGTCGGCGGTCGAGGAGCCGGAGATGCCGGCGAAGAACATGCTGAACAGGGTGACGACCTGGGCCAGGCCACCGCGCATATGGCCGACCATGGTCTGGGCCAGCCGGACCATGCGCTGGGTGACGTTGGCCGAGGTCATCAGCTCGCCGACCAGCAGGAAGAAGGGTACGGCCAGCAGCGTTTCCGAATCGATGCCGTGGAACATCTGCCCCACCATCGACTGCAGGCTGATCTGGGTGAAGGCGGTGGCGATCATCACGCCGGCCATCAACGCGAAGGCGACGGGAACGCCCATGTAGCCCAGCCCGAGGAAAAGAAAGGCCATCAGGAAGAGAACGTGACCGTTGCTCATTACTCGACGGCCTTGGCGAAATCGTCGGCATCCTCGGGCCCCTCGAAGCCGTGCTTCCAGCCGTTGAGGAGCTGCTCGATGGCGAACAGCGCGATCAGGGCGCCGGAAAGCGGCACGCTGGCGGTGTACCAGGTCAGCGGGATCAGCGACGGCATGCGGAAGCTGCCGAGGTCGAGCAGGGCGTTCTTGTAGCCGAACCAAACCATGGCCAGCGCGACGCCCAGCACGACGACGCGGTTGAAGGTTTCCATGAAGGTGCGCTTGGGGCCCGTCAGGCGCTTGGTGATCTCGACCAGGTAGAGATGATCGTTGCGCCGCGCGGCGGCGGCCATGCCGATGAAGACACCCCAGGCGAAGAAGCCGGTCGTGACCTGCTGCAGCCACAGCCAGGGGGCGCCGAGTTCGCGGGTGACGACGTCGAAGAATACCGACAGCGTGAATCCGATGATCAACGCGCCACACAGGATCATCAAGGCGGCTTCGAGCGGGTCCAGCGCCTTCCACTTGAGGTGGCGGTGGCGCTGGAGCACCAGAACACGACTACTCATGTCGAAACTCTCCGGTCGCGGAAGGGCCGGCCTCTGGCCGGTCTACTTCACGTTGCGGACGAGTTCGAGAATCTTGACCGCGTGCGGGCCCAGTTCCTTGGCGAGGCTGTCCTGTATCGGCTGGGCGGCTTTGGCGAAACCGGACTTGTCGACATTCTCGACCACCTTCACGCCGATCTTCTTCAGGCGTTCGGCCGAGTCCTTCTCGAGCTGCAGCGCCTTGGCAGGCTCGACCTTGGACACTTCGTCGGCCGCCGCCTGCACCCACTTCTTCTGGTCGTCGCTGAGGCTGTTCCAGGTCTTGTCGCTCACCCAGATGCAGTTGTTGTTGGCCTCGTGCTCGGTCAACGACAGGATGGGCGCCACTTCGTAGTGTTTGTTGGCGAGGTAGACGTTGATGCCGTTCTCGGCGGCATTGACAACGCCGGTCTGCAGCGAGGTGTAGACCTCGCCGAACGGCATATGGACGGTCTGCGCGCCGTAAGCGGGGAAATGCGTGTCCTCGGTCTTGGTCGCCTGCACACGAACTTTCTGGCCCTTGATGTCGTCGACCGACTTGATCTCCTTCTTGGAGTACATGTTGCGCATGCCCATGGTCATCAGGCCGAGCACCTGACCGCCGGTCACCGTCTCCTTGATCAGGCCCCTGAAGGCCGCCGACACGCCGGGATCGGCAATGACGCGGGTGAGATGGCCCTGGTCGCGGAAGATGTAGTGCAGCGAGAAGACACCGGCCTGCGGCGAGACCGAGGCGGCATTGGCGGTCGCCGTGATGATGAAGTCGATGTCGCCCGCCCGCATCTTCTGCAGCATCTGCGTCTCCTGGCCGAGCTGCGCGCCGGGGAACTGGTTGATGCTGAACTTGCCGCCGCTCATCTCCTTGAGCTTGGCGTCGAAGATGTTGGCTGCGATGCCGTAGGCCGTGGTGTTCGGCTGATCGTAGGCGAAGCTGAACTGGCGATTTTGCGCGGAGGCTGGGCCGAAGGTCAGCAGGATGGCGGACGCGACGGACGTGGACAGCGCCAGGCGGCGCAGCAATGCCTTGGACATCGTTTTCTCCCTTTCGAACGACCCGGTCTTGACGACCGTGACCTGTTTCGAGCGGCAGACTGGCATTTGGCGGGTTGTCCGACAACTCTTAATCGCTGCCAGGTCTACTTCTTCTCGATGTTCCAGAAGACCGTGATGGGCGCTTCGATGTTGCCACTCACCTTTTTGGTGCGGGCGAGCGGCTGCAGGTACTGGCCGAGCGGCACCGTGACGCCCTGGTCCATGATGCGTTTTTGCACCTGTTCGGCGATTTCCTTCTGCTTCTTCGGGTCCGATTCCCGGGTGAAGGCGAGGCGCAGGCGCTCGATTTCCTCGTCGAGCGGCCAGCCGAACTGGGCGCGGTCGCCGCTGGCCTCGGCATAGTGGTTGTTGATCGGATCGATCAGCAGCACGGCAGCGGCGGCCGTCATGGCGATGTTCCAGCCGCCCTGCGCGACCGGGTCCTTCTTGGCACGGCGCGCCACCAGGGTCTGCCAATCCATCGACTGCATGTCGACCTTGAAGCCGCCGCGCTCCAGCAGCGTCTTGGCGATCGGCGCCAGGTTGGTGAGCACGGCGAGGTCGGTCGACTGCAGCAACACGATGGGCGTGCCGTCGTAGCCTGCCTCCTTCAATTGCCGCCTCGATTCCTCGAAGTTCGATTCGAGGATGCCGTCCATGCCGGCGGTATTCTCGAAGGGCGTGCCGCAGCCGAACATGCTCTTGCAGACCTTGTAGTAGCGCGGGTCGCCGATGACGCCCTGCAGGAAGTCCCTCTGGTTCAGCGCGAATTCGGCGGCGCGGCGGAAACGGACGTCGTTGAACGGCGGCTGCTTCCAATTGAAGCGCAGGACATAGGTATTGCCCAGCTTGTCGAGATTGACGATCTCGATGTTCTTGTCCTTCTCGAGCACCGGCAGCAGGTCGTGCGCCGGCTGCTCGATCATGTCGATCTCACCGTTCTGCAGGGCGTTGACCGCGGTCTGGGTATCGGGGATCGACACCCACTCGACGCGGTCGACCTTGACCACCTTGCCGCCGGCCAGCCCCGAGGGCGGCTCGCGGCGCGGCCGGTATTCGGGATTGCGCACATAGACGACCTTCTCGCCGGGCTTCCACTCGCCCTTGCGAAAGATGAAGGGGCCGGAGCCGGTGAAGTCGGAGATCTGCTGGTTGGACGGCGTTTTGGCGACGCGCTCCGGCATGATCAGCAGCGGCGTTGAGCTGGGCTTGGCCAGCGTCTTCAGCATGATGCCGTAGGGTTCCTTGAGCACGATCTGGAAGGCGCGGGCGTCGACAGCCTTCATCTCGGCGATCGATTTGGCGAGCAACCCTCCCAGCGTATCGCGCTCGCTCCAGCGCTTGATCGAGGGCACGACGTCGGCGGCGGTGACCTCCTGGCCGTCGTGCCATTTCAGGCCCTCGCGCATGCGGAAGGTCCAGGTGAGCTTGTCCTCGCTCACCGCCCAGCTGTCGACCATCTGGGGCTGCGGTTCGAGCTTGTCGTCGAGCGCGAACAGCGTGTCGTAGATCATGTAACCGTGGTTGCGCACGATATAGGCGGTGGTCCAGATCGGGTCGAGGATCTTAAGATCCGAATGCATGACCACGCGCAGCGTCTTGCTTGGCGTCGTCTGTGCTTGCGCGGGCGCGGCAAGCAGGAGGCCCGTGAGGGCGAGCAGCGAACGGCGCAACATGTACTTACTCCTGAACGGCGGTGGGTGGCGTCCAGCTCGTCTCTTCGTCGAGCGGATAGACCGGGCGCGGCAGCTTGGTCCAGGTGAAGTTCGCCAGCACAGGCGAGGTCAGGCCCGGGCAGTCGACCTCGTAAATCTGCTCGGACTTGAAGAACTCGTCGAAGCCGCCGCGGAAATGGCCGCGGCTCTTGACCACGACGACACGGGCCTGGCCGATGTCGAGGTCGAATATCTCGAACTGGCGCGGGTCCATGCACTGGCAGCGGATGGTGATCACGACAATGAGGATGCCACCGAGGTCGAGCAGGGCCGATGGGCCCATGTCGGCCGAGACATCCTTCAGCACGCCGCGCCGGCCGAGATATTCGCCGTTGCTGAGCTTCACGACCCGGGCTTCGCAGTCGAAAGGCAGGGAGAATTCGTTCTTCTCGGCGCTGTTGAAGGAGGCGGTGAAGCTCGCACCTTCACCCAGCTTGTGCGCCTGGGCGGCAAGGGCTGCGTCGTTGAAGACGCCGAAGATGACGTTCTGCGCCTTGGCGCCCTTGAGCGCACGCAGCAGATAGGTGGTGTTGCCGCGCCCGCCGCCGCCGGGATTGTCGGCGACATCGGCCAGGATGATCGGCTTGCGCCGGCGGTCCTTGCCGACCGAGGAGGCGAGCTGCACCGCGTCGGAGAGCGGCATCATCGAGCGCTTGAAGCGCTCCTTCATGCCCCAGGCGCGCGTGGCGATGTCGAGCGACAGCGCGCCGGCCGCCTCGCGGTTGCCGTTGCGCGCCGTGACTACGGCGGTGAGACCGTTCTTGGGGCTGTCGCTATAGGCGAAGCCCGCCATGACGGAGACATTCATGATGTCGCCGCCGACCTTGGTCTGGCCGTAGTTGATGAGGTCGGCATAGGGACCCTTGGCCGTCAGCAGGGCGATCTGCGGCGGCACCAGCGGCGTTTTCACCATGGTGATGGCCGTGCGCTGGCCGGCCAGGCACTCGCGCATGTGTTTGGCGGCCTCGATGCCGCGTTCGCGAATGTCGGTATGCGGGTTCTCGAGGTAGCCGACGAAGACCGAGAGGTTGTCGATCATCTTGCGCGAGACATTGGCATGCAGGTCGAAGACCGAGACCACGGGCAGGTCGGGGCCGACGCTGCGGCGGATGACCTCGAAGAGATCGCCATCGGGATCGTCGGTGCCTTCCGCCAGGGCGGCGCCATGGCAGGAGACGAAAACGGCATCGACCGGCAGCGCCGCTTTGAGGCTCGCCTCGATCTCCCGCAGGTATTCCTTGAAGAAGCTTTCTTCGACCGGGCCGCCGGGCTGGGCGAGCGAGACGCGCAGCGGCACCGGGGTCCAGTCGCCGCTGCGGTCCATCTCGGCGAAAAAGCCGGGCAGGTCGGGCATGGTGATCGAGGCGCCCGAGCGGCACTCCGAGACGATGCGATTGCCGCGGATGTCGACGTCGTCGTCGAAATCCTGCGCCGTCGTCACCGGCGAGAAGCGGTTGCACTCGATGGCAAAGCCCAGAACGGCAATGCGCGGGTTGTCCCTGGACAACGGTTCCTCCTTCAGGAAGCGAAAGCCGGCTCGTAGGCGAAGAGTCCCGCCTGTCCGCCGGTGTGAATGAAGACGATATTCTCGTCCTTGCCGAATGTGCCCTTGCGCACGAGGTCGATGAGGCCGGCCATGGCCTTGCCCGAGTAGACCGGATCGAGCAGCACCGACTCGGTTTCGGCGAGCAGGCGCACGGCCTCGATCATGCCGGGCGTCGGCTGGCCATAGGCCTCGCCGAAGTAGCCGTCGTTGGCCTCGATATTGTCGTGCGAGGGCTTGATGCCGATGAAATCGGCGGTGGCGTCGACCAGTTCGGTCACATTGGCTTCCTGGTTGGCTTTCGGCCGGCCGACCGTGATGCCCAGGACGCGCACGCCGCTTTGCGCCGAATCGAAACCCACGATCAGGCCAGCCTGGGTGCCACTGCTGCCGGTGGCATGGACCACGCGGTCGATGCGGGTTTCCCGCTCGGCCGCCTGCTGCAGAATTTCCAGCGCGCAGCCGACATAACCAAGGGCGCCCAGCGCATTCGAGCCGCCGACGGGAATGAGGTAGGGCTTGCCGCCGGCGCGCCGCACCTCGTCCATGGCCTGCTCCGCGGCGCTCGTCATCGATGTTTCACGTGAAACAATTTTGACCGTCGCGCCCAGCAGCCGGTCGAGCAGCATGTTGCCGCTGTTGCGATAGGCATCGGTCGGCTGCGCCACCCGGTCTTCCAGAACCAGCACGCATTTCAGGCCGAGCTTGTTGGCCGCCGCTGCCGTCTGCCGCGCATGGTTGGACTGGAGGGCGCCCAGCGTGATCAGCGTATCGGCGCCTTGCTTCAAGGCGTCGGCCACGAGGTATTCGAGCTTGCGGGTCTTGTTGCCGCCGGTGGCCAGCCCCGTGCAGTCGTCGCGCTTGATCCAGAGCCGGGGCCCGCCGAGATGCGCGCTGAGCCGCGGCATGGGTTCGAGTGGCGTCGGCATGTGACCGAGACGCACGCGGGGAAAACGACCGAGTTGCAGCAATACCTTCTCCAGAGAGAGCGGGAGGTCGAGCGTAGCGCTTGGCAGGGGTGGCGGCGAGGGGTCGGAGCGTCAGAAAACGACGAGGCTGCCCTGCGTCACGCCGAGGGGCCAGCGGCCCGCCGCGAACAGCCGGAACTTGCTGTCGAACAGCGGCGCGTCGCTTTGCGACAGCCGCGCGACGGCAAGCTGATAGACCGCCTGCGCCGCAGCACCCGCCGCGACATGGATCGAGGCCCGGGCGGCATCGCCGGCGCGTGCCGCCGCGGTGGCGGCCTTGCCATGCACCAGGTCGCCGGTCTCGGTCGTGAGCTCGGTCAGCGCCGTCCATAGCGCGCGTTCGGGATAGCGTTGCTCCGCCGCTGCCAGCAGCGCGCGGCGCAAGCTCTCCTCACGCTCCCACCATAGGGGAGAAACATCCCGCGATTTCAGGATGCGCTCGGCCTCGGGCCAGTCAGGGGCGCGTGCGATGTCGAGCGGGCC
>JBBRFD010000072.1:0-20850 GCA_038224985.1 Reyranellales bacterium
CTCACCCGTGCGCCACTCGTGTATTGCTACACGCGTTCGACTTGCATGTGTTAAGCCTGCCGCCAGCGTTCGTTCTGAGCCAGGATCAAACTCTCAAGTTTAACTGCTCCCGAAGGAGCGAGATCCCGTCACTAATTACTCTTCTCAACTTTCGTCGAAATTCCGAACTAGCAACGGCAGAAACATCCGCGCCGAAGCGCAAACGTCCGCCGTCGCTGGCGTATCCCTTTCCAATCAAACAATGCATAGAACGCACGACCTTGCGGCCGAGACCTTTGGGCAACCGGGGAACCGTTAGGGTCATGAAACCCTGCATCGCCATGTCCGCGATGTTGTCGGTGCGCCCCGTCGCCTTGGGAGCCGCGCTTATATGGGGGGGTCATCGGGGTGTCAAACGCAAAGTTGAAACAAATCTCCAGTGACCCGGAAGTCTCGAAAAGCCCATCAAACCTATAGTATTCTTGTGGCCTGCCGGACGTTTCGGCATCAATATGTAGATAAGCACGCTCCCCGGACTTGGGGACAAAAAGTGTGCACCGAAGCTTCCTCCTGACGAGGTCCGGGCGTCAAACGGACCCGAATAGGTCAATGGTCATGACGGATTCCCCTCCTCCGTCAGGCCGGCTGGAATCGCCCCAAGGCGCGGCTTTTGCGCTGTTCCGGCCCGTCCTGATTGCCGTCGCCACGGTCTCCGTGGCCCTCGTGGCGCTTGTCCTCTCGCAAGCACCGCAGATCACCGCCGCCGTGCCCACGGTGCCGACGGAAATCGTCCTGGCCGAGCCGGAAGCCCCGCCACCGCCCTCGACCAGCGATTTCCAGGCCAAGGCGGCGGAGCAGATCGATTCGGAAGCGGCGGCGAGCGACAAATACGAGCTGGCGCTGCGCCTCGAGCGCGGCGACACGGTCGAAAAGCTGCTGGCGGACATCGGTGTCTCGGAGCCCGACGCCAAGCAGATCGCCGAGAAGCTGCAGTCGCTGCTGAAGAAGACCAAGCTCGCCACTGGCGAGACGCTCAACATCACCGTGCAGACCCTGCCCGATCAACCGGACGTGCCGCGCGTTCTGTCGATGATCGTGCGCCCGCAACCCGAACGCGAATACAGCATCACGCGCAACGAAGATGGAAACTACGCGGCCGAAGAGAAGATCTACAAAGTCGGCCCGCGCATCGTGCGCGTCGAGACCGAGATCGCCGGCTCGTTGCAGCAAAGCGGCGTGAAGGCCGGTGCACCGGTCGCGGCGATGAACGAGTTCATCAAGGCCCTGAGCTACGACGTCGACTTCCAGCGCGAGCTGAAAAATGGCCAGCGTTTCACCGTCGTGCTCGAGCAGCTTGTCACCAGCGACGGCCGCGTCGCGCATCAGGGCCGGCTGCTCGCCGGCGATTTGAAGCTCGCCAAGCGCAACGTCACGGTGGTGCGCTTCAAGCCGCAAGGCGGCGCCGACCAGTTCTTCAACACAGAGGGCGAGAGCGTCGTGCGCTCCTTCCTGCGCACACCGATGGACGTCAGTCGCGTCACCTCGAAATTCGGCATGCGCGAGCATCCGATCCTGGGCTACAGCGCCCTGCATTCCGGCGTCGATTTCGGCGCGCCACAGGGCACGCCCGTCCTCGCCGCCGGCGCCGGCAAGGTCGTGATGGCGGCCTACAACGGCGGCTACGGGCTCTATGTGAAGCTCGACCACAGCTCCCAGGTCGGCACCGGCTACGGCCATCTCTCGCGGCTGGGACCAGGCATCAAGCCCGGCGCGCCGGTGCGGCAGGGCCAGGTGATCGGCTTCGTCGGCTCGACCGGCATGTCGACCGGACCGCATCTGCATTACGAGTTCTATCGCGCCGGCAAACCGGTCAATCCGCTGGCGCAGAAGTTCTCGATGCGCAACATGCTGGCCGGCAAGGACCTCGCGCGCTTTCAGACACTGGCCCGCGAATATCGCACGCACCTGAAGAACGCCCCGCATGTAGCACAGACCACGACGGCGCCCGCCCCGCAGCTGGCGAAGGGCGACTAGGGCGCAACTAGATCCGGTTGAACCAGCCGTTCAGCGTGAAACGGCTGTCTTCGTAGGCACCGCTGGGGCAGCGCACCATCAGCACTTCGTGTTGGGCGCTGCTGGGAAACACCAACAAACGGTTGTCGACCGGACCGACCTTGGTGAAGTGGCGATTGGAGAACAGTCCCGCTGCCGCATCGCCGTCATAAAGCGCCAGATCGCCGCCTTCGAAGCCCTTCGGCTGGCGATTGAAGTAGTAGACGAAGGTCAGCAGCCGCTTCACCAGACCGGCCTCGTCGCGGTCGGCATGCGTGCGGTAATACTCGCCCTCGTTGTAGGCGGTAAGCTGCAACTCGATCTCGCCGGATTCGAACGGTGCCATGCCGAGCTTCGACAGAACCTCCGGCAGCCGCGCTTGCATCAGGGGCACGAACCACTGGCGCAGCGGATCGATGTCGTAGGCCGCCTGGGCGATGCGTGCCTCGGGTTCGATCTTCCACTCGTGATCGTCGCCGCCCACCATGGCGCGTTCGAACTGCGCCCGGCGCGCGAGCGCGAAGTCGAGCGCCTCGCGATGGCGCCCGGCTGGCAGGAAATCCTCGATCACGAGATAGGGCACGACGGCCAGTGGCGCATCCGGCCCTGTCCAGGGCGGTGCGGTTCGCGCGACGGCATCGGCCTCGGCAAGGCGACCATGCCGGCGCAGGAAATCCATCAGTGTGCGATGGGCACGGGGCGAGCCTGCCCGCTCGGCCACGGCACGACGCGCCAGAGCCTCGGCCTTGGCCCGCATGGGCCCGTCCTGGAGGGTCAGCACGAGGTCGAGGGTTTCCTCGACCGTCGCATCGGCGATGAGTTGCTCGTAACGCAGCCGCTCGCCGGCCTCCTCGGCCAGCGCGGCCATGGCCTTGAGGGCCGCCACGTGGTGCGGCTTGTCAGCCAGCAGGCGCGAAAGAAGGGCCCGCGCAGCCGGTTTGTCGCCCGCCGCGCGCGCCGCTTCCGCCTCTCGCCACAGCTCCGCCGTCAAACTCGCATCGGTCATGTCTCAGCGAGAATGACGGAGCGAGCGACGGCGGGCAACGCGACGGGGCTTAGGGTCAAACCCATAAAGTCTGCCACGCCGCGTCTGCTTCTGGCCCTTTTGAGAGATGCCGATGGGCATCGGGGATGCCCGTTCATCCGGGTAAACCGGAACTCATAGACCTACCCTCAACACGACGCGATGACCCGAAGCGGACGATGGCATGCCACGTAGCGGGTCGCCAAACGCCGGGCTTACGAAGGCCACCAAGCGGCTCGATCACGACGTTGCTCAGACGTTGGTCGAACACGCCCGAGAATGAGGCACGACACCTTGCGAGCAATAGGTACGACATGGCAAGACCACCACCGCGGTGCGAATTGTCTGCAGAACAAACGGATGGGCGGTACATGAAGAGCGGTAGCGTGGCGATCGGTGTCATCGGCGCCGGCATCATGGGCGAGCGGCTGCTCAACGCGATTCTCCAGCAGGAGCCCGATTTGCTGCACGCCTGCGGCATCTGGGATCCGGCACCGACGGCAATGCAGCGCATGGAAAAGACTTTTCCGCAGGTGCGGCGCATGCCCGATTCAGCTGCGGTCATCACTGCGAGCGACTGTGTCTACATCGCCTCGCCGCCGGCTTCTCATCTTGATCACGCCCGCGCTGCGCTAGCAGCGGGCAAAAGCTTTTTTGGCGAGAAGCCACTGGCCGTCGATGTAGCCGATGCACGCGCGTTCGTGGCGCAGGCCGGCGACCGGGGCGCCGTAAACTTTCCTTTCGCCTCCTCCCCCGCCGTGTCAGCGATCAGGAACTGGATCGTGAAAGGCGAGATCGGCAAACCGAAGCGCATCGAGATCGATGTGGGCTTCTCTGCCTGGCCGCGCCCGTGGCAAGCGGATGCGGTGGCCTGGCTGGACAAGCCGATGCAGGGAGGCTTCACGCGCGAGGTCGTCTCGCATTTTCTGTTTCTCTCGCGGCGGCTCGTAGGGCCGCTACACAGCCTGGCCGGCAAGGCGTCTTTTCCAGAAGCGGGAAAGTCCGAACGGCGCATCGCGGCAACACTGCGGGCCGGCGACCTGCCAGTGACCCTCTCGGGAGCAGTCGGCGAGACAGCGAAAGACGACCATAACATCTGGATGTTGGAAGGCGACAGAGGCGCCGTGCGGCTCTGCGACTGGTCCATCGCGGAGCGGCGCCTGCCAGATGGTGCATGGCAGCGCATGCCGGATTCCTTGCCCAACGAGCAGGCCCGACCTCTGGCCCTGAAACGACAGTTGCAGGGCGTGGCGAGATTATCGCGTGGCGAGCCCCATCATCTAGCAACGCTGGCGGAAGCCTTCAATGTGCAGGAGATGATCGAAGGCATTCTCGTCGGTTAGGCGACCTGTCCTACGTTCTTGGCTCATGTTATCGTCGACCAGGCTGGAGCTGTTCAAGCTCAGCGCTCGTGAAGGTTATCAAGTTGGAACCGAGACCACGACATTTGCCCGCCATTTCTGTTGCACCTCTTTGTGCGGAATCAGCCGACCGAAAAATTCACCCCAAGATCGCACCGGCAATGGAACAGGCGGCATCGCCACGCTAAACTGCGATTCTTCCAGCCTGGGAGGCCCATCATGTTCGACCTTGAGCATTTCATCGCCGATTGCCAGACCGCCCTCGAGGCCGACGACAGCCACAAGGGTATGCAGGAAGTGGTAGCGCGCGCTGTCTGCGATCCTTCAGCCGTACTGAAGAGGCTGGGCGAGCCGACGGCTGGCGGCATCCAGAAGCTTCATCACTCACCACAACTTACTGTGCTCAACGTCGTCTGGAAGCCGATGATGACTATCATGCCGCACAATCATCAGATGTGGGCGGTGATCGGCGTTTATACCGGCCGCGAGGACAATATCTTCTGGCGCCGGCTGGAAGCGGGCGAGGGGCGCGGGCTCGAGGCAGCGGGCGCCAAGGCCCTGTCGGCGACGGACGCTACACCGCTGGGCGCCAACATCATCCACTCGGTGACCAACCCGATCCCGCGGTTGAGCGGCGCGATCCACGTCTATGGCGGCGACTTCTTCGCGGCCGAACGCAGCGAATGGGATCCCGAATCCCTGCGCGAGCAACGCTTCGATGTCGAGCGCGCTCAGAGGATGTTTGCCAGCTGAAAACCTTAAAGTTCTCCGATTTGCCCAAGAATGGCACACCGGAGGGGACTCGAACTCGAAGTGTCGCGATGCTTTCAACAATGTCTGCTTCTGGCCCTTAGCAGACGAACTCCCTGACGTTGGCGATGTCTGAAAGCGGCTCAGAAGCAGACCGACGGCGCACCACTCTATGAGTTTCGCCCCTAGTCGGCCGCTTCGCTCATGATCCGCTGACCGCCAACAGTGAGTTCGCCACCCTCGACGCCGACCTCGACGGTATCGCCGTCCTTGATGCGGCCCTCGAGCAGCAGGGTCGCCAGCGGGTTCTGCAGGCTGCGCTGGATCACCCGCTTCAGCGGCCGGGCGCCGTAGACTGGATCGTAGCCGCGGTTGGCCAGCCACTGCAGAGCCTTGCCGTCGAGCTTGAGCTCGATCTTGCGGTCGGCCAGCAGCTTGAACAGCTTCTGGATCTGCACTGTCACGATGTCCGTCATGTGCGCGCGGCTCAGGCGATTGAACAGCAGGATCTCGTCGAGACGGTTGAGGAATTCCGGCCGGAAGGCGCGGCGCACCTCTTCCATCACCTGCTCGCGCACGGTGTCGGTGGCTTCACCGTCCTTGAGGGCCGCCAGATGCGAGCTGCCCAGGTTGGAGGTGAGAATGATCAGCGTGTTCTTGAAGTCGACCGTGCGGCCCTGGCCGTCGGTCAGGCGACCGTCGTCCAGCACCTGCAACAGCACGTTGAACACGTCAGGATGGGCCTTTTCGACTTCGTCGAACAGGATCACCTGGTAAGGCCGGCGCCGCACCGCCTCGGTCAGCACACCGCCCTCGTCGTAGCCGACATAGCCCGGTGGGGCGCCGATCAGACGGCTAACGGAGTGCTTTTCCATGAACTCGCTCATGTCGATGCGCACCATCGCGGTGTCGTCGTCGAACAGGAACTCGGCGATCGCCTTGGTCAGCTCGGTCTTGCCGACGCCGGTCGGGCCCAGGAACAGGAACGAGCCGATGGGACGGTTGGGATCCTGCAGGCCCGCGCGGGCGCGGCGCACGGCATTGGCCACGGCCACCACGGCCTCGTCCTGGCCGATAACGCGCTTGTGAATCTGCTCTTCCATGCGCAAGAGCTTGGAGCGCTCGCCTTCCAGCATCTTGTCGACGGGCACGCCGGTCCAGCGCGACACGACGGCCGCGATGTCCTCGGGCATGACCTCTTCCTTCACGCCCTTGCCACCGGCGACCTCGTGACCTTCGGCTTCCTTGAGGGTCTTCTCGAGGCCGGGAATGACGCCATAGGCCAACTCGCCGGCGCGGCCGAGTTCACCCTTACGCTGGGCGATCTCGAGTTCCGAACGCGCCTTGTCGAGCTGCTCCTTGATCTTCTGCGAATCGGCCAGCTTGTCCTTCGCCGACTTCCACTGCGCTGTCAGCGCCGCCGACTTCTGCTCGAGTTCGGAAAGCTCCTTCTCCAGACGCTCGAGACGGTCGCGCGAGGCCTGATCCGTTTCCTTCTTCAGCGCCTCGCGCTCGATTTTGAGCTGCATGATGCGCCGGTCGAGCTCGTCGAGCGCCTCGGGCTTGCTGTCGACTTGCATGCGGATGCGGCTGGCCGCCTCATCCATCAAATCGATGGCCTTGTCGGGCAGGAAGCGGTCGGCGATGTAGCGGTTCGACAGGGTCGCTGCCGCCACGATCGAGGAATCGGCGATACGCACGCCGTGATGCAGTTCGTACTTCTCCTTGAGGCCGCGCAGGATCGAGATCGTGTCCTCGACCGAGGGCTCGGCCACGAAGACGGGCTGGAAGCGGCGGGCGAGGGCCGCGTCCTTCTCGATGTGCTTGCGGTACTCGTCGAGCGTCGTGGCGCCGACGCAATGCAGGTCGCCGCGCGCCAGCGCGGGCTTCAGCATATTGGAGGCGTCCATCGCGCCGTCGGCCTTGCCGGCGCCGATCAGCGTATGCAGCTCGTCGATGAAGACGATGATGTCGCCTTCGGCCGCCGAAATCTCAGCCAGCACGGCCTTGAGGCGCTCCTCGAATTCGCCGCGGAACTTGGCGCCGGCGACCATGGCGCCCAAGTCGAGCGACATCAGCTTCTTGCCCTTGAGCGATTCCGGCACGTCGTCGTTGACGATGCGTAGCGCCAAGCCCTCGGCGATGGCGGTCTTGCCGACGCCGGGCTCGCCGATCAGCACGGGATTGTTCTTGGTGCGGCGGCTCAGCACCTGGATGGTGCGGCGGATTTCCTCGTCACGGCCGATCACTGGGTCGAGCTTGCCGTCACGCGCCGCTTGAGTAAGGTCGCGGGCGTATTTCTTGAGCGCATCGTAGCTGCCCTCGGCCGAAGCCGAATCGGCAGTGCGGCCCTTGCGCAGGTCTTGTATGGCCTTCTCGAGCGCTTGCGGCTTCACACCGGCCTTGGCCAGCGCATTGGCGGCATCGGTACCCTTGCTGACGGCAATGGCCATCAGCATGCGCTCGACGGTGACGAAGGAGTCGCCTGCCTTGTCGGCGATGGATTCGGCCTGTTCGAAGAGGCGCGCGGTTTCCGGCGCCAGATAGACCTGGCCCGCGCCCTGGCCTTCGACCTTGGGCAGCTTGGCCAGTGCGGCTTCGACATCGGCCAGCACGAGACGCGAATCGCCGCCGGTTGCGGAGATCAGATTGGCCGCGAGGCCTTCGGGATCGTCCAGCAGGACTTTCAAAACGTGGTCGGGAACGAAACGCTGGTGGCCCGTGCGCAGCGCCAGCATCTGGGCGCTCTGCAGGAACCCCCGCATCCGTTCGGTATATTTTTCCTGGTTCATGATCTTACCCTTTCCTTTACGCCCCCGAATCGATGGCGGGCGGAAGAGCGGACCCCTATCCCGGCATCCTTGTCGCGATATGGGGAGGTATCGCGCAGGTGCAACCCCGGAAGATGTGCGCTTTGAGTGGAGACTCTGACAGGCTATGAGATGGCCGGGGACGATCCAGATCAAAGAAGCGGGGAATAGTTCATGTCAGGTCATGGCCATATCGAGGGCGGCTCGAACAAGCGCATCGCCATCCTGATCGCCTGCCTCGCGGCGCTGCTGGCCGTAACCGAAACCGGTGCCAAGAGTTCCCAGACGGCGGTGCTGGGCGAGCACATCGAAGCCAGCAATTTGTGGAATTTCTATCAGGCCAAGACCATCCGCCAGACGGTGTTGCGCACCCAGGCCGATGCCCTCGAGGCGGCGTACAAGGACGGCCCGCCCGCACCGGCGCCGGTGGCCGCGCAAGCCAAGCAGTGGAAAGCCACGGCCGACCGCTATGAAAGCGAGCCGCAGCAGGGCAAGGGCGAAGGCCGCAAGGAGCTGATGGCGCGGGCCCTCAATCATGAAAAGCAGCGCGACAAGGCGAGTTCCGCCTACCACCTCTTCGAATACGGTTCGGCTTCGCTTCAGCTCGCCATCGTGCTGGCCTCGGCGGCAGCCGTGACCTCGGTGATGTGGCTGGCGTTCCTGTCAGGCGGGCTCGGCCTCGTGGGCGCGGCCTTCATGCTCGTCGGCTTTATCGCGCCGACACTCATCCACCTCTGACGTTGTTCGGCGGGGTTTTAACCCCGCCGACCCGTCGTCGGCGTAAATTCCGGAATTTCCGGCTGTTCGTCGGCTGCCGGGTCGCGTTCGATGGCCGAACCACGGCCGCTCTGCAGGAAAGCGACGCCGCCCAGACCGGGTTCCTGCTCGGGCTCTTGCTCCCGACCGCCTTGCTGGGACGAATCGTTGCCATTGCGGTCGTTCTGCCCTTGGCCACCCTGCTGGCGGCCCTCCTGCTGGCGGCCGTCTCGCTGACGGCCCTCCTGCTGGCGACCGTCTCGCTGACGGCTGTCCTGCCGGCCTTCTTGCTGTCGGTTCTCTTGCGGGGGACCCTCTTGCGGGGGCCCGTCCTGCTGAGGGCCACCATTCTGGCCGTTCGCCTGGCCGTTCTGCTGATCCTGGCCATTGCCCTGCTGCGGACCGCCCTGGCCCTGCTGCGGGCCTTGGCTGCCGTCCTCCGGACTTTCGCCCCAACCCTGGTTGTTGCGATTGCCGAAGCCACCGCCGATTCCCATGGTCTGGATCATGCGGAAATAGTGCTCCGCATATTGCCAATAGGACTCGGCCAGGATGCGGTCGCCCGAGGTCGACGCCTCACGGGCCAGCGACTGGTACTTGTCGAAGACCTGATGCGCGTTGCCGCGCACCCGGACGTCGGGGCCACTGCTGTCGAAAAGCTGGTTGCGGTTAGGCGGACGGTTCGGATTGTTGTGATGCTGGGGCTTGCTGTGGTGTGGACCACCGCCGCCGCCGCCACTGCCGCCCCCACCGCCGCCGTTACGACCGCCGCGCGGTCGCTGCCGATTGTTAGGTCTCATACTGAAGGTTTAATCCCATGCCAGACGGGTATGTTGCTGGTTTCCCTCTGCCCGTTGCCGGGCGCCGTCACGGCTTTTCTCTGAGAGGGAAGTTGCCCACCGGTAAACTCCGGTACGGGCGATGCCCTTGTGGGGCAGAAGGAAAGTAGTCTCAATCCTGCGGGATTGCCAAGCCTTTCTTGCGGGCAACCACCACTCTTTCGATGCCGCTCAGATCCTTCCGGGGGACCTCCGGCGCAAGGCCCGCAGCGACGAAAAACTCTGTCACCGCAAGGGCTTGCCCCTCCCCCACCTCGGCCAAAATCAAGCCCTGCGGCGCCAGCAGCCGGGAGGCCATCGCCGCGATTTTCCGGTATGCCTCCAGACCGTCGGCCCCGCCATCGAGCGCCAGACGGGGTTCAAAACGGGAAACCTCGGGCATCAGCCCGGCAAGGGTCGCGGCCTCGATATAGGGCGGGTTAGACACGATCAGGTCGAAAGGGGCCGGCAGATCCTCGGCCCAGCCCGGCCGCCGCCAATCGCCCTCGACCCAGCGCACGCGACCCTCGACGCCCAGTGCGGCGGCATTCTCGCGAGCCACCACCAGCGCCTCGGGCGAGGCGTCGAAGGCGTTACCGATGGCCTCGGGATATTCGCGCAGCAGAGTCAGCAACAGGCAGCCCGAGCCGGTGCCGAGATCGAGCAACCGCAAAGGCTGCCTCCGGTCGGGCAGCAGGGAGATCGCGGTTTCGATCACGGTCTCGCTGTCGGGCCGCGGCACCAGCACGGCGGGCGAGACCTTGAACGGCAGCCCCCAGAATTCACGCTCGCCCAGGATATAGGCCATCGGCTCGCGCTTGATGCGCCGCGCCGCGAGCGCCCGGAGACTTTCCGCAATTTGGGCAGGTGCTTCGTCGCGGCCCCGCGAGATCAGTTGCTCGGTCGAGAGGCCCGAAGCATGCGACATCAACAGGCGCGCCTCGAAGCGGGCATTGTCGATGCCGGCCGCCGTCAGGCTGACCGCGGCATCCCGCAAGAGCGCGTCGTAGACGCTCAGGCCGCCAGCTCCGACAGGCGCGTCGCCTCGTCGTCGGAGATCAGCGCATCGATCAGCTCGTCGAGCCCGCGGCCTTCCAGCACCTGGTCCAGCGAATAGAGCGTCAGGTTGATGCGGTGGTCGGTGACGCGGCTCTGCGGGAAATTGTAGGTGCGGATGCGCTCGCTGCGATCGCCGGTGCCGACCTGGCCCTTGCGCTCGGCCGAGCGCAAGTCGTCGAGGCGCTTGCGCTCGGCGTCGTAGAGACGGGCACGCAGGATCTTCATCGCCTTGGCCTTGTTCTTGTGCTGGCTCTTCTCGTCCTGCTGGCTGACGACGGTATTGGTCGGAATATGCGTGATACGCACCGCCGAGTCCGTCGTGTTGACCGACTGGCCGCCCGGGCCCGACGAGCGGAAGACGTCGATACGCAGGTCCTTCTCGTCGATCTTGATATCGACGTCCTCGGCCTCCGGCAGCACAGCGACAGTGGCCGCCGAGGTATGGATGCGGCCCTGCGCTTCGGTCGCCGGAACGCGTTGCACCCGGTGCACGCCCGATTCGAACTTGAGACGCGCGAAGACGTTGCGGCCGGTGACGGTGGCGATGGCCTCGCGATAGCCGCCGATGCCGGTGTCGGACAGCTCCATGACCTCGAACTTCCAGCCGTGATCGGCGGAATAGCGCTGGTACATGCGAAAGAGATCGGCGGCGAACAAGGCCGCCTCGTCGCCGCCCGTGCCGGCGCGGATTTCGAGGATGGCGTTCTTCTCGTCGGCCGCATCCTTGGGCAGCAGCATGCGCGTCACCGCCTGCTGCAGCTCCGGCAGGCGCTTCTTGATGGCGGCAGCCTCTTCCTCGGCCATTGCCTTCATGTCGGGATCGGCAGCCATCGCCTCGGCATCCTTCAATTCCGCCTCGGCCTTGCGCAACTCGTTCACCGTCTCGACCAGCGACCCAAGATCGGAATATTCCTTGGAGACCGCGACGAACTTCTGCGAATCGAGCGTGCCACTGGAAAGGGCCGCCTGCAGCTCGGCATGCCGGGCCACGATCTGATCGAGTTTTTGCACGAGGGACATGGATCAGCCCTTAAGCGCTTCGGCGAGTTTGTCGAGGGCCACTTCGGTCTGCGCGCCGCTGTCGAGGTCCTTGAGCTGGGCTACGCCCTTGGCCAACTCGTCGTCGCCGATGATGATGGCCGCGCGAGCGTTGAGCTTGTTGGCGCGTTGCATGCGGCGCTTCATGTTGCCACGATACTCCTGCTCGACCGTGATGCCTTCCCGACGCAGCGTTCGGGCGATGCCGAGTGCCTTTGCCTCGGCGGCCGGTCCCAACGGTGCGATCACCACGGGCCTTGGCTCGGCCGGCGGGTCGTTGCACAGCATCATCAGGCGCTCGATGCCGCCGGCCCAACCGATGCCGGCCGTCGGCGGTCCACCCAGCTCGGCGATCAACCCGTCGTAACGGCCGCCACCCAGCACGGTGCCCTGGGCACCGAGATGCGTGGTGACGAATTCGAAGGCGGTGTGGGTGTAATAGTCGAGACCACGCACCAGGCCGGGATCGACCTCGAAAGGCACGCCGGCGGCCGCGAGGCCGTCTTGCACCGCTTTGAAGAAGTCGCGGCTCGCCTCGTTCAGGTGATCGGCGAAGCTCGGCGCATCGACGTTCAGCGCCTTGTCGCCCTCGTCCTTGCTGTCGAGGATACGCAGTGGGTTGCGCTGCAGACGGCTCTTCGAATCCTCCGACAACTTGTCGAAATGGCCGGAGTAGTAGTCGACCAGCACCTTGCGATAGACGCCGCGGGATTCCGGGTCGCCGAGAGAATTGATCTTGAGCACGCAGCGATCCAGGATGCTCAGCCGATAGAGAATATCGGCGGCGACCGAAATCACTTCGATATCGGCGCCGGCTTCGGGCGCACCCAGCACCTCGAGATCGATCTGGTGGAACTGGCGCTGGCGGCCCTTCTGCGGCCGCTCGTAGCGGAACATCGGACCGGCGCCGAACAGCTTGAGCGGCAGCTGCTGATGCAGCTCGCCGTTCGACACGAAGGCGCGGCAGATGCCGGCGGTATATTCCGGCCGCAGCGTCAGCGACTCCCCGCCGCGATCCTCGAATGTGTACATTTCCTTGGACACGACATCGGTCGTCTCGCCGATGCCGCGTGCGAAGAGCTCGGTGAATTCGAAGATCGGCGTGGCCATCTCGCGATAGCCGTAGAGGCGTGCGACATCGCGGGCCGTGCCAACGACATGGGCGAAGCGCCGGTATTCGTCGGGAAGAAGATCGTGCGTACCGCGCACGGGCTGAAGTTTGCTCACAGGGAATCGCCTTGAAAGATCATCAATGGGAAGGAAGCCGCTGCCGCTACTCCGCGGCGCTGCGATGTCGCTCGGCTTCGGCAGCTTTCTCGACTGCCTTGGTGGCCTCGATCTCGGCCGCCTTCTTCTCGATCAGCGAGACCAGATGGTCGACGACATTGCCATCCTTCAGCCGATGGTCGGGCAGGCCGGCGATATAGACCTGGTGATTGTTGGCGCCGCCACCGGTGAAGCCGATATCGGTCTCGCGTGCCTCGCCCGGGCCGTTGACGACGCAGCCGATCACCGACACCGTCATCGGCGTAGTGATGTGGCCGACACGCTTCTCCAGCGCCTCGACGGTGCGGATGACATCATATTGCTGCCGCGCGCAGGATGGGCAGGAGATGATGTTCACGCCACGATGGCGCAGGTTGAGCGCCTTCAGCATCTCGAAGCCGACGCGGACCTCTTCCTCGGGCTCGGCCGAAAGCGAGACGCGCACGGTGTCGCCGATGCCGGCCCAAAGCAGCGCGCCGAGACCGATGGAAGATTTGACAGTGCCAGTGCGCAAACCGCCAGCCTCGGTGACGCCGATATGCAGCGGATAGTCGCAGGCATCGGCGAGCTGTTGATAGGCGGCTACCGCCAGAAAAACGTCCGACGCCTTCACGCTGATCTTGAATTCGTGGAAGTCATGATCTTGCAGGATGCGTGTATGATCGAGCGCGCTCTCGACCATCGCTTCCGGGCAGGGCTCGCCATATTTCTCCAGCAGGTCTTTCTCCAGCGAGCCGGCGTTGACGCCGATACGCATGGAGCAGCCATAGTCCTTGGCCGCCTGCACGACGTCGCGCACGCGCTGGGCACTGCCGATATTACCGGGATTGATGCGCAGGCAGGCCGCCCCCGCCTTGGCCGATTCGATGGCCCGCTTATAGTGAAAATGGATATCGGCCACGATCGGCACTTTCGAGGCGCGCACGATCTGGGCAAGGGCTGCGGTCGATTCCTCGTCCGGGCAGGATACCCGCACGATATCGACGCCGGCTTCCTCGGAACGGCGGATCTGCGCGATGGTCGCCTCGGCATCGGCCGTCAGCGTATTGGTCATGGTCTGCACGGTGATGGGCGAATCGCCGCCGACCGGCACGGACCCGACCATGATGCGGCGCGACTTGCGGCGCATGATGTCGCGATAGGGCCTGATGCTCATGATGCCGGCCAATCTACTCGGGGAGAGGCGGCTTATCCAGCCGCACCGGGCCAGACAGGTCCGGGACTAGCGCGCGCTGATGACGCGGAAAGCGATGCCGGCCGGGATCGTATAGGTCTCGCCGGCACGCAGGTAGGTCTGCGCCAAGACGTCGCCGTTGGGCGCCCGCAACTCGACCCAGCTGTCGACGCGCACGCCGATCGGCGTGTCGCGATTGACCGGCGCGCTGAGCTCGGTGCGCGGCAGGTCGGGATTGGTGGCACGGGCTTCCTGGGCTTCGACCGTTCCGGGTTGGCCCCCGCGCAGGACATCGACGCGCGGCTCGAACTGGGGCGGCTGGGCTGCCTGGGCCTGACCGATGGTAGAGGGTGTGAACTGAACCGGCGGCGGGGCGGCAGCGACCGGAACCTTGATCGGCGGCGCGGCGGCAGCGGCAACGGGCGCGGCCGGCTCGGTCTTGGGCAGCGGCCACATGGCGGCCGGCGGCGTCTGGGCCTGACGCGCCTCCGACGGCTTGGAGTCCACCGGCTTGACGTCCACCGGCTTGACGTCCACCGGCTTGGTATCGGCCGGCCGGACATCAGTGGCGCGGACATCTGCCGGGCGTGCCTCCGCGGGACGTACTTCGGCGGCCTGCGGATCGACCGGAGCAACAGCGGCCGGCGCCGGATCGGCCGGACGCGAGGCGAGCAGGCGATCGGGAACCGGCGGCACCTTCTGCGCCACCACCTGGGTCTCGCGCGGCAGGAAATTCCAGGCCGCGTAGCCTGCGGCGATGACCATCAGCACGGTGAGCACGGCCAAACCGTAGGGCGCGCGCTTCTCGGCCAACGGGAAATCGGCTGGCAGAGCGACCGGACGCTCGATCGGCACGGCAACACCCGCCGAATGATAAGCGGCCAGGACCTTTTGCGGGTCGAGGCCGAGATGGACGGCATAGGCGCGCAAGAAGGCCGGGATATAGGCAGCGCCCGGAAGCTCGTCGAAGCGGCCTGCCTCGATGGCTTCGATATAGGGACGGCGGATACGCAGACGCTGACCGACATCGGAAAGGCTAAGACCAAGGGCTTCGCGCTGATCGCGCAGCAAGCGACCGACAGCGCGGCCCGGACTTGCCTCGCGCTCCACGGCACGCCAATCCACTTGATCCGGCATTAAAAATCTCACCCCGTCGTCTATTGAGAGTTTCTAGCAGAGGCGTTTCGCAAGGGCAAAAGCGATTCGGCTTTTCGCGCTAAATTTCAATTTGATGATCGGCTGCGAAGAGTCGCAACGTCTCGCGCAAGGGACGATCAGGCATCGACAATGTCGAGTTTACGAAGCTGGTCGCTTCCTTCAAGTCGAGCGAACGTATCATCGCCTTCACCGGACCGATCGATCCGGGCGACATCGACAGCGAACGAATACCGACCGCCAGCAGAGCCATGGCCTCGACCGGACGGCCCGCCATTTCACCGCAAACGGCCACATCGACCCCCGCCGGCCGAACCTTGCCAACCACAAAATGTAGCAGACGAAGCAAGGCTGGGGACAAGCTGTCGTAGCGGCCAGCCAACCGGCTGTTGCCCCGGTCGGCGGCAAAAAGAAACTGCAACAAATCGTTGGTGCCGATCGAAATGAAGTCGACATGGGGCAGCAAACTGTCGAGCTGCCAGGCCAAAGCCGGCACCTCGAACATAACGCCAACGCGCAACCGTTCAGGTAGCGGTAAGCTTCGCCGCTTCGCGCGATCCAGCTCGAGATCGAGCAGGCGTCTTGCGCCCAGAAGTTCGCTCACTTCAGCGATCATCGGGAACATGATCGACAGTGGCCGGCCATTCGCCGCGATCAGCAGCGCGCGCAATTGCCGGCGCAGCATCGCCGGCCGGTCGAGGCCAATGCGGATCGCCCGCCAGCCCATCGCCGGATTGTCGTCGCCGAAAGCGCCGATATAGGGCAGCACCTTGTCGCCGCCGACATCGAGCGTGCGGAAGGTCACAGGCTTGCCATCGGCGAGATCGCGCACGCGGCCATAGAGCCAGGCCTGCGCATCGACATCGGGGAACTCCGAGCGGACCATGAACGGGATCTCGGTACGATAAAGACCGATGCCATCGGCGCCCGTCTCGCCCAAGTGCTGCATGTCGATCAGCAGACCGGCATTCATATTTAGAGATATCTGCGCCTGATCGACCGTGGCCGAAGGCAACTCGCGCAAGGCCGTGTACTTGCGCTTGCGCTCGGTGCGCGCATCGATGGCTTCGGCGACGCTTTGCAGGATGTCGTCGGCCGGCCGCACGAGAACCTGGGCATTGTCGCCGTCGACGACGATGGGATCGCCCGGCTCGATGCGCGACAGCACATTGGCCGCGCGGCCGACCACCGGTATGTCGAGTGCGCGCGCCACGATGGCGACGTGGCTCAGCGCCGAGCCTTCCTCCAGCACGAGGCCGCGCAGGCGAGTTCGGTCGTAGTCGAGCAGCTCAGCCGGCCCCATGTCGCGGGCGATGACGATCATGTCGTCGGGCAGTGCGTTCTGATCGGTGATGGCACGACCCGTGAGGCGCAGCAGCAGACGGTTGGCCAGATCCTGCAGGTCGGAGAGTCGCTCGCGAATGTAGGGATCGGTCGATTGGCCCAGCCGCGTGCGCACATCGTCGAAGGCACGCTGGACGGCTGCTTCCGCGGTCAGTCCCGAGACGATGCCTTCGCGCACGCGCTCGATCCAGCCGCGATCGTCGACGAACATGCGGAAGGTTTCGAGTACCTCACGATGCTCGCCCGACTGCATGTCCTCGGCTTCCAGCAGTCGGTCGACATCCTGGCGCACCGCCCCCATCGCCTCCTCGAAGCGCACCTGCTCCTGCACCGGATCTTCGGCGACGACACGCTGGATGACGATGCGCGGTTCGTGCAGCACGGCGCGTCCCACGGCAACGCCAGGCGTGAGCTGTACGCCATCGATGCGCAGCGGCAACAGACCGAGGCCATCGACCTGCGCCATTTCGTTCGGGCTGACGACATGGCCGGCCGCGACCATCTCCGCCAGCACCATGGCGATGGTCTGCAGCGTCTCTATTTCTTCTTCGTCATACTGCCGGCTGGTGCGGTTCTGCACGGCCAGCACGCCCAGCACACGTCCCGCGCGCAGGATCGGCACGCCGGCCAACGATTGATAGACCTCTTCGCCCGTCTCCGGCCGATAGGCGAATTGCGGATGGCTCTGGGCGTCGGCCAGGGCAAGCGGTCGACCATGGGCGGCGATATCGCCGATCAGACCTTCGCCGACCCGCAGGCGCGTGGCATGCACCGCCGAGGGGTTGAGGCCCTGCGTTGCAAAAAGTTCGAGCACTTCGCCCGCCCGCAGCAGGTAGATCGAGCAGACTTCCGCGACCATCGCATTGGCGACGGTGCGCACGACGTCGCCCAGCGTTTCCTCGATGGAACCGCCACGCGCCATCGTGTCCCGGAGCCGCTTGAGGAGCATTCGCGGTCCGGCCAGAGGAGCTGATCTCTCCATGGTCAGACCGTTAGATGCTTGAGTCGGATGACAACGAAGCTACGGTCGATGGCGCAGGCTCGCCATGCCGTCATGCGACGGGCATGTTTCTGGCAAGCGTTGAAGGCAGCCATGGCGCGCATGGCCCGCTTATAGCAAGACCCGCGCCGAACGGGCTACCCGCTTATGTCCCCAAAATCATGAGGGAACCTCATGCGAACTGAGACGGCGGATCAGGCCGCGTCGAGATCGTAAGCGGTGTGTAAGGCACGGACCGCCAACTCGGTGTATTCGGCGGCCACGAGGACGCTGATTTTGATCTCCGAGGTCGAGATCACCTGGATATTTATGCCCTTGGCGGCCAGCGTTTCGAACATTTTGAGCGCCACGCCGGCATGGCTGCGCATGCCGACGCCGATGACCGAGAGCTTGGCGACATTGATGTCGGATTTGACCTCGGCAAACTTCAGGTCGGCCTTGGCCTTTTCCAGATGCTGCACCGCACGCGGCAGATCGGCGCGCGGCACGGTGAAGGTAATGTCGGTCGAGCTGCCGTCGAGCGAGACGTTCTGCACGATCATGTCGACGTTGATATTGGCAGCCGCCAGCGGCCCGAAGATCGCCGCCGCCACGCCCGGCCGGTCGGAGACGCGGGTCACCGTGACCTTGGCCTCGTCCTTGGAATAGGCGACGCCGCTCACGACGGATTTTTCCAGTCCCTGGGCCATGATCTCTTCCTCGTCCACAACAAGCGTGCCGGGCAAATCGCTGCCGATGGCGGCGTCGAAGGACGACAGCACCTGCACGCGCACATGATGGTTCATCGCCAGCTCGACCGAGCGCGTCTGTAGCACCTTGGAGCCGAGCGAGGCCATTTCGAGCATTTCCTCGTAGGTCACGCGATCCATCTTGTGCGCCTTGTCCACCATGCGCGGATCGCTGGTATAGACACCGTCGACGTCGGTGTAGATGTCGCAGCGCTCGGCCTGCAGCGCCGCCGCCAGCGCCACCGCCGAAGTATCCGAGCCGCCGCGGCCCAGCGTGGTGATGCGGCCGTCCGGGCCGACGCCCTGGAAGCCCGGCACGATCGGCACCTCGCCGTTGGACATGGCCAGCGACATCGCCGTGGTGTCGATCTCGAGAATGCGCGCCTTGCCGTGCGCGTCGTCGGTGCGGATCGGCAGCTGCCACGACACCCAGGAGCGCGAGTTGACGCCGATCTGCTGCAGGGCCAGCGCCAGCAGGCCGATGGTGACCTGCTCGCCGGTCGCGACCACGACATCGTATTCCCGCGCATCGTGCAAGGGGGCGATCTCGTTCACCCATTTGACGAGCTGGTTGGTGGCGCCCGACATGGCCGAGACGACGACCGCGACTTCGTTGCCGCGGGCCACCTCGGCCTTGACCTTGAGGGCAGCATTCTTGATGCGGTCGACGTCGCCGACCGAGGTGCCGCCAAACTTGAGTACGATGCGCGCCATGGACCTTGCTCGAAAGCGGGGTATAGACACCGGCCATGCCTCAGGGGTCAAGTGCAGCCATGGCTGAAACAGCGCATATCCAGAACGCCCGGCGCGGCGAATCGACCGTGGATTCGGCCGAGATCGAGCGCTTTACGCGTATCGCCGGTGAATGGTGGGATGCCGGCGGCAAGTTCGCGCCCCTGCACAAGCTCAACCCGACCCGCATCGGCTATATCCGCGACCGCGCCGCGGCCCATTTCGGCCGGGACGCCCTGTCGCAGCCTTTGGCCGGCCTTTCGGTCCTCGATATCGGCTGCGGCGGCGGGCTGCTGAGCGAGCCGATGGCCCGGCTGGGCGGCACCGTCACCGGCCTCGATGCCGGCGACAAGAATGTCACGGTGGCCGCCCTTCATGCGCGGGGCCAGGGCCTCGCCATCGACTACCGCCAGGGCACCGCCGAGGCGCTGGCCGGTACCGGCGCCCAATATGACATCGTGCTGGCGCTGGAGATCGTCGAGCATGTGGCCGATGTCGACCTGTTCCTGCGCTCCTGCGGCCAGTTGGTAAAACCGGGCGGTCTGCTGTTCCTGTCGACGCTCAACCGCACTGCCAAGGCCTGGGCGCTGGCCATCGCCGGCGCCGAATACGTGCTGCGCTGGGTGCCGCGCGGTACGCATGACTGGAAGAAGTTCCTGAAGCCCTCCGAGGTCGTGCGCGGACTGGCCCAGGGCGGCGTCACGGCAAGGGAAATCGTCGGCGTGGTCTATAGCCCGCTCAGCCGCCAGTGGTCGATCAATGCCCGCGACCTCGACGTCAACTACATGCTCCACGGCGTCAAGAACTGACGGCCATGTCGTCGATCACCAAGGCCGCCCTCTGGATGTCGGGCTGGCTCACCTGCATGGCGATCATGGTGGTGGCCGGCCGCGAGACGACGCGCGAGTTGCATGTCTTCCAGGTCATGGAGCTGCGCTCGGTGATCGGCTTCATGATGCTCTATCCGATGATCCATGCCGCGGGCGGCCTCGCCGCCATGGGCACATCGCGTCCCTGGCTGCATGTCGGCCGCAACCTGGCTCACTATGGCGCGCAATTCGGCTGGTTGATGGCGCTGACGCTGATCCCCGTCAGCCAAGTCGTCTCGATCGAATTCACCATGCCGATCTGGACCGCGATCATGGCCGTCTCCTTCCTCGGCGAACGCATGGGCCCGTGGAAGATCGTCGCCGTCGTGCTCGGGCTGGTCGGTGTCATCGTCATCGTGCGACCCTTCTCCGGCACGATCGACTCGGGCCAGCTGATCGCGCTCGGTGCCGCGCTCGGCTTCGCCACCGGCGTCATCCTGCTGAAGGTGCTGACGCGCAGCGAGACGCCCGTCACCATCCTGTTCTGGATGATGATCATCCAGTCGATCATCGGCCTCGTGCCGGCACTCGTCCTGTGGCGCTGGCCCTCGGCCCATGCCTGGTTGTGGATCGGCGTCATCGCCTTCTGCGGCACCTACTCGCACTACTGCATGACACGCGCGCTGACCTATGCCGATGCGATGGTCGTCGTGCCCATGGACTTCCTGCGCGTGCCGTTGGCGGCATTGACAGGATGGCTGGTCTATAGCGAGAGCATCGACCTTTTCACGGCGCTGGGCGCCGCGCTGATCCTGGGCGGCAACCTGCTCAACCTGAAAGGCGCGGGGAGAAAGACCTAGTGGAACGAATCTAACACTTGGTGCCCTCTTCTGACAGCGGCGATGATCTTTTTGGGATCGGCAGTCCAGACGAATGGCTTTGGTTGATTGTTGGTTTCGGCGACGAAGCGGTTGATGGCGGCCTGAAGGTCTGTG
>JBBRFD010000073.1:0-20830 GCA_038224985.1 Reyranellales bacterium
TCGATATCCAAGGCGAGATTTCCGCCATCCGCCGCGATATCCACGCTCATCCCGAGCTGGCGTACGAGGAGAACCGCACCTCCGACATCGTGGCCTCGAAGCTCGCGGAATGGGGCCTTGAGGTGACGCGCGGCCTCGGCAAGACCGGCTTGGTCGGAACCTTGCGCCGGGGCAACTCCTTGAAAGCGATTGGGCTCCGCGCCGATATGGACTGCCTGCCGATGGATGAGACCAACGATTTCGAACACAAGTCGCAGAACGCCGGGCGCATGCATGCTTGCGGCCACGACGGTCACACCGCCATGCTGCTGGGCGCCGCCAAGGTATTGAGCGAGAAGAAAGACTTCGAAGGCGCCGTGCACTTCATCTTCCAGCCGGCCGAAGAGGGCGGCGGCGGCGGCAAAGCGATGATCGACGATGGCCTGTTCGAGAAATTTCCCTGCGACGCCGTTTTTGCCATCCACAACAAGCCCGGCCTGCCGCTCGGCATGATCGCCACCAAGCCCGGCCCGCTGCTGGCCGCCGCCGACCGTTGGGACCTGCGCATTTCGGGCAAGGGCGGCCACGCCGCCCATCCGCATCTCAGCAACGATCCGCTGATCGTGGCGGCCAACCTCGTGCTGTCGCTGCAGACCATCGTCAGCCGTAACATGGACCCCTTCGCCAATGCCGTGGTCACCGTCGGCTTCGTCAAGGGTGGCTCGGCCTATAACGTCATTCCGACCGACGCCCATGTCGGCGGCACGACGCGTACTACGACGCCGGAGGCCCGCAAGCTGATCGAAGCGCGCATCCGCGAGATCTGCGCCGGTGCTGCCCAGATGTACGGCCTCAAGATCGACGTCGAATACCGCTATGGCTATCCGCCGACCATCAACAATGCCCAGCGCGCCGCCTTCGCCATCGACGTGGCGGCCGGCGTCTGCGGCGGCAACAACGTGCGCGACAACGTGACGGCCAGCATGGGCGCCGAGGACTTCTCCTACATGCTGGAGAAGGTGCCGGGCGCCATGGTCTGGCTGGGCAATGGCGGCGAAGACGGAAACGGCGCCGGTCTGCACAACTCGCGTTACGACTTCAACGACATGGCCATTCCGTTCGGCGTCAGCTTCTTCGTCAACACCGTCGAGCGCTTCCTCGGCGAAGCCACCGCCTAAGCGCAAACGATCGCCTGGCAATAAAATGGAATTTTTCCGTGTCTATGGCCGGGTGATCGGGTTGCTGCGGGCCGAGAAAGGCCTCGCTGTTCTGCTGGCCATCGCCAATGTCGCGGTAGCTGGCCTGCAGTTCTACGAGCCGGTGCTGTTCGGCCAAGTCATCGACCTGCTGACCACGGCGCGCAACAAGCCGGTCGAGATCCTGTGGCGCGACGCCATCGCGATCCTGACGCTATGGGCCGCCATCGGGCTGGGCGGCATCGCCGCCAATATGGTGGTGTCGCTGCAGGCCGATCGCATGGCGCATCGCCGTCGCCTCGGCGCCATGTCGAGCTATTTCGAGCATCTGCTCATCCTGCCGTTCTCCTTCCACAACTCTCAGCATTCCGGCCGCCTGATCAAGATCATGCTGACTGGCGTCGACAACCTGTTCGGCATCTGGCTGTCGTTCTTCCGCGAAAACCTGGCGACGATGGTGGCACTGTTCATCATGCTGCCGCTCAGCATGTTCATGAACTGGCGCCTGGCCTCGCTGCTGATCGTGCTGATCCTGTTCTTCGCCGTCATGAACGTGTGGATCGTCAACCGCACCGACCGGCTGCAGAAAATCGTCGAAGACCTGCATAGCGAGCTGGCGGGCCGGGCGGGCGACGCGCTGGGCAACATCAACCTGATCCAGAGCTTCGTGCGCTTGAAGTCCGAGACGCGTGAGATGCACCGTGTCATCGGCGAGACCCTGGCGGCACAGTTTCCCGTGCTGAATTGGTGGGCGCTGCTCTCCGTCATGACGCGCGCCGCCTCGACCATCACCGTGATCGCCATCTTCGTCATGGGCACCTGGCTCTATACCAAGGGCGAGGCCACGGTGGGCGAGATCGTGAGCTTCATGGGCTTCGCCACCATGCTGATCGGACGCATGGACCAAGCCTCGGGCTTCGTCAGCCGCATCTTCTTCCAGATGCCCTCGCTCGGCGATTTCTTCCGCATTCTTGACGCCACGTCTTCGGTGCCGGACAAGCCCAATGGCATCGACATCGGCCGCGCCAAGGGAGAGGTCGAATTCGACGACATCAACTTCTCCTATGACGGTAAGCGCCCGGCGCTGGTGCATTTCTCGCTGAAGGCGCCGGCGGGGGCCACGGTTGCTTTCGTTGGCCCGACCGGCGCCGGCAAGAGCACGGCGTTGTCGCTGTTGCACCGGATGTGGGATGGCCAGTCGGGCGTCATCCGCATCGACGGCGTCGACCATCGCGACATTAGGCTGGAATCCCTGCGTCACAATATCGGGGTGGTCTTCCAGGACTCGACGATGTTCTATCGCTCGATCGGCGACAATCTGCGCATCGGCAAGCCCGACGCGACGCAGGCCGAGCTCGAGGAGGCCGCCCACCTCGCCGAAGCGCACGACTTCATCATGCGCCAGCCGCAGGGCTACGACACGCTGGTCGGCGAGCGCGGCACGACCCTGTCGGGTGGCGAGCGCCAGCGCCTGGCCATCGCGCGGGCGCTTTTGAAGAACCCACCGATCCTGATTCTCGACGAAGCGACCAGCGCACTCGACGCCGTCACCGAGGCGCGCATCCAGAAAGCGCTGAAGGTGCTGATGGCCGGCCGCACGACCTTCGTCATTGCTCATCGCCTCTCGACCATTCGCGACGCCAACCAGGTGGTCGTGTTCGAACACGGCCGTGTCGTCGAGCAGGGCGGCTATCAGGAACTTCTGGCCCAGGGCGGCGCCTTCAGCCGCTTGGTATCGACCCAGCAGGCTGGCATAGAATCTGCCTGATATCCCCTTGGCGGACCGTGAAGGTCCGCTTAAGAGTCGCTTTAATGAGAGAACGAATCAGGGGGCTTCAAGACATGATCGGTATCGGCAAATTCCTGGGCGGCGCGGCGGCCCTCGCACTTGCATTCGGCAGCCTGCCGGCGGTGGCGCAGACCCCCATCAAATTCACGCTGGACTGGGTTTTCCAGGGCCCGACCTCACCCTTCCTGGTGGCGCTGGAGAAGGGCTACTACAAGGCCGAAGGCCTCGACGTCACCATGGATCCCGGCCAGGGCTCTGCCGGTGCGGTTCAGCGCGTCGCCACCGGCGCCTACCAGATCGGCTTCGCCGATGTGAATTCGACCATTGAGTACAACGCCAAGAACCCGGGCAAGGAAGTGCTCTGCGTCTTCATGGCCTACGATTTCGCGCCCTTCGGCGTTTATGCCTTGAAGAAGAGCGGCATCAAGACGCCCAAGGATCTCGAGGGCAAGAAGCTGGGTGCGCCGGTCTTCGACGCCTCCTTCCGCCTCTTTCCGGCCTTTGCCAAGAAGAACGGCATCGCCAAGTGGGAGCATGTGAACCTCACCCCGCAGCTGCGCGAGCAGAGCCTGGTGCAGGGCACGGTCGACTTCATCTCCGGCCATTACTTCTCCTCGATGCTCGACCTCAAGGCGCGGGGCGTGAAGTTCGACGACATCGTGGCCATGCGCTACGTCGACTTCGGCCTGGACGTCTACGGCAACGGCATCGTGGTCTCGCCCGAGATGGCCAAGAACGAAAAAGCCGTGAAGGGCTTCATCGCCGCCACCGTCAAGGGCTGGAAGGACGTCATCGCGGACAACAAGGCCGGTATCGCCGCTGCAAAGAAGCGCGATCCGCTGATCGACGAGACGCTGGAGACCGAGCGTCTGCAGCTCTCGCTGCAGACCAATATCCTGACACCTTACGTCAAGGCCAATGGCATGGGCGATGTCGATGCCGAGCGCTTCGCCCGTTCGGTCAAGCTGGTGTCGGAAGCCTTCGGCCTGCCGGAAGCGCCGGCACCGGACAAGGTTTTCACCAACAAGTTCCTGCCGCCCAAGGCGGACCGGATGGTTGCCAAATAAGAACGTGGCTTTCGTCGACCTCAATGGGGTGAGCCTCACTTACCGGCTGGGCAAGGACACGACGCTGGCGCTGGCCGATGCCACCTTCAGCATCGAGAAGGGCGAATTTATCGCCGTCGTCGGGCCCTCGGGCTGCGGCAAGTCGACGATCATGAAGCTGGTCACCGGCCTGCTGCCCGCCTCGGGCGGCGAGGTGCGGGTATCGGGCAAGAAGGTCACGGCGCCGATCAAGGGCGTCGGCATGGCCTTCCAGAACCCGACTCTGATGCCGTGGCGCAGCACCATGGACAATATCCTGCTGCCCATGGAGGTGGTCGAGCCGCACAAGCGTCGCTTCCGGTCCAATCGCGCCGAGTATGTCGAGCGTGGCATGAAGCTGCTGCGGACCGTGGGTCTTGCCGATTTTGCCGACAAGTTCCCCTGGCAACTCTCGGGCGGCATGCAGCAGCGCTCCAACCTGTGCCGCGCGCTGATCCACGAGCCCGAGCTGCTGATGCTCGACGAACCCTTCGGCGCCCTCGATGCCTTCACGCGCGAGGAATTGTGGGGCGTCATGCAGGCGCTGTGGTTGGAGAAGAAGTTCACCGGCGTGCTGGTGACGCACGACTTGCGCGAGGCAGTGTTCCTGGCCGACACCGTCTACGTCATGAGCCGGCGGCCCGGCCGCATCATTATGAGCAAGAAGATCGAGATCCCGCGCCCACGGACGCTCGCCACCACCTTCGAGCCGCATTTCGTCGAGATCGTTCATGAGCTGCGCGACCGCATCCACCAGGAGCATGCATGAGCCCGCTCCAGCGCGAGGCGCTGCGGATCGCCATGCCGTGGCTGGTACTGGCGGCGCTACTGATCGTCTGGGAAATTTGCTGCGTCGCCTTCGATGTGCAGGAGATCATCCTGCCGCGCCCGAGCAAGATCTTCACCGTCTTCGTCCAGCGTTTCGGCATCCTGATGTCCTATTGCTGGGACACTTTGTGGACGACCACGATCGGCTTCCTGCTGGCCATCGCCTTCGGCCTGCTGCTCGGCCTCGCCATCGGCGCCTCGCCCTTCGTCTATTCCGGACTCTATCCGCTGTTGATCGCCTTCAACGCGGTCCCCAAGGTGGCGATCGTGCCGATCCTGATGATCTGGGTGGGCGTGGGTTCGCTGCCCGCCGTCATCACCGCCTTCGTCATCAGCTTCTTTCCCATCGTGGTGAACGTGGCGACCGGGCTCGCCACGATTGAGCCCGAAATGCGTGACGTGCTGCGCAGCCTCGGCGCCACGCGATTCGAAATCCTGACCAAGGTCGGCATTCCCCGTGCCATGCCCTACCTCTTCGCGAGCCTCAAGGTGGCGATCACCCTGGCCTTCATCGGCTCGGTGATTTCCGAGACGGTGGGCGGCAACAACGGCATCGGCTTCCTCATGCTCTCGGCCAGCGCGCGCAACGACGCGCCGACGACCTTCGCCGGCCTCTTCGCCATCGCCATCATGGGCGTGCTGATGTACGCCGTCTGCGCCACGGTCGAAAAGCGCATGACCCGCTGGGCTTTTCGGGGCGAGATCGTCGCCTAGGCGCTTGCGGCGGGCCTCGACCCATGAAAGCATTTCTCCAAGAACAGGAAATTGGAGGAAGCCCGATGGACGTCGGCATGATGATGGTCTTCGCCAGCTATGGCTGGGAGAATTGTTCCGATTCCCGCGTCTGGGACGAGGAGTTGCGGCTGGCGGCGATCGCCGCCGATTCCGGCTTCGATTGTCTGTGGTCGGCCGAGCATCACTTCAACGATTACTCGTTCGTTCCCGACAATATCCACCTCATGACACATCTCGCGGCGAAGCATCCGAACATCGATGTCGGAACAGCGGCCGTCATCCTGCCGTGGCACGATCCGCTGCGTGTCGCGGAGAATGCTGCCGTACTCGACCTGCTGAGCAAGGGCCGGCTGCGGCTGGGCATGGGACGCGGCCTGGCGCGCCGCGAGTTCAATGCCTTTCGCCTCAGCATGGATGAATCGCGCGGCCGTTTCGACGAAGCCGCACCGATGATCGTCGAGGCGCTGAAGACCGGCTTCATGGAAGGCACCGGCAAGTACTACAAGCAGCCGCGCGTCGAGATCCGGCCGCGGCCGCAGCACTCTTTCGATGGCCGCATCTACGCCGTGGCCTCGAGCGAGGATTCCGTCGATTCAGGCGCCAAGCTCGGCGCCCATCTGGTGATGTTCGCCGACCGGCCGTGGGAGATGCGGGCGCCGGTAATCGAACACGGCCGCAAGCTGCATCGCCAGTATCACGGCACCGAGCCGCCCAGCATCATGCTCACCGAGTTCTGCGTCTGTGGCTCCGACAAGGCCACGATCGAGGATGAGGCGCGCCAGTACCAGGGCAAGTTCGTCGAGAGCAATTTCCATCACTACGAATTCCTCGGCGAGCACTTCAAGACGGTGAAGGGCTACGATGCCTACCAGCAGAAGGCCGAAATTGCGCGCAAGGGCGGGCTCGAAGGTGCGGTGAACGGCTTCATGCAGGCTGCGAGCTGGGGCACGCCCGACAAGATCCTGCGCGGCATCGAGGAGCGCCGGAAGGTCCTGGGCGACTTCGAAATGAACGTCGCCTTCCGCTTCGGCGGCACGCCCTATGAGGTCTCGGAGCGTGGGTTGAAGCTCTTCGCCAAGGAAGTGCTGCCGGTGCTGAAGTCCTGGGGGCCGGTCAAGACAGCCCAAGCGGCTTGATCAAACGAGAACGCCGTCACGGGCAATCACGCGCCCCGTCTTGATGACCATCTTGCGCCGGGGCCGTGTCGCCACGGCCTCGGCCACCGAGCCGGCCTCCACTACGATGAAATCGGCCGGCGATCCTACGGCGATGCCGTAGGGCGTGAGACCAATCACGCGTGCCGGTGCGGCCGTCACCATGTCGAAGCCGATCTCCAGTTCCTCGTCGCGGCGGAAGTTGGCGCGGTAGCCGATGATCATGGCGCGGTCGAGCATGTCGCCATTGCCGAAAGGCGACCAGGCATCGCGGATATTGTCCGAGCCGCCGAAGACCTCGACGCCATGCTCGCGCAGCATTTTCACAGGTGGCATGGGCGAGGCGCCGGGGCCGTGGCTCATGATGGCGACGCCCGATTTGGCCAGCGTATCGGCGGTGCGAGTCGCCAGTTCGATCGGCACCGATCCCAGCGCGAAGGCGTGGCTGATGGCGACGCGGCCGCTGAGACCATGCGCCACGGCACGCTCGGCGATTGCCACCTGTTGCGCAATGCCGCCCTCGCCACCGTCGTGCAGGTGAATGTCGAGACCGACGCCGCGCTTCTCGGCGATACCAAAGATTGCGTTGAGTTGCCCATCGAGATCGCCGTCGATACCGATAGGATCGAGGCCACCTAGCAGGTCGGCCCCCTCGGCGATGGCGGCATCGAGCAGCTCGGCGGTGCCGGGCGAGCGCAGGACGCCGCTTTGCGGGAAGGCCACGATCTGGATCGTCACGAAATCTCGAAACGTCTCGCGCACCTTCAGGATGGCATGCAGGTTCTTCAGACCAAGCTGGTTGTCGATATCGACATGACAGCGCATGTGCAGCGTGCCGCTGGCCATGACCTGGCGCACCAGGTTGGCGCCGGTCTCTTCCTCCGAGACATTGCGCTTTTCCCGCACGCGCTTTTCTGTGGCGATGCGGTCGGCGACGTTGGGGCCCGATTCGTTGGGCACCCAGGCCAGGCCCAGCAGCGTCTTGTCGAGATGGATATGGCCGTCGATCAGCGGCGGCAGCAGCAGCGCACCGCCGAGGTCGAGGCCGTCGCCGGCGGTCGGCGGCAGTATGGCGGCGATACTGCCGTCCACGATTTCGATATCGCGCACCGTGCCGTCGGGAAGGAGGGCGTTTCTGATCATATTCTTCATCATGTTCCTCTTCCCCCGACAGGAGGAGAGGCTCGGAGAACACCCCTTTGCGTCCCCCACCGTTTGTTGCGGCGGAGGACGCAAAGGCCGTGCCAGCGCTATTTGTCGGCGGCCGCGCCGGCTTCCTTGCGGAAGGTGGTGACGGCGCCCTTGGCGGCCATCGCCATCAGGCCGGAGTCGTTGGCGATCGTGCAGAGCTGGAAGCCCATACCGAACGCCTTTGCGGCGTAGCTCGCCGTGCCGTTGTGGATGCCGGCGAACTGCTTGCGCTTCTTGCAGGCGGCCACGAGCTTCTCGTAGATCTTGAGGACCTGCGGCTCATCGCGGTCGAGCTTGGGCACGAGGCCGAGCGACAGGCCGAGATCGGAGGGGCCGACATAGATACCGCTGATGCCCGGCACGTCGAGGATGGCGTCGATATTGTCGATCGCTTCCTGTGTCTCGATCATCGGGATGATCAGCACCTCGTCATTGGCCGTCGCCTGATAGGGCGTGGCCTCGCCATAGGCGCCGGCGCGAATCGGGCCGTTGGAGCGTTTGCCCCGGGGCGGATAGAGGCTGTAGGAGACCAGCGCCTTGGCCTCGACCGCGTTATTGACCATCGGGCAGATGACGCCCCAGGCGCCGCCATCGAGGACCTTGCCGATGATGCCCGGCTCGTTCCACGGCACGCGAACCAGCGAGGTGGTTGGATATTTGTCCATCGCCTGGAAGCAGGCGATCATCGAGTGGTAGTCCTGCACGCCGTGCTGCATGTCGACGGTGACGCTGTCCCAGCCGCATTGCGCCATAACCTCGGCCGAGAAGCCGCTCGGGATGGCCAGCCAGGCGTTGACGCAGGCCTTGCCCGCATCGAGACGCCTCTTCAGCATGTTCACCGACATATCAGCGTTTCCTTTCCGTCTTGTTAAAATGGCGACGGATCATAGTCCGGTCGCTCTTCGGTAGGCCATAAGGCGGTGTCGCGGAGCGGATCAGCCCTTCACGGCGCCGGCCGACAGGCCCTCGACGATGTACTTCTGCAGCAGCGCCACCAGCACCACGGTGGGCAGCAGCGCGAGCAGGCAAATCGCCATCATCAGGTTGAAGAAGACATGGACGTCGCCGACCAGGCTGGCGATGACCACGGGCAAGGTCATGTAATCCGGCCGGGCATTGAGGATCAGCGGGATCAGGAGCTCGTGCCAGGAGATGATGAACATGATGACGCCGCAGGCCGCCAGCGCCGGTGTCGCCAGCGGCAGCACGATGCGCACGAAGGCGGTGAGCCGCGTGCAGCCGTCGATACGGGCGGCCTCTTCCAGCTCGGTCGGGATGGTGTCGAAGTAGGGCGCCAGGATCAGGATGGCATAGGGCAGCAGGAAGCCGGTTTCGGCCACGATGACGCCGGTCAGCGAATTGAGCTGGCCGATCGAGCGCATGACGACATAGAGCGGGATCATCAGCACGATGACCGGCACGAAGCGCGCGACGATGTTGGCCTGCAGCAGGAACAGGGTCCATTTGAAGCGCTGGCGGGCGATGGTGTAGGCCGAGAGCGAGCCGAAGAGCAGTGTCAGGAACGTCACCGAACTGGCGACGATCGCCGAGTTGAGGAAGGCCGTGTAGAAGCTCTTGATGTTGTCGGGCAGGTAGGTGACCTGGTCGAAGATTTTGCCCCTCTGCTCGCCCTTGCTCAGGATCACCGTGAAGTTGTCGAGGGTAAATTCCAGCGGCATCAACCGGCGCGTATCGGCCTGCAGCGCCTTCTCCGACTGGATGCTGCCGATGAAGACGGCCAGCAGCGGCAGCAGGATGAAGAAGATCACCGTCAGGTTGGCGGCATGCAGCAGCAGGCGGGTGGTGCGCGTGGTCTTGAACATCAGAGGCTCACGCGGCGGTAGATCAGGCGGATATAGACCAATGCTATAGCGCCGATCATCAGCGCCAGGATGAAGGCCGAAGCCGAGCCCATGCCGAAGTTGTTGGGCGGCGCGAAGGTGATCTTGTAGCTGTACCAGGCCGCCACCCAGGTGGCGTCGCCCGGCCCGCCCTGGGTGATCGCCAGGATTTCCTCGAAGACGGCAAACGCGAAGGCGGTGCGCAGGATCAGGATGATGGCGATGATCTGCTGCAGCATCGGCAGGGTGATGTGGCGGAAGCGGTGCCAGGCATTGGCGCCGTCGATGGCGGCCTGCTCGTAGAGATCGCGCGGGATGCCCTGGAGGGCCGCGTGCACCAGGATGATGGCGAAGGGCAGGGTGCGCCAGATATAGGGCACGGCCACGGCATAGAGCGCGGTGTCGGGATTGCCCGACCAGTTGATCGGGTCGGTGATGAGGCCGGCGCTGAACAGGATGCGATTGAGGAAGCCGAACTGGAAGCTGTAGAGGAAGGCCCAGATCAGGCCGTTGGCGATCGGCGGCACGGCATAGGGCAGCAGGATGAGGAAGCGCGTGACGCGCGAGGTCCAGACGCCGGTCTGGTTGATCAGCAGCGCAATGGCCACGGCCAGCACGATCTCGCTGGCGACGGTGACGGTGGTGAAGATCAGCGTGTTCTTCAGCGCCACCCAGAACAGCGGGTCTTCCAGCACGCGGCTGTAATTGTCCCAGCCGTTGAAGGCGAAGATGCCGCTGCGCAACTGGCCCAGCCCAACGCGATGCACCGAGAGATAGCCGGCATAGATCACCGGATAGGCCAGCACGAGGCCAAGGCAGGCCAGCGTCGGCACGTTCATGAAGAACGCGAAGCCGCCGGCCGAAAGCTCGCGCCGGTACCAGGGCCGGCGGCGAGTCGTGGTCGCGGTTGGCATCACACCTTGCGCTTGGCGTCGGCGATGCCCTTGATCAGGTTGTCGCAGCAGGCGTCGGCCGTGATCTGGCCGGTCAGGCACTTCTGGACCTCGATGTTGAGCTGGTCGGTCCAGGGGAAATGCCAGGGCTGATAGATCGACGAGCAGACGTCGCCGATATAGGCCGACTTCTCCCAGATCTTGAGGATCTCCGGCACGTCGCCCCACGGCGCCCAGCCGGTCTTGATGGCATCGCTGTTCATGACCGAGGTGTAGCCCGAACCCAGCATGGCATCCTTGGCGAGGCTGATGGCTTGCGTGTAGACGCCGTCCTTGGTCTTGCCGCCGAGATACTGCAGCAGCTTCCACGCCCATTCCTTGTTCCGGTTGGCCGTGGTGATGAAATAGACATGGGCGTCGGCAATGGTCTTGCCGTCGCCCGGTGAGCCATGGACCTTGACCTTGCCGGCGATCGGCGACTGCGCCGGATCGTTGACGATGTTGAGGCCGTAGTGATGGCTCGGGCCGCGATAGAGGTTCTTGCCGGCGCCGAAGGCCTTGGCGCCCGAGGTGAACTGCACCTTGAGCGATTCGGGATCGGCGATGTCGAGGCCCTTCTCGAAAGTATTGGCCCACCATTTCAGCGTCTCGCGGGCGATCGAGCCGGCGCCCAGCATGTGGTTGCCCTGCTTGTCGAAGAACATGCCGCCCTTGTTCCAGGTCATCTGGTACCAGGTGCCCGGCAGCTGCTCGAGGCCGACACCGGCGATCCACAGGATCGGATAGCGCGACACGCCGTCCTTCTTCGCCTTGAGGCAATGCTCGATCAGCTCCTCATAGGTGGCGAAGGGCTTGTCGATCTTCAGCTTCTCCAGCATCTCGGTGTAGTAGTTCCACACCCAGGCGGTGGCGAAGTAGGGCAGGCCCATCAGCTTGCCATTCACCATCGCGACCTGCTTGGTGAAGGGCGTGAAGTCCTTGGCGTAGTCGGCGGCGCCCGGCATGTCGTCGAGCGGCTCGACCAAGCCCTGGCTCACGAAGTTGGGGAAGGAGAACGGCGAGGATTGCGAGACATCGATCTTCTCGCCCGCCGCATACATCGTCGTCAGCTTGGCCGGATGATCGTTGAAGGACGAGATCGTCGCGTCGACCTTGACGCCCCAGTCGGCTTCGAACTGCTTGGCGATGCGGGTGTAGATGTCGCCATAGGTCCAGACGACGAAGTTGAGGCGGTCGACCTTGGTCTTGGGTGGCGTGCTCCACGGTCCCGCCGCCTGGCCCAGGGCCGCGCCCGAGGCGCCAGCCATTCCAAGACCAGCACCGAGAGCCGCTGCGCCACCCAGGGCGCGACGCCGGCTGATTTCCCATTTGGCGATGATGTCTTCACTCATTTGATTGCCCCCGCTGCCCAACTGACGGCCGAAAGCCTATCATGCGAACCCGATGCAGCCAGCGCCGAATCCATGACTCTTTTGTCGTTACGCGCCGGCCGGCTTGGCGTGGATCTTGCGCCCGGGGCCGGCGGCTCGATCGCGCGTTTCACGGCGGACGGGATCGACCTGCTGCGGCCCATGACTCCCGAAGCCGTCGCCTCGGGACGCGGCAACAACGGCGCCGCCTATCCGCTGGTGCCGTTCTCCAACCGGATCGCCGACGGTCATCTCATTTTTAACGGTGAAGAGATCCGGCTGCAGCCCAACTGGTCAGGCCAGCGCCATCCCATGCATGGTGACGGCTGGGCCAAGGTCTGGACCGTCGAGCGCAGCGACGGGCAGTCGGCCGAGATCGTCTATAAGCACGCGGGCCGGGAAGGCTGGCCCTTCCGCTATCGCGCCCGGCAGACCTACCGTCTCGATGCCGATGCGCTGGCTGTTCGCATGAGCCTGGAAAACCTCGAGGCGCGCGCCGTGCCCGCCGGCCTTGGCCTGCATCCCTTCTTCACGCGCGACGCGGCGACCGAACTCGCCTGCCGCACGACGCATGTCTGGCTGGCCGATGCCGAAGTCCTGCCGGTCGAGCGCATCGCGGTGCCGGACAAGTGGGACTTCGCCTCGTCACGCCGCGTGAACGACATCGCTCTCGATAATTGCTTTGAAGGCTGGGACGGTCGAGCCACGATCTCCTGGCCCCGGCAAAAGCTTCGTCTCGACATCGCGGCGAGCGAAATCTTCCGCCATCTCGTCGTCTTCATCCCCCCCGAACGTCCGTTTTTCTGCGTCGAGCCGGTGAGCCACGCCAATGGCCAGCTCGGCATGACACGGCTTGCCGCCGGTGCGACGCTGGCCGGCGAGATCGTCTTTCGCGTTTCCAACTTCTGAGAGGTCCCATGTCGAGCTTCGCCGTCTATCCCAGTCTCAAGGGCCGCACCGTCTTCGTCTCGGGCGGCGGCTCGGGCATCGGTGGCTCGATCGTCGAGCATTTCGCCGAGCAGGGCTCGAAGGTGGCCTTCGTCGATATCGACGATGCCGCCTCGACCGCGCTGGTGAAGAAGATCGCGGCGGCCGGCCATACCGCGCCGCTCTACACGAAATGCGACATCCGCGACCTCGCCGCCTATCAATCCGTGCTGGCCGATGTTGGCAAAAAACTCGGCGCCATCACCGTGCTGATCAACAACGCCGCGCGCGACGACCGCCACACCATCGACAAGGTGACGGAGGATTTCTGGAACGAGCGCATGGCGGTCAACCTGCGCCATGCTTACTTCGCGATCCAGTCGGTGGCGCCCGGCATGAAGCAGGCCGGCGGCGGCTCGATCGTGAACTTCAGCTCGATCAGCTATCACACCATGACGGCTAACCTTTCGGTCTACCAGGCGGCCAAGGCCGCGGTGATCGGCATGACGCGCGGTCTCGCCCGCGATCTCGGCGCCGACAAAATTCGCCTCAACGCCATCACGCCGGGCTGGATCATGACCCAGCGCCAGATCGACCTCTGGCTGACGCCGGAAGCCGAGAAGGCGCAGATGGTCGCGCAATGCCTCAAGGAGAAACTCTACCCGCCCGACATCGCCCGCATGGCGCTGTGGCTCGGCGCCGACGACAGCCGGCTGGTGACGGCGCAGAACTTCACCGTGGATGGCGGCCGCGCCTGATGCGCTTCCAGGTTAGAGATTTTCGTCCTTGATCCAACGGGCCAGCAACGCCGCCAACGCGCGCGGCTTCTCCAGTGGCGCCATGTGGCCGCAGTCCTCGATGACCTCGAAGCGGGCGTGCGGCAGGCAGGCGGCCATGCGTTCGGTCTCGGCGAAGCTGCGCAGGCGGTCCTGCCGGCAGGCCACGACCAGCGCCGGGCAGGCGATGCGCGCGAGGTCGGCATAGCCGTCGATCCGCACCAGGGCAGCCTGGCGCTTGCGCACCTCGGGGCCGAGCCGGCGCTGCATGCCGCGCAGCCGGTCCAGCAGCATGGGGTCGTTCTCGCGATCGGGATGCAGGCCGATAGCGCTGGAGGGCGCACCGGTCGTCGAGCGCGGGGTGCGCCCGCCCGGTCCGGCGCCGGCCTGCCGCTTGGCCGTCTCCTCCGCCGAATAGCCGCGCGCCGAGGAGGCGACGAAGGCCACGCCCGCGACGCGCTCCGGCGCCATCAGCGTCAGCACCCGCGCCACGAAGCCCCCCATCGAGAAGCCAACCAGGATGAACTGCTCGGGGGCGTCGGCAAGAACGCGCCGCGCCATGCCATCGAGTGTAGTGTCGGCATGGACATTGCCGTGTTGCACCGCACCAAGGGCGGCGAGATCGGGCAGCATGTCGGTCCACAGATCGGCATCGCACATGTAGCCCGGGAGGAGGATGAGGGTACGCGTCTTGCTCGTCATTGATCGAAACTAACAGAAAGAGACCAGATAATGAGCCCGCCTCTCTTCTTCATGATCCCCGGCGCGCCGACGCCCGTGGCACCCTTCAGTCATGCCGTCGAAACCGATGGTTGGGTTTTTGTTACCGGCCAGATGCCGACCGACCCCGACGACGATGCCAAGCCGCTGGCGCCCGACGTCGAGGGCCAGACCGTCCGGGTAATGGAGAATCTCAAGATCGTGCTGGCAGGACTGAAGCTCGGCCTCGAGCACGTCATATATGCCCGCATCTATCTCACGGACTTCGAGCCCGATTACCCGAAGATGAACGCCGTCTACGCGAGCTACTTTCCGCCCGACCGGCGGCCCGCCCGGACCTGTATCGGCGTCACCGGTCTGGCCCGGGGCGCCAAAGTAGAGATAGACTTGCTGGCAAAGCGCTAACGCCGAAGGGTTCCAGCGGTTCCAAACTCGGTTGTGGAGGCGTTTCCGTGGCTTGACAGGCTAGCACAGTTCCTGCTGTCTAGGGCTCGGACGGCTGCCGCGGGCGCACCGTCCTCTGTCCACGGCTCGCATTATTAGGATACGTTATGGCTACAGGCACGGTTAAGTGGTTCAACGCGACCAAGGGCTTCGGTTTCATTCAGCCGGACAACGGTGGCAAGGACGTCTTCGTCCACATCAGCGCGGTCGAGCGTGCGGGCCTGAACGGCCTGAACGAAGGCCAGAAGGTCAGCTACGAAGTGGCGAACGAGCGCGGCAAGGATGCCGCCGTCAACATCAAGGCGGGCTGATACTCGGCTTTCGCTAAGACGGCGTCTTCAAAGACGCAGTCACAAGATCCAGATCGAGCCGGCGACATCCCTGTCGCCGGCTCTTTCTTTTGCGGCTACCCTTGCCCCGCAGAGGTGCCGCATGCCCGACCAGAATATTCCCGCCGCGACGATCTACCAGAAGCCCCGCCGCGCCGAGCGCGCGGGCGAGACCATCGTCACCAGCACCTGCGGCCATAACTGCGGCGGCCGCTGCGTCGTCAACGCCCATGTCGAGGGCGGCAGGATCGTCAAGATCTCGACCGACCCGGCGCGCTGGACGCCCGAACTGCCGCCGCTCCATGCCTGCGCCCGCGGCGTCGGTCAGATCGAGCGCCTCTATCACAAGGACCGCCTGCAATACCCGATGCGCCGCACCGGGCCACGGGGTTCGGGCACCTTCGAGCGTATCTCCTGGGACGAGGCGCTGAACCGTGTCGCCGCTGAGATGCTGCGCATCCGCCGCGAGCACGGCAACGCAGCCTTCCTCGACGCCTCGCGCTCGGGCACGACGGCGGCGCTGCATGGCTTCGGCGTCTCCAAGCGCTTCATGTACAAGTTCGGCGGCTGCACCGAGCTGTGGTCGAACATGTCGGCCGAGGCCGAAGTCTTCGCCGTGCGCATTACCTTCGGCGCCAAGGCCGATTACAAGACCTCGGGCCGCGAACCCACCGACTACCAGAACTCCAAGCTCATCCTGATGTGGGGCTGGAGCCCCGCCGACGGCCATTTCGGCACCGGCACCCAGGAATTCCTCAAGGACGCCAAGCAGAAGGGCGTGCGCATCGTCTGCGTCGACCCGCGCCGCACCCGCACCAGCCAGGCGCTGGCCGACGAGCACATCTTCATCAAGCCCTCGAGCGATGCCGCCGCCCTGATCGCCATGGCCCAGGTCATTGTCAGCGAAGGCCTGCACGACCAGGCCTATTGCGACCGCCACGTGCTGGGCTTCGACGATGCCCACCTGCCCGAGGGCGCGCCCGTCGGCGCCTCGTACAAATCCTATCTGCTGGGCGAGATCGACGGCGTGCCCAAGACGCCGGAATGGGCCGAGCCCCTCTGCGGCATCCCCGCCGAAACGCTGCGCCGCCTCGCGCGCGAGTTCGCCACCACCAAGCCGGCCGCACTCCAGTGCGGCTACGCGCCCGGCCGCACCGCCTTCGGCGAGCAGTTCCACCGCGCCGCCTATGCGCTGGCCGCCCTCACCGGCAATATCGGTATCGTCGGCGGCAACTCCGGCGTCAGCAACGGCTCGACGGGCCGCAGCGGCATCAAGAGCCTGCCCGCCGGCACCAACCCGATTGACTCAAAAGTTTCGACGCCGCTGCTCGCCGATCTCCTGGCCAGGGGCAAGAGCGGCGGCTACCCGGCCGACATCAAGATGATCTATTCGGCCGGCGGCGATCTCTTCAACCAGTGCCCCAACGCCAACAAGATGGCCAGGTCGCTCGACGGCGTGGAGTTCATCGTCGTGCAGGACCACTTCCTGACGCCGACGGCGCGCCATGCCGACATCGTGCTGCCGGCCACCACCTTCTGGGAACGCAACGACGTGCACACGCCCTGGGCGGGCGCCGGGCACTACGCGATCTACATGAAGCAGGCGATCGAGCCGATGTACGAGTGCCGCAACGACATGGACATCTTCGCCGACCTCTCGGCGCGCCTCGGCATCAACGACTACGACGACAAGACCGAGGACCAGTGGCTGCGCGAGCTGACCGCCGGCGCCGTCGACGACTACGAGGCCTTCGCCAAAAACGGCGTGGCGCGCTTCGCCAAGCCGCAGGACGCCATGGCCTTCGCAGCGCAAATCCGCGACCCCGAGAACCACAAGTTCACCACGCCCTCGGGCAAGATCGAGATCTACTCCATGGCGCTGGCCGCCAAGCCCGATTACTACGGCCTGGGCGTCATCCCGCCGATCCCGACCTGGATCGAGCCGCTGGCGGCCGAAGCGCGGGCCAAATTCCCGTTGCAACTGTGCAGCCCGAAATCCCGCGCCCGCACCCATTCGATCCACGGCAACCAGCCGCTGCTGGCGCGCGTCGATCCCGACGACGTCTGGCTCAACACCGCCGACGCCGCCGCGCGCGGGATCAAGAACGGCGACAAGGTCCACATCTACAACGACCGCGGCTCGACGCTGTTGCCCGCCAAGGTCACCGACCGCATCGCGCCCGGCGTGGTCTCGATCAAGGAAGGCGCCTGGTTCACGCCTGACAGCGACGGCACCGACACCAAGGGCTGCGCCAATGTCCTGGCCGAGGACCGGTCAGCGCCGTGCGGGGCGACGACGTATAATACGAATTTGGTCGAGGTTGAGCGGGCGGGGTGATTTCACCTCGCTTCTCCGCATCCCAATCTCTAGCAGATGCAGCATTCCTCTCTACAACTACTCGGAGAATCCGATACACTGATACCCGGAGTGGGCTCAAGTTGCTCGCTCGGAGACTATTGCATGGATCGAGCTGCACGTGAGGTTCTTCAAAGGTTGGAGCAATCTGGCCAGCTTACTTGGCGGGATTCCAAGGGCAAAAGTGAATCAATTCTTCTAGAGGTGAAGGCGCGCAACCTTCTTTCGGCGCTTGCAGGAGCCGTAGAGCAGAGAGGGGCCACCGGTGAGATAGCGACGACGCGTGGCCGCCTTGATGATCGACTTTTCTCTGAACTTGAAGGCGTATGGAGTACGCGCACGGAGGCCGCTGAGCCCGAAGGGCTGTCTGTACCAAATGCGATGCTTGGCACAGTCGGAATCTGGCTACTGCGGAAAGTGGAAGCGATTGGCTTTGGTGGCCTCAATGGTGCGGCGAGCACTAAGCCGTTTGTGGTGGAGTTTTCGGATGGCCCAACTTGTATTCATGGCGGAAACGGAAGTGGTAAGACGTCGCTAATCAGCGCGATCTCATGGGCACTAACGGGCCAAAGACTCAGCGATGTCGGAGGTTTAACCGACACTTCGAATACGCCTCAGCCTATTTTCGGTAGTGCTGAGCCGACCAAACCAATTCGAACATGGCCGCCGGTTGCCACTTATCCAGAGAACATCAATATCGGAGGTGAGGAGCCGAAGACGGAAGTCACCCTCACTTTCGTAAAGAAGGGTTCCACCGACGAAGCATCCATTACACGCTGTTGGAAGGCCGACGCGCCTGGGTATACCGTCGAGCAGTGGGACGCAGCGCTGGAGCCCTTACGCAATTGCCTCGATGTTGCGGTGGAGATGCCGCTGCGGATCGGCCATCTTCGTTTAGGCCAGAATGATCGCCTGAATGATGCCGTAGCTGGTTTGACCGGTCTGGATCAGATTACAGGAATAGGTGAGTTGGTCTCTTGGCTGACACGAAAGAACGCTCCTTTCCTCAGCAATCCGAAGAAGGTTGATCACGACACGCTAGCAAGAAGCATCGCGGGAAGGTTTGCTGAATCCGTCGAGCTAGTTCCAACTTTGAAAAACGAGGTTGCGCCATTTCGATTGCTTGCCGACTGGCTGGCTCGCGCCAAAGAGCATCAAGAAGGCCTGACTGAAATTGCGGCAAGTTTGACGAAAACGGCAGGCGAAGATTTGAAATCGCTGAAGGATTTCATCGCGCCATCGATCGATCTTGAAACTGCAGACGGACAAAGTGCTGTCGTCAACGCTGTTGCTGCAGCCGTTAATGCCTACGCATCTTCGAACCTCAACGGTTCATTCGCCGAAAAATGCCCATTGCTCACTAGATTAGGTAACTTAGCCGACAATTCCGAGCACGTTATCAATGAGATCAATGCGGCAATAGATTCGGCCGATAAAAGATTCGCGATTGTGGTGAAACTACATAAGCAAAGGCTTCAAGATTCGAAGCTTACACTTAAGGCTGTGGCTGCGCAGACGCACTATGCGAAACATGGTGACGGTCCGATCCAGGAATGTGTCCTCTGCGAGCGCGCTCTTGATACCGACGCGCTTGCACGTCTGGGCGCTGAAATCAGCTCGTTGAGACAAGATGCTGATGTGCTGCGCGCGAGCCTTCGTACTAGTTGCGATGAAGTCATCGCAATACTTGCCGAAAAACTAAAGGATCTGACGGGCTTCTCGATCATAGAAGTATCGACTTTTGAACCAATTGATGCGCTTCGCACGGAGTTGCGTAGCTTCCTCATTCGATCACAAAGCTTTGCGGCACAGTTGCCGATTTTCGGTTCTCTCTTTGATGCAGCATTCATTGCTGCTGTTGGCTCTTTTCCAGCATTTGTTTACAACCCTGTTGAATCTAATGTGATCATTTCTGACTTGCCGAGCGAAGATCGTGCAGATGTCAAACGTGTTCAAGAATCGCTCTCGCACATGAGTCGTGCAGTCGAGGTTGTGCGCTGGGCAGGGAGCGGATTAACCCCAATGCGAGGATTTTACAAAGCGCTGTTGGGTGACAAAGCTGATTCAACACCTGCGGATGTCGTTACAATACGTGGGATATGTAAGACGCTTACTCGGGCTATCAATGAAGCAAAGCCCGCCCAGGCGACGGCTAAGGAGCTTCAGAACGCCGCCAAGGAAGCCGCCTCTTGGATAAAGGACGAAAATACACGCCTTCAGCGGTTGGAAATTGCCTTATTAATCGAACCTCTAACAAAGCTCCCAAAGTTCGTTGAAGCAGAGGTAAGCAGCCAAATTGAGGGTCTATCAACTCAAATTGCGAAGATTGTGCAGAGATTTCACTTATCTGCGGCGCTGGAATTTCAGCGTGCTCGATTTGAACGGCCGCCACGCCAGCGCGCGGGATTAGTTCGTGTTCGAGCAACTCCTAAGAAGTTTGCAGACGGCCCTGCCAGTAACGACAATATGGTTGGCTATGAGGTCGATGCTTCCTTGATCGCCAATACGTCGTGGATGCGCGCGTTACTATGGTCGTTTGTATTTGCGCTTCGAGAGGAACGTGCCAAACAATTGACCGTACTCCATATGCCTCTGATGCTGATGGATGATCCGCAGATCACCTTCGATTCGGAACATCAATGTGCGTGGATCGACTTCATGATGTCGGACCAAGCAGAGGAGCGAGTGTCACCGTCTGCTCAAGCCATATTTACGTCTTATGACCAAGCATTTGTGAGGCAAATCCACCTCCAGACCGATCAATGCAGCCTCAGGTACATAACCGCTCCTTCAAATGAGGCTGAGTCAGCCTTTGTCTATGGAACGACTGCGATAGATCGCTTCTGGATGCGCGCTGAACAGTCGAAACAAACTGTCGACGTTTCTCAAGCAATTGCTGCGCTTCGCACATATCTGGAGAATTTAACAAAGTCTATTTTTCCAAGGGCTATGGGCGCGACCGCTACGACCCTTGGCCAGTTGATGGATGAATTGCAGGGGAAAGTTAACGCAAAGGCTTTTCCTTATGATCGGGACGAATTTAGGCGTTTGCTTTCGGCTTGGAAGGAACAAGCAAAGCAACAGTATCGAGAAGCGCTGAGCGAACCTCACCACAATACGGATGCCCGATATGACTACACGTTTGGTAAGGGCCTTTTCGCGTGGTTCAATAAAGGAC
>JBBRFD010000074.1:0-20615 GCA_038224985.1 Reyranellales bacterium
TGCCGCCGTCGTGAGTATTGTCGTCCGTCGCATCATTCAGTCCTTCGAGACCTGGTCTTTTTGTCCGCCGATCATGGCTGTATCAGGGCGCCGGTTTTTTGTCGCCAATAAGGGAGTCCAGGAGCATCAACCCCACCCCCACGACGATCGCCGAATCGGCGACATTGAAGGCCGGCCAGTGCCACTGGCCCACATGAAAATCGGCGAAATCGAACACCGCTCCCCAGCGGGCACGGTCGATAACATTGCCGATGGCGCCGCCCATGACAAGACCGATGCCCCAGCCTGTGAATTTCCGCTCGTTGCGCCGCAGCCAGATGAACAGCCCGACGCAGACCGCCACCGCCACCGCCGACAGCACCCAGGGTGGCAACGACCGGTCGCCGCCCAGCATCCCGAAGCTGACGCCCCTGTTCCAGACCACCACAAATCGGAAGAGATCATCTATGACGGTGACGACGTCGCCGACCTTGTTGAGGTAGGTGAGGATGAGCTGCTTGCTGGCCTGGTCGGCCACCAGGGTGATGGCGGAGAGGGCCAGCGCTTGTTGATCGATGCGCCTCATCCGACGGCCTGGTCGCAGCGGGCGCAGAGCAGGGGGGCGCGGGGCTGTTTGCCGACTTCCTCGAGGACCTGCCAGCAGCGGGCGCATTTTTCGCCCTTGGCCGGGGCGGGGAGGACGGCGACGCCGGCGACGTCGGGCAGCATGAAGGCGCCCTCGGGCAGGCCGCCGCCTTCGAGCAATTCCACGAGGTCGCCGCCGGAGGTGATGCAGATCTCGGTGAGGTCGAGGCCCTTCAGGGCATCGATGTATGCCTTGCCGGCACGGACATGCGGGGCGGCCTGCAGGCTGGAGCCGATGCGCTTCTCGGCGCGTTCGAGTTCCAGCGCGCCGGTGACGACGCGGCGCAGCGCCCGCACGGTCTTCCACTTCTCGCCCAGACCCTCATCGAGCCACGATGACGGGATGGTGGGGAAGACGCGCAGATGGACCGAGTCGGCGGTACCGTCCGGCACATCGGCCGGCCGGGCGAGCCAGGCCTCTTCCGCCGTGAAGCAGGTGATGGGCGCGAGCCACGCCGTCAGGAACGAGAAAAGCTCGGCCATGACAGTCCGTCCGGCGCGGCGGCGCTGCGAGGCGGGCGCGTCGCAATAGATCGCATCCTTGCGGATGTCGAAATAGAACGCCGACAGATCGCCGCCGCAGAAGCTGTTGAGCTCCGTGGCGATGGTATGGAAGTCGTAATCGTCGACCGCCTTGCGCAGCACGACGTCGAGCTCGGCCAGGCGATGCAGCACCCAGCGCTCCAGCTCCGGCATGTCCTTGGGCTCGACACGCTCGGCGGCCCTGAAACCGTCGAGGCTGCCCAGCAGATAGCGCAGCGTGTTGCGCAGACGCCGGTAGGCCTCGGCCTGATGCTTCAGGATCTCCGGCCCGATGCGCTGGTCCTCGGTATAGTCGGTGCCGACCACCCACAGGCGCAGAATGTCGGCGCCATACTGGTGGTTGACGCCTTGCGGTGCCGTGTCGTTGCCGAGCGACTTCGACTTCTTGCGGCGCTGCTCGACGAGAGTGAAGCCATGGGTCAGGAGGCCGTCTTAGGGCGCGCGGCCGCGCGTGCCGCAGCTTTCGAGCAGCGAGGAATGGAACCAGCCGCGATGCTGATCGGAGCCCTCGAGATAAAGATCGGCCGGCCACTTCAGCGCCTCGTTGCCTTCGAGCGTGAAGGCATGGGTGCAACCCGAGTCGAACCACACATCGAGAATGTCGCGCACCTGCTCGAAATCCGCGGCATTGTACTTGTTGCCCAAGAACCGCTCGGGCGGGCTGTCGAACCAGGCATCGGCGCCTTCGGCCTTGAAGGCCTCGACGACGCGGCCCATCACCTCGGGATCGCGCAACGGCTCGCCGCTCTTCTTGTCGACGAAGACGGCGATCGGCACGCCCCAGGCGCGCTGGCGCGACACGCACCAGTCGGGCCGCGTCTCGATCATCGAGCGCAGGCGGTTGTAGCCGGCGCGCGGCACGAAGCGCGTGGCGTCGATGGCGGCCAGCGCCTTTTCGCGCAACGTGCCGCCGATCTCGGCGATCGGCTTATCCATGGCGATGAACCACTGCGGCGCGTTGCGGAAGATCACCGGCGCCTTGGAACGCCAGGAATGCGGATAGGAATGCGTGATGCGCCCCGAGGCCAGCAGCTTGCCCGCCTCGTCGAGCGCCGCGATCACCGTGCGATTGGCATCGCCCTTCTTGCCCTCGGACGTGTAGACGCGCTTGCCGGCGAAGAGCGGCACATGCGGATAATAGGTGCCGTCCTCGGCCACCGTATCCGGCACCTCGACGCCATTGGCCACGCCCAGCTCATAGTCGTCGGCGCCATGGCCCGGCGCGATATGGACGAAGCCGGTGCCGGCATCGGCCGTCACGAACCCGCCCGCCAGCATGGGCACGTCGAACTCGAAGCCCTGGCCGCGCAACGGATGCGCCGCCACGAGGCCAGCGAGATCGTCACCCGACACATCGGCCACGATCTTGCCCGTAAACTTCGCCGCCTCGGAAACCGCGCCCACGAGTTCCTTGGCCAGCACCATCTTCTCGCCGACGCGCGCCTTGGAGCCTTCGCCGGCCCCGGTCACTTCGACGAGCGCGTAGGCGATCTCCTTGCCATAGGCCAGCGCGCGGTTGCCCGGCATGGTCCAGGGCGTCGTCGTCCAGATGACGATGGCCGTGCCATCGAGCTTGCCGCCCGCCGACTTCAAGACGGGGAAGCGCACATGCACCGTGTCGGACGTATGGTCGTGATACTCGATCTCGGCCTCGGCGAGTGCGGTCTTCTCGACCACGCTCCACAGCACGGCCTTGGAGCCCTTGTAGAGCCCGCCGTTCATCAGGAACTTGCCGAGCTCGCCCGCGATCGTGGCCTCGGAGCTGTACTTCATCGTCGAGTAGTAGTTGTCCCAGTCGCCAACGACGCCGAGGCGCTTGAACTCCTCGCGCTGCACGCCGATCCAGTGATCGGCGAAGACGCGGCATTCCTTGCGGAACTCCGAGACAGGGATCTGGTCCTTGTCCTGCTTCTTGGCGCGGTACTGCTCCTCGATCTTCCACTCGATGGGCAGGCCGTGGCAGTCCCAGCCCGGGACGTAGTGCGAATCCTTGCCCAGCATCTGCTGGGTGCGGCTCACCAGGTCCTTGAGGATCTTGTTGAGCGCGTGGCCGATATGGAGGTTGCCGTTGGCATAGGGCGGGCCGTCATGCAGGACGAATCTGGGCCGCCCCTTGCTCTCGGCCCGGAGGCGCTCGAACAGCTTCATGTCGGCCCAGCGCTTCAGCAGTTCGGGCTCCTTCTTGGGCAGCCCCCCGCGCATCGGGAAGTCGGTCTTGGGCAGGAAAACCGTGGATTTATAGTCAGTTGTCACAGGAAACTCGGTATTTGAGGCTTTGGGGAAGCGGCAGGCGCCGCCGCCCCCATGGGGGGCCGGCGGATGCGCGCAAACAGGACGACGACCCGGCCGCGGTCAGCGGACCGGGCGGCTAATTCGCTCCTGAAGGGCCCCGATAGTCATAGGGCGAGGAATGTACGGATGGGGGGGTGGGGGGTCAAGGTGGGCCCAATTGTGATGACTCGCCACTCAAAGCGCACATCGCATAAAGTTCGAATTTATCGTTGGAACGAACCAAGAACTTGCATACAGTAGCCGCTCGACGGCCATATTCAGGCTTGTGGGGGTCAATGGCTGAGCTTTCTTTTCCGGATACATCCGAGCTTCGCAAAGCACGCGGGGCGTTTTTTACTCCGCCAGAAATAAGTCGTTATGTCGTTGACTGGGCGTTGCGATCAAAGACCGACAAGGTGCTCGAGCCGTCATGTGGTGAAGCGAGTTTCTTGGTCGAAGCCGGTCGCGCGTTGCGTGATTTGGGAAAGGACGACCTCTTCTTTGCTAATCAACTCCATGGCGTCGAAATACATGAGGCCAGCGCAGCCTAAGCGAAGAAGCTATTGGCCGACGCAAGCTTTGATGCGCGAGTGTGGATTTCAGACTTCTTCGAGTTTGAGGCCAAGGCTGAATACGATGCTGTAGTCGGCAATCCTCCATATGTTCGCTACCAGCAGCACACCGGTTCTGCGCGGCTGAAAAGCGTGGAAGCAGCACTCTCTCAAGGAGTACGGCTGAATGGCTTAGCAAGCTCATGGGCTGCATTCACTGTTCAGGCCGCTGCCTTCTTGAAGAAGGACGGGCGGCTTGGGCTAGTGCTTCCGGCAGAGTTGCTATCGGTCAATTATGCGGCGCCGGTGCGTCGCTTCTTGCTTGAAAGCTTTGGTCGAGTTCGGCTGGTGATGTTTGAGAATCGAGTCTTCCCGACAGTGCTGGAAGAAGTCGTACTTCTCTTGGCTGAAGGCAGTGGAGGCGCGAATCACTTCGAAGTCTATCAAGCCAAAGACTTAAAGGCCTTGGAACAAATCGAAGCCATACCTTGGCAGGAGCATACGCCGGAAGATGGAGCAAAGTGGACGCCTGCTTTGCTAACGACGTCGCTATTCGAAACATATCGCAGCATTGTCGACAGCGAACAGTTTGAAACGCTATTGGATTGGGGCAGCACCTATCTTGGTGCGGTAACGGGTAACAATAAATTCTTCTCGCTTACTAAAGCGGAAGTAAATCAGTTCGGCATCCCGAAAGGCGACCTTTTACCGATATCACCTCCTGGCTCAAGGCATCTGAAGGGCCACCGTCTCACCGAACGCGCGTGGCAGCTAATGGCTGACGAAGGTGCACGCTGCCATCTCTTCCATCCAAAGGCTAAGTTGTCGATTGGAGCCAGTAGTTACATCGCTAATGGCGAAGCCAGGAATGTCCATACTGCATACAAGTGCGCGGCGCGTAATCCTTGGTACCTGGTTCCATTGGTGCAAACGCCGGATTTGTTCCTCACTTACATGAATCACGACCGGCCTCGGTTTGTTACAAACGACGCACAAGTGGAGATTCTGAATTCTCTCTATGGGGTCGCTCTTTGGCATGGCCGAAAAGAAATTGGCCGAGAACTTCTTCCAATTGCATGCCTGAACAGCGTCACGCTATTGGGTGCGGAAATGGTCGGTCGTGCTTACGGCGGCGGGCTTTTGAAAATGGAACCCAAAGAGGCGGATAAGCTTCCCATTCCTTCAAAAGAAATACTTGAGGCCGCGCGAGAAGAGCTGCAGCCCGTTGTAGCTCAAGTCTTTAACTTGCTTCGTGGCGGCAATCTCAACCGCGCCGTGGAAATTGTCGACCAAGTGGTGCTTTCGCAGGTCATGAAAATTCCCAAGGCCGATGTCCTCGCGCTCAGGGTGGGCCGAGAATTTCTGCTTCAGCGCCGCGTTGCGCGAGGCAAGGTATCTAATGGCGAAAATTGACGATCTTCTTAATGCTGGCCTCAAGACGCTACCGCCGAAGCCGAGCGATGCCGCAACGCGAGCAATAAAGAAGCGTTACAGCGAACAGGTCTCGCAAGTGCTTGCGGTTGCGCTTGCTCAAGAGCTGCGGGACCGTGGACTAGCCGAATCGCGTCCAATGCCGCCTGGTATGCCAACAAGCGTGCCGGGATGTGGGGCGCGCTGCGCGACTGGCTGCCCGGCGGCGCCATTGCCGATGACCTCGACCTCAAGGCCGACCTGACCGGCGTCGAATACGGCTATAACGCGCGCGACGAGATTCTGCTCGAGTCGAAGGCCGACATGAAGGCGCGCGGGCTGTCGTCGCCCGATACCGGCGATGCGCTGGCGCTGACCTTCGCCTGGGCGGTGCCGGCGGCGCCGGAGGAAAAGACCTTCGACCAGCCCACCGTCGACGCCCTGTCGCGTATCTACGGCGGTGGCGTCCATTACGAGGTCCAGCGTCCTTATGCGCCGCCCGACACCAGCCGGCCCCACATGCTGCCCGACAACTGGGAGCCCTATCAAAACGAGGACGAGGATTGACGCGCGACGCCTGCGCTCACGCGCGGCCGCCCCGCTCAGTGTCTATATCGGCGAGCCGCCGCCGGACCGCGTCGAAGTCGTGCCGGTGGCGCCGCCGAACCAGACCTGGCGGCCGGGCTACTGCGCCCCGTTTTCTTTTGCCCCGCACGGGCCGCGCCGCGGCCGGGCGGCAGCGTCGAAAACCCTCCGGTCCCTGGACGACGTTGTGAAGATGATCGAAGATCGGGAAACGGCGCGTGACGCCGTCGTTACCGACTGACGGGAGGCACCCCTGAGCGACGAGCGCGCGCATTGGGACAACGTCTACACCACCAAGGCGGAAACGGCGGTGAGCTGGTACCAGCCGCGCTCCGAGCGGTCGTTACAGCTGATCCGGTCGGCATCGCCCGATGGTTCCGTGCTCGATGTCGGAGGCGGCGCTTCAAGTTTGGTCGACGATCTTCTTGCCCATAATTACGCGGATCTATCGATTCTCGATATCTCCGAAGCAGCGTTGGAGAGATCGAAAGCTCGGTTGGGCGCAAGGGCTGCCAAGGTTGCGTGGATTGCTGCCGACATTACGCGCTGGACGCCGCCACGGACCTGGACGATCTGGCATGACCGCGCGGTGTTCCACTTCCTGACCGAGCGGATGCAACAGGACGCCTATATAGCCGCGATGAAAACAGGGACGACGGCGGCCTCGACGATCATTATGGCCACGTTCGCGCTGGACGGACCCGAGAAATGCAGCGGCCTTCCGGTGCAGCGGTACAGCCCCGCGACGTTGGCCGCTCGTCTTGGGCCACCCTTCGCGCTGGTGGCCGACGCCAGCGAAACCCACGTTACGCCGTGGGGGTCGGAGCAGCGATTCTCCTATGCCGTTTTTCGCAGGGTCGATCCTTCAAACTGACCCCCCACCGCGGGGAACCTGGCGGGTCGTTTCACGTTGCAAAGTATCTCGGTTGCAAAGTCTCTCGAGTGCGAGGACGCCGTTGGATCGGCGGCAGGTGCCCAAAGCGGCATCTCGATTTTACTGTATGTCGTTGAAGCAATTCGCATCAGTATTTTTAGCGTATTTCTCGCATCCCTTTTCCAAGGATTTTCGATTTGAACCTGCGCGTTGGACTGGGCGAGGCGGTTCTCGGCACGCTGATGTTGCTCGTCTGTCCCGCGGCCGCGGAAACTCTCAAAATCGGCGGCACCGGCGCGGTGACGGAGTTGCTCCGCCAATTGGCTCCCGCATTCGAGAGCGAGACGGACCATAAGCTCGAGGTCGTCCACAGCCTCGGCACCACCGGCGCCATCCGCGCGCTCGTCGACGATAAGCTAGGCATGGCTATCGGGGGACGTGGCCTGAAGCAGGACGAGGCGGCCCGAGGGCTCCGGGTTGCAGCTATGCTCCGAACGCCCTTTGGATTGGTGACCTCCCGCGAGGGGCCCGACAACCTGAAGAGCGCCGACATTGCTTCGATGTATCGGGCGGACAGGCCTCTGTGGCCCGACGGAATGCCCATCCTGATCACCCTGCGTCCGGTCCTTGAATACGACAACATCATTCTCGGTGGCCTGTTTCCCGGGATGGCCGACGCCATCGTCGCGTTGCGCCAGCGCCGCGATCTCTCGCTCGCCGCAACCGACCAGGACAATGTCGAACTTGCGGAAACGAACAAGGGATCGCTCGCGAGCGCCACCCTGACGCAGATTGTGACCGAGCAGCGCAAGTTGAAGTTCGTGTCGATCGATGGCGTGGCGGCAACCTTCGAGAATTACCGGAGCGGAGCCTACCGGTACGAGAAGCGGCTATTTATCATCGTTCCCGCGACACCAGGGGATGGCGCCAGGGCTTTCCTTGCCTTTCTCTCGACCCCAGCGGCCAAGCTGCTGATGCAAAAGGCCGGCGTCAGGGGCGGCGACGAGTGATGGCATCGCGCCGCCGCCTGAGGGTCCTCTTCACAGCCTTTGGGACGGCCTTCGCGATCACGATCGCGTTGGGCGTTCCGTTGGCCTATTTCCTCTCTGCCTATTCGGTGGTTCAGCACGAACTCTTGTTTGCGGCCCGCATCAAGGCGAACCGGCTCGCCAGATATATCTATACGCATGAGCAGCTCTGGCAGTATCAGACGGTGCGCCTTTCCGCACTGATCGAGGTTCCGGAAAGCGATGAAAGCGGCACCCGGCAGAAAATCTTCGACGTCTCCGGCAAGGAGGTCATGGAGACCGGCGTTACGCCGGCTTTTCCGCTCCTCACTGCGCGCACCCCGATCATCGTATCGGGCGCAATTGTCGGCAGCGTCGAAACCGCTACTTCGCTTCATGACACACTCGTCCAAACCGCGATCGTGGCGCTGTTCAGCGGCCTGCTGGGCTGTGCCTTGTTTTTCTTCATCCGGCTGCTGCCGCTGCGCGTCATCGAGCGGGCGTGGGGCGACCTTCAATCGGCGCAATTGCGCTACCAAATGCTGTTCGACGCCAATCCATTTCCAATGGCCGTGGTGGATCGCAAGACATTGAAATTTCTTGCGGTCAATGAGAAGGCGGTCGAGACATACGGTTGGTCGCGCGACGAACTCATGAGGATGAACACAAACGATTTCTATCTGCCCGAGGATCTCGCCGCAGCCGTTGTGATAGCGCGGCGGGGCTATGTCGGGGGCGATACCCACGCCATCCCGACCGTTCGCCATCGCAGAAAAGACGGAAGTATTATCGAGGTCGACATGACCGTGCGGGCGATAGAATTCAGCGGCCATAAGGCAACGCTGGTAACCGTTTTCGACGCGACGGAGCGGAATCGCACGATGAAGGAGGTGCGGGCCTCCGAGGTAAGATACCGTGAGCTGGTCGATAGCCTGCCCGTGGGGGTCGTTGAAACCACGGCGACTGGCAGCATCGTTAGCGCGAATCCGGCATGGCGCCGTATTTTCGGATTCACTGAGGCCGAGGATTTATCCGCCGTGGATACCCGGCAGCTTTACGCCGAACCCGTGGATCGCCAGGCCGGGATGGATGGGGCAACCACGAAGCAAATGGAGCTCGGATACGAAACCGTTTTCAAGAAACGCGACGGGTCACCCTTCTCCGTGGAGCGTTTTACAGGGGTCGTGCGAAGCGAGGATGGCGAAGTCGTCGGTCTCAGGGGAATCGTGATCGACATTTCGAGCCGCAAGGCGCTCGAAGCCCAGCTCAGCCAGGCGCAGAAGATGGAGGCGGTGGGCCAGCTCACCGGCGGCGTGGCCCACGATTTCAACAATATTCTCACGATCATTCTCGCCAACGCCGACGCACTGCAGGAGGAGGAAAATTTTGCTCCGGCGCTGTCGGCCCGCGTCGACGAGATCGCCGGCGCCGTGCAACGCGCCGCCGATCTGACACGCCAGCTCCTGACTTTTTCACGCAAGCAGCCGATGCATCCTCAGGTGACCGACGTCAATGAACTGGTGGTGGGCACCGGAAAGCTTCTGCGGCGCTCCCTGGGCGCTCAGGTAAGAATCGAAATGTCGCTCTCGGTCGGCGTATGGCCGGTCAATGTCGACCGCTCCCAGTTGGAGACGGCGCTGGTTAATCTCTGCCTCAACGCCCGCGATTCGATGCCCCGAGGGGGCAAGCTCACGGTAAAAACGTTTAACGTCACGATCGGCGACGAGGGAAGCGCCGTGCGCAAGGTGGGCCTGGACGACGGCGAATACGCTGTACTTTCGGTTACGGATACCGGTACCGGCATGTCCCCCGAGGTGCTGGCCAAGGTCTTCGATCCGTTCTTCACGACGAAGGAAGTTGGCCAGGGCACGGGTCTGGGATTGAGCATGGTCTACGGCTTCAGCAAGCAATCGAACGGGCATATCGAAGCGGAAAGCGCGGTTGGGCGGGGTACCAGCTTCAGGCTCTACCTGCCGCGCACGCGTCGGGTCGCCGAGCGCGAGACTGGGAACAGCAAGGCAGCCTTGCCGCGCGGTAGCGAGCGGATCCTGGTCGTCGAAGATGAAGAGGCGGTGCGCCAAGGCGTCGTGAAACAGCTGAAAGGGCTGGGCTATGACGTTGCCCAGGCGGCCGACGCCCACGCCGGACTCGCGGCCTTCGGGATGGCGTCGAGCCCCTTCGACCTCCTGCTGACCGACATCGTCATGCCCGGCAATATGAACGGCAAAGGCTTGGCCGACGAGGTGAGACGTCGTTGGCCCGCTACGAAGATCGTCTTCATGTCCGGGTATGCCGAGAACGAAGTCGTTCATCAGGGCAATATCGACGCCAACGTGCTCTTGCTGGGCAAGCCGTTCCGCAGTCGCGAGCTGGCGCAAATTGTCCGTGAGGCGCTGGGGGACCGCACACTTGCGCTCGCTGATTGAGCGCCCTGCAGGCATGATCGGGCGGAAACTCAAATTAGCTTGATCGCGTTGCCGGCCCAACGCGCCGATCCGGCGCGATCCCGTTTGTCGCTACGGAATTAAGCCGGGCTCGCCTTTCGCGTGCATGCTTGCGCCGCCGACTTGCTTAAGATTCTGCCTGACGCGACTGCCGGCTGCGTCCTCACCGACATTCGCATGCCTGGCATGACCGGTGTCGAATTGCAGCGGAAGCTGAAGCACATCCAGCCCGACCTGCCGGTCGTCGTTATCGCCGGCGGCGCAGATATCGGTCTCGCTGTCGAAGTGTCGAAGGCGGGCGCCTCGGATTTCATCGAGAAGCCGTTTCGCGCCAAGCCGGCGAACCGGGAGCCGTTCTTCGCGGCGAACCACCCGGCGTAATCCGCCTTACTTCTTCGGATCGCCCATCCAGATCGGCCACAAGCCGATCCGGTTCTTGCGCGCCGCGGCTTCGTGGCTGGCATAGAGGCGGCTGAGGTCGGGCAGACCGGCGATGGCATCGGCGTCGAGATAGAAACCATAGGCCATGCCGAGGCTCAGCATGTTGAGGCCGAGGTCGGTCGAGGCCAGCGCGTTCTGCGTGCGGGCGTTGCACACGGCGACGAGGCGGCAGTAGCGGTCCCACTGGGTGGGGCGGCAGGAGAGCTTGCGCGCCGCCGTCGCCACGAGGTCTTCCAGCGCCGCGCGCGAGCGCATGCCGGGCACGGTCTCGAGGTTGTCCCGGTCGCGCAGCTCGGGCGCCTGGATACCCCAGATGCGGACATGCGGCTTCAGGCCGACGAAGGCCAGCGTGTCGCCGTCGATGGCATAGGCCTCGGCTTCGAAGGCCGCCGGGACGGGCAGCTCCCGGCAGGCCGCCGGCAACTCGGCGCTGTTGGATTGCTGCGGCGGGGTCTGGGCGACGGCGCAGAAGGGGGCGAGCAAGAGAAGCAGGACGATCGACGGTTTCATGTGCGCTCCCTGATAGGGGAAGGAGGGTCGCACGTAACAGCGTCTAAAGCGAATGTGAGGTGTCCGGACGGCCCTGAAGAGGCTCGGCCGTCGCCAGGAGCCAGTCGGCCACTTCGGCCAGTTCGTCGTGTCGGAAGATCCGCCGCGCCTGCGGATTGTCGGGATCGCCGATCCACACGCCGAAGCCGCCGATGGGCGGGCAGTTGGTGACCGTGACGGTCACGCCGCGCTCGTGGAGCGATTGCAGGACGGCGATCAGGTCGCATCCGACGCCGGGGCCGCTCACCGGCCCGGGCTTCACGCTGGCCATCAGCGGCGACCTGTCAGGGGCACTGGCGGGCCCAGAGTTGCGATGAGTTCGATCCGTTTCACGTTGCGATTTCCCTCCCGTGCGATTTCCATGTCCGTGCGATTTCCCTGTCCGATGGGGAAGGAAACGCTGGCTCGTAAAGAGTGGTGCCCTCGCGAATGCGAAAAAAAATTCGGGAACCCGGGCAGGGGACCGGCACCAATTGCTACGTGGCCGCGATCACCAGCGCAGCAGGCGGGGGCGGCGCTGCGCAGCGCCCGCGGCAGCATCCGGTTGAAGGAGCGGCTTGCAGGGGCGCGGTCGGCGACAAGGGCTGCCACCAGTTCATCGGCCTTCCTGACGGGCCCTCCTTGCGATAGGTGGTGGCCAGCGCCTTGAGCGCGCGATGCAGCATGACGCGCACCGCCCCCTCGGCATGGCAGGACGCCGTACAGCGCAGCAATCTGGCAGCAAGAGGCCGGTCATCCGGTGGATGTCGGATTATGGATATTTTGCGTCTGACGCAGTGAAACGCGACGACCGCGCGAATCAACATCAACCGGTCGTCCACCAGTCACAAAGGAGCGAGCGTTATACCGAATCGCGCAAACGGTTTGCGAATTGTTCTCAACTTCTGGCGTCGAGTTTCAATGAACCACTGAGCCGCACGATACAACTCAGAATCGAATGTACGCCGACATCTGTAGAGAACAATTGCGACCGGCGGGGGCACCTGTGTAAGCTCCGGATCGGGGATCGAGGGGACAGAGCAATCGGGACGAGCCGAGGCGCGGCGACGCGTCGGAAAAGGCTGGGCGTCTGCCCTCTCGCAACTATGCGGGGGGAAGTGCCATGTCTGTCATCAACGGCAACAGCCAGAATAACAGCCTGTCGGGCGGCACCGGCAACGACACCATCACGGGCGCCAGCGGCAACGACACACTGTTCGGCGGGCTCGGCAACGACCGGCTTTATGGCGAAAGCGGCAACGACACGATCTACGGCGGCGCCGGCAACGACTTCTCGTACGGTGGCAGCGGCAACGATCGCCTCTACGGCGACGACGGCAACGATACGCTCGACGGCGGCAGCGGCGACGACACGATCTATGGCGGCCTCGGCAACGACGCCATCTATGGCGGTAGCGGCACGGACCGGCTCTACGGCGACGACGGCAACGACATCCTCTCCGGCTCGAGCGGCAACGATACGCTTTATGGCGGTATCGGCAACGACACGCTGACCGGCAACGGCGGCGGGGACCGCCTCTATGGCGATTCCGGCAACGACACCGTCACCGGCTCAGGCGCCGACGACACGCTGTATGGCGGCGACGGCAACGATGTCCTCGGCGGCGGCGCCGGCCACAACCGGATCTTCGGCGGCGATGGCAGCGATACGGCGGTCTATGCCGGCCGCCGCAGCGACTACACGATCACCACCGGTGCGGGAGGTGACGTCACGATCCGCAGCCTCGATGACGACGATCGTCACGGCCACGGTCATGGAGACGACGACGAAGATGATGACGATTCCGTCTACGACGTCCTGAGCGGCGTCGAGTTCGCGCGCTTCTCCGACCAGACGGTGGCGCTCGGCGGCAGCACCAACCATGCCCCCGTCGTCGTGGTCGATTCCGCCGGCGTGACCGAGGACTCGGCGCTCGTCGCCACCGGCAATGTCCTCGCCAACGACAGCGACCCCGACGGCACCGCCCTCGTGGTCGCCACGCCCGGCACCTTCGTCGGCACCTACGGCACGCTCGCCCTCGCCGCCAACGGCGCCTACACCTACACGCTGAACAACAGCGCCGCGACCGTTCAGGCGCTTGCTGGCGGTCAGCACGCGACCGACGTCTTCGCTTATGCCGCGACCGACGGCAGTCTGTCGACGCCCTCGATGCTCACCGTGACGATCACGGGCAGCAACGACACGGCCGTCATCGGCGGTGTGGCAACAGGCGCGGTGACCGAGGATGTCGCGGTCGACGGCTCGGGCAATCTCGTTGCGTCTGAGTCACTGACGATCACTGACATTGATTCGGGCCAGGCCAATTTCGTTGTCCAGGCGGGGACGCCGGGCACCTACGGCATCTTTGCGGTGAATTCCGCCGGTGCCTGGACCTATGCGGCCACCGACGGCCAAGCGGCGATCCAGTCGCTGGCGGCCGGTCAGCATCTGACCGAGCATTTCACCGTGTCGAGCAGCGACGGCTCGGCCTCACAAGTCGTGACCGTGACCATCAACGGCACCAACGACACGGCGGTAATCGGCGGCGTGGCAACAGGCGCGGTGACCGAGGATGTCGCGGTCGATGGCTCGGGCAATCTCATTGCGTCGGGCGCGCTCACCGTCAGTGACGCCGATACCGGCCAGTCGAGCTTCGCGGCGCAGGCGGGCACGGCCGGAACCTACGGCACCTTCGCGGTCGACGCGGCGGGCAACTGGGCCTACAGCGCGGCCAACGGGCAGGCGGCGATCCAGTCGCTCGACTCCGGCCAGAGCCTGACGGAAGTCTTCTCGGTCGCCAGCAGCGACGGTTCGGCCGCGCAGGGCGTGACCGTCACGATCAACGGCAGCAATGACGCCATCTACGGCACGCCCGGCAACGATACGCTCACGGGCAATGCCTATCCCGACACCATCTACGGCCTCGGCGGAATCGACACGCTGTTCGGTGGCGGCGGCAACGACACGCTGTTCGGCGGCACGGGCAACGACACGCTCGCGGGCGGCGCCGGCAACGACACGCTCGACGGTGGTATCCTCTCGCAGTTGATCCTTCCGTCCGATTATGTCGACCACGATCGCGCCGACTATTCGGCGGCGACCGCTGGCGTCACCGTCGATCTCGCGGCCGGCACGGCCACCGGCGATGCCTCAGTCGGCCTCGACACGCTGATCGGCATCGAAGGCGTTATCGGCTCGAGCCACGACGATACGCTGATCGGCTCTTCGACCTATTTCGAATTCTTCTCGCCCGGCGCCGGCAACGACACGGTGATCGGCGGCGGCAATTTTGATCGCGTCAACTACAGCACCTCTGCCGGCGCGATCTCGGTCAACATGGCGCTGGGCACGGTGATGGGCGATGCTTCCGTCGGCACCGACACGCTGCGCGGCGTCGAGGATATCCGCGGCTCATCCCTGGGCGATACCTTCGTCGCCACCGGCTACACCAGCGCGCTGGCGGGAACGCCCAGCGCCAATGCCGACGACGCGATCACTGCCGGTGGCGCCTACAATCAGTTCGAGGGCCTGGCCGGCAACGACACGGTGATCGGCAACGGCGGCACGCGTCTCAGCTTCGAGAGCGCGACGGCCGGCGTGCGGGTCGATCTGGTGGCGGGTACCGCGACCGGCGATGGCTCGGTCGGCTTCGACACCTTCAGCGGAGTCAATTCGGCCGGCGGCACGAGCTTCGGCGATACTTTCTTCGGCGCCGCCGGCCCCGAGAACTTCCACGGTCGCGCCGGCAACGACACGATCTTCGGCGGCGGCTCGCTCGACCGCGCCGACTATACGCGCGACGGCAATGTCTCAACCGGCATCACGGTCAACCTCGCCTCGGGCATTGTCAGCGGCGATCCGGTGCTGACCGGCACCGACACCCTGCGCAGCGTCGAAGCGGTGCGCGGCTCGGTCCTCAACGACACCTTCGATGCCACCGGATTCACGTCGATCAGCCTCAACGCCGGCAGCAACGGCAACTTCAACGAGTTCGAGGGCGAGGCTGGCAACGACACCGTCATCGGCAACGGCAACACGCGGCTCGCCTTCACGGGTGCCCATAGCGGCGTGACGGTCGACATGACAGCCAATGCCTTCTCGGGCACGCTCTATCTCGGCGCCTCCGGCACCGTGACCGGCGATTCGTCGGTCGGCTTCGACACTTTCTCCGGCGCCGTAGCCGTCGCCGGTTCCTTCTACGACGACACCTTCTTCGGCTCGAACAATCCGACCAATATCGCCGAGGCGTTCCAGGGCCGGCAGGGCAACGACTATATCGACGGCCGCGGCGGCTTCGACCGCGCGCTCTACAGCGACGCCCAGGCCTCGGGCGTCACGATCGACCTCGCGGCGGGTCTCGTCACCGGCGATCTCTCGGTCGGCACCGACACGCTGCGCGGCATCGAGGCCATTCAGGGCTCGGCCTTCGCCGACACCGTCGTCGCCACCGGCTTCAGCGGCTCGAGCGCCAATGCGGGCGCCCTCGGCACCTTCAACGAGTTCGAAGGACTGGCCGGCAACGACGTGTTGATCGGCAACGGCAATTCGCGCCTGCTCTTCGCAACCCAACTTGCGGGTCAAACCTCGGGCGTGACGGTTGCCTGGACAGGCGCGGCCTCGGGCATCGCCGACGGCACGAGCACCGGCCACGACATCTTCAGCGGCGTCAGCCAGGTCACCGGCTCGAACTTCGCCGACACCATCAACGCCGGTCTCGACACATCGGCGGTTTCGATCGCGACAAACAACGGCAACGACCTGCTGATCGGTGGCTCCGGCAACGACACATTGTTTGGCGGCAACGACAACGACACGCTGTTCGGCGGCGATGGCAACGACCAGCTCAACGGCGACAACGGCCTGGACACGCTCTATGGCGACGCGGGCAACGACACGCTCAACGGTGGTAACGACAACGACACGCTGTTCGGCGGCGACGGCAACGACGAGGCGCGTGGCAATTCCGGCAGCAACACGGTCTATGGCGGCCTCGGAAACGATTCGCTGTTCAGCCTCGAGGGCAACGACCTGCTGGTCGGCGGCGACGGCAACGACACGCTGAACGGCGGCAACGGCAACAACACGCTCTACGGCGACGCCGGCAACGACAGCTTCTTCGCCGGCCAGAACAACGACACCATGTTCGGCGGCGACGGCAACGACAACATCGGGGGCCAGATCGGCAACCTCCTGTCCTTCGGCGGGCTGGGCGACGATACGCTGGGCGGCAGCAGCACCGGCAACACGCTCTATGGCGGCGACGGCAACGACAACCTCTTCTCCGGCTTCGGTCTCGGCACGCTCTTCGGCGACGGCGGCGACGACTTCATCGGCGCGCAGAACGCCGCCACCGTCTTCGGCGGCGACGGCCGCGACACCGTGCAGGCCAACGGCACCTCGACGCTCTATGGCGGCCTCGGTGACGACTTCCTCGGCACCCAGGGGCTCGGCACGGTCTATGGTGGCGACGGCAACGACACGCTGCAGGGCGGCAACCCCGCCGTCACCTATTTCGGTGAAGATGGCGTCGACACGCTGTTCGGCGGTGGCAGCGCCGACTCGCTCTATGGCGGCGATGGCGACGATTTGGTGCACGGCAACGACGGCGACGACACGCTGTTCGGCGGCCTTGGCAACGACCGGCTGGAGGGCAACGAGGGCAACGGCGTGCTCTATGGCGGTGTCGGCGACGACACGGTGCAGGGCGATAACGGCAGCAGCACGCTCCACGGCGAGGACGGCAACGACGTGCTGTGGGGCGGCAACGGCCCCGACACGATGTTCGGCGGCGACGGCAACGACTTCCTGCAGGGTGGCATGGGCAATGCCATCGCCTATGGCGGTATCGGCGACGATACTGTCTACGGTGGCATGAACGACGAGACGATGTTCGGCGGCGGCGGCAACGACTGGCTGCAGGAGTGGGACGGCAGCAACACGCTGTACGGCGACGACGGCGACGACACGATCTTTGCCGGCAACGGCTTCGACACTGTCTTTGGCGGCGCTGGTAACGACAACATCCAGGGCGGCGGCTTCGGCGCCCATACGCTGTTCGGCGGCGACGGCAGCGACGTCGTGCGCGGCGGCCAGGGCATCGACACGATCTTCGGCGGCAGCGGCGACGACAGCCTGTTCGGCCAGGATGGCGCCGACACGATGTTTGGCGGCGACGGCGTCGACACGCTGTGGGGCGATCAGGGCAACAACACGCTCTACGGCGACGCCAACAACGACAACATGTTCGGCGGCCAGAACGACGACTTGCTCTACGGCGGCGACGGCAACGATCACCTCCTGGGCCAGCAGGGCAACGACACCATCTTCGGCGGCCTCGGCGATGACGACCTGCTTGGCTACGAGGGCAACGACACGGTGTTCGGCGACGAAGGCAACGATGTGCTGAACGGCAACACCGGCAACGACACGATGTTCGGCGGCGACGGCGACGACCAGATCTACACCGGCAACGGCGACGATACGCTGTTCGGCGGGGACGGCGCCGACACGCTCTATTCCAACAACGGCCTCAACACCCTGTTCGGTGGCGACGGCGGCGACACGCTGATCGGCGGCCTGAACGACGACCTGCTCGTGGGCGGCGCCGGCGACGACAACTTCAACTACCAGAGCGGCGGCGGCCAGGGCGGCCACGACACCATCGCCGACTTCGGCGATGGTGCGGACTTCATCTATAACCCAGGCAATGCCGTCGACAGTTTCCTCGGCAGCACCGTGATTCTGCACGAGGGCCAGACCCTCACCGCCGGCAACGGCCATATCTGGGTGGCGGGCGACTTCCACACCTGACGCCCGCCGGCAGGTCGCAAAAGCTCAGTTCCCGCGCTCGCCGGGGATTTCGGGTCAAGGGTGAGTTCGGGAGGGGGTGTCGATCACCAGCGCAGCAGGCGGGGGCCAGCGGCGGCGCCGATGGCGACGATCGGCAGCGCGGCCAGCACGTACCAGGTGACGACAAAGAACGGCGAGTCGTCGAAGCAGTGAAAGGCGTAGAGCGCCGCCCCCAGCGTGGCCGCCAAAAGACCTGCCGCGGCGCCGGCCAGCGCCGGCGAGGCGGGGGCGGCGCCGCGCAGCGCCAGCAGCAAGGCGGCGAGAGGCACGATGGCCAGCATCGGGATGGTTCCGAGGCAAATCAGTGCGTTGGTGCCGACCAGGCGCGTGCCCCAGGTGGCGGCCGGCGCGCTCGCCATCTCGACGACGATCGCGGCCCCGGCGAAGGCAAGGAGGGGCAGCAGGCGGCGGGCCGGATGCGGCTCCGCCACGGGACGGCCGAGGGCGCGGCAGAGGCCGAAGGCCAGCACCGCCGCCAGCAAGATCATCGCCAGCTTGAGATCGAAGCGCCAGGTCGTGAAGGCGGCGGCGATATCCGGGCGGAAGCCGCGGTAGAGGAAGAACAGCGCGAGCGAGACCGCGCCGCTGGCCAGCAAGGCGAGCGCCAGCATCCGGGTGAAGGAGCGGCTCGTGGCGCTGCCCGCAGGGGCGCGGTCGGCGACAAGGGCTGCCACTAATTCGTCGGTCTTCATGACGGGCGCTCTTTTCGATAGGTGGCGGCCAGCGCCTTGAGCGCGCGATGCAGCACGACGCGCACGGCGCCCTCGGTCATGCCGAGGCGCTGGCCGGTGTCGCGCGCGCTATGGCCCTCGATCGAGATCGCCATGACGATGACGCGCTGGCGCTCGGGAAGACCGGACAGCATCTGGCGCGCATCGGCGGCCGATCCGGCTTCTTCGGTTTGAGGGGCAGCCAGCGTGTCGGCATGGTCGTCGATATCGACATGGTCGCGGAAGCCGCGGCGGCGCAGGTGATCGACCAGCTTGTGGCGGGCGATGGCGGCCAGCCACGGCTCGACCGGCTGGGTGGCGTCCCAGCTGTCGCGCTTCAGATGCATGGCCAGCAACGTCTCCTGCACGATATCCTCGCTCTCCTCGATGCCGCGTCCCGCGCGGACCAAACCGCGCCGCGCGATGCCGCGCAGCCACAGGGCCACGCGGCCGAGCAGTCGCCGGTAGGCCCCGTCGTCGCCATCTCTGGCCGCCCGCATCAGCGCGGACAGGTCGTCGGTTGGGGGCAAGGCCTGCGGTCTCTTCATTCAGTACGGATGGGAGCGGGCAAACATTACAGCGGGATGGCGAAATCGGCCACCGGACCGGCCGCCTAAATAATTCACCCAAATAATTCACGAGGGTGGTGTAACGCTTCCCCCGGTCCCCGCGAAAGACCTGATACGGGCATCAAGCCCGCCAAAGCCAGGAGGATTTCTCATGAACAAGCGTACGCTCATCACCACCGCCGCCGCCATGTTTGCCGCGTCGACCTTCGCCACCGCTGCTTTCGCTGCCGACGTCCATTGCGGCGGCACGAATGCCTGCAAGGGCCAGAGCGCCTGCAAGGGCGCCTCGAATGCCTGCAAGGGTCAGAATGCCTGCAAGGGTCAGGGCTTCACCCCGGCCAAGGACGCCGCCGAGTGCTCGACCAAGGGCGGCAAAATCGTCCCCTGAGCCGCGTCCCAAGGATAACGGAACGGGCGTCCCGGGAGACCGTGGACGCCCGTCTTCTTTTTGAGAACCATCGGCTGAGCGCCACCCACCGAGAACCACCGACGCGGGGATTCGTCATGAACGCCTTCATCACCGTCTTCTACGACTGGTCGCGCCTCGCCGCCGCCCCCTTCGCCTGGGCTGCTCCGCTGGCCGTGCGAATCGTCGTCGGCTGGGTCTTCCTGTGGACGGGCTGGCAGAAGCTGCAGAACCTGCCGCGCATGGTCGAGAATTTCCGCAGCTGGGGCATTCCCGCGCCGGAGATCCTGACGCCGTTCGCCTCGGGCATCGAATTCGTCGGCGGCCTCATGCTGCTGCTCGGCCTGCTGACGCGCTTCATCTCGGTGCCGATGATGATCGTCATGCTGGTGGCCATCGTCTCGGCCAAGTGGGGCGAGGTCGACTCGCTGGTGACGCTGCTCGGCTTCGAGGAGGTCTCCTACTTCGTGATGTTCGCCTGGCTCGGCATCGCCGGCCCCGGCCCGGTCTCGCTCGACCATTTCATCCTCAAGGCCTTCCGCAAGCGCCCGGCGTCGGATTACGGCGCGTAAGGCCCCTTCAAATAATTCCTCATTTTTCAAAGTCACACTGCTTGCGATCGTAAGTCACAAATACCTCTAACTGCGCCATTGCCACCCGCGAGCGGAGATGGACATGGCGTATCGAGACCCGGCCGAAGACAGCGAAACCCCGGCGGCCACAGGCTTTCTCGGCCTGCCGTCCGAATACTTCGGCCCACCCGAGGGCGATGACGCGGTGCGGGCCGACGAACTGGCCGCAG
>JBBRFD010000075.1:0-19973 GCA_038224985.1 Reyranellales bacterium
GCAGACGAAGGATCCTTCGCTTCGCTCAGGATGACAAAGGGGAGAACGCAGATGAAGACCGGTCCGGCAGTCGCGGAGATCCTCAAGCGCGAGGGCGTGGAATATCTCTTCGCCTATCCCGTCAACCATTTGATCGAGCACTGCGCCGCGATCGACATCCGCCCGATCATCGTGCGCCAGGAACGCATCGGCCTGCACATGGCCGACGCCATGTCGCGCCTGACCAAGGGCCGCAAGATGGGCGTGTTCTGCATGCAAAGCGGTCCGGGCTCGGAGAACGCCTATGGCGGCGTGGCCCAGGCCTTCGGCGAATCGGTGCCGCTGCTGGTCATCCCGGCGGGCTATCCGCGCCGCATCGCGCACGTGCCGCCGAACTTCAACTCGACCTTGACCATGGCGCATGTCGCCAAGCACGCCGAGCCGATCACCTCGGGCGCCGACATCGAGAACGTCATGCGCCGGGCCTTCAGCCTGCTGCGTAACGGCCGCGGCTCGCCGGTCATCATCGAGTTCCCGGCCGAGGCCAATGGTGAGGATGCGCCCGATCCGCTGACCTACGTGCCAATCAAGCCCACCAAATACGGCCCCGATCCGGCGGCGGTGAAGGAAGCCGCCAAGGTACTGGTCGAGGCCAAGCGCCCCGTGATCTATGCCGGCCACGGCGTGCATTGGGCCGAGGCCTATGACGAGCTGAAGGAACTGGCCGAGCTGCTGGCCATTCCGGTCTGCACCTCGCTGCAGGGCAAGAGCAGCTTCGACGAAACCCATCCCTTGTCGCTGGGTTCGGGCGGGCGCGCCTATCCCAAGCCGGTGCGCCACTTCCTCGACCACTGCGATGTGCTCTTCGGCGTCGGCTGTTCCTTCACCGAGACCAACTTCGGCATCTCGATGCCCAAGGGAAAGACGGTGATCCACACCACGCTCGATCCCAACCATCTGAACAAGGACGTGCGCTGCCAGTACGGGTTGATCGGCGATGCCAAGCTCGCCTTGCGCGCCATGATCGACGAATGCAGCAAGCTGGTCGGCGGGAAGAAGCGCGATGCCGGCGCGGTGGTGGCCGAGATCAAGCCGATGGCCGACGAGTGGCTCAAGGAGTGGATGCCCAAGCTCACCAACAACGAGGCGCCGCTCAATCCCTACCGCGTGCTGTGGGATCTGCAGCGTACCGTCGACGTCGCCAATACCATCATCACGCACGACGCCGGCAGCCCGCGCGACCAGCTCTCGCCGTTCTGGAAGACCACGGCGCCGCACACCTATATCGGCTGGGGCAAGACCACCCAGCTGGGTTATGGCCTGGGCCTCGCGATGGGCGCCAAGCTTGCCTGCCCGGACAAGCTCTGCATCAACGTCTGGGGCGATGCCGCCATCGGCTTCACCGGCATGGACTTCGAAACGGCGGTGCGCGAGCGCATTCCGATCATGTCGATCCTGCTCAACAACTTCTCGATGGCGATCGAGCTACACATCATGAAGGTCTCGACCGAGAAGTACCGCTCGACCGATATCTCCGGCGACTATGCCGCCATGGCCAAGGCCTTCGGCGGCTACGGCGAGCGCGTTACCAAGCCCGAGGACATCGTGCCCGCCATCCTGCGCGGCATCGAGCAGACCAAGAAGGGCGTGCCGGTGCTGCTCGAGTTCATCACCTCCAAGGAAGTGACGATCTCGGTGCCGAAATAAACGTCGGAGGTATCATGACGACAATTCTAACGCCCACTGCCGAGCACGAGGTCGCCACCCGAGACGGCCTGTGGATGCCGGCCGCCGATGCCCTGCGCGTCACCGGCTTCACGCTCAAGCCCGAAGGCATGTGCCGCGACGAGATTTGCGTGCCGATGCCGGTGGAGTCGGCGAAGGGCGGGGAAGTGGACGTTGGGGCCTTCTGGACGAAGCTGGGCGGCCCCGTCGTCGTCAGCAACGCGCGCGATGTCTTTGCCTTGGGCGCGCCGGCCGAAGAACGCAACGCCGCACTTGACGGATTGCAGGCGCCGGACTTTACGCTGCCGGATGTCGACGGCACGCCGCGCACGCTTTCGGAGCTGCGGGGTAAAAAGGTCTTTGTCGCTACATGGGCCAGTTGGTGAGGCTGCAGGTTCGACTTGCCCGTGTGGCAGCAACTCTACGCTGAGCTGAAGGACAAGGGTTTCATGGTGGTTGCCGTCGCGGAGGAATCCCGCGGCGCGGATCACGCCCGGCCGTGGATCGAGCAGGCCAAGTCGGACTACTGGCAGCTCATCGACACCGACCATCGCCTCGAAGACCTCTACAATCTGGTGAACGTCCCGCAGGCTATCTGGATCGACGAGCAGGGCAGGATCGTGCGGCCGCCGGAGACCGCCGGCTCGACCGATCACTTCCGCCGCATGGATCTCGCGACCCGCACCATGACGCCGGAAGACCAAGCCGAGCGTCTGGCCGCGCGCACCGCCTACATGGACGCCGTCCGTGACTGGGTGACCATCGGGAAATACGCCTTGCCCGAAGACAAGGCGCGCGAAGGCTTGCCCAAGGTGACGCCGGAAATCGCCGAGGCGCGGGCGCGCTTCCGTCTCGGTGTCTGGCTGCGAGCACATGGCGAGACGGCCGAAGGCGACGCCCAGATGGCCGCCGCCAGTTCGCTCCATCCCGAGTCCTGGAGCCTCTGGCGCCAAGCCGCCGATCTCGACCAGGTCGGCAAGGCCGGCGGCCCCGAGTTCTGGGCGCGCGTAAAGGCGCTCGGCGAAAGGCCTTATTATCCGCCTCCCAAACTTTAGGGGAGCCCATGCGCCTGTCCTGGCACGATCTTGGAACAGCCAAGGCCGGCCGTGCCGACGGCAGGACCGTCGAGATGACGGGTTGGCCGATCGCCGCGACGCTGTCGCAACGGCGCGGCGACTACTTCCTGCTGATGGCCGAGCCCAACTGCTGCGCCGGCTGCGTGCCGGTCAACCGGCAGGCCGTGGTCGAGGTCTTCGCCGGGCAGGAACTCGACTTCGGCAAGGGCGCGCTTCACCTCTCCGGCACCTGGCGGCTCATGTCGGACGACCCCGAAGGCTGGCGCTATCAGTTGCACGACGCCAAGGCCGTGGCCCGGCTGAAACGGCGTGCGCTTTTCGCCAGTCCACTCTTCTGTCTGCCGGTCGGCGCGCTGGCGCAGACGGCGGAGGGCGTGGCGGTCGACATCCACAGCCATGCCGGCAACCTCACCAGGGCCAGTTACGGCCGGGGCGGATTTTCTGCCGTGGCCGAGCCGATGCGTCAGGGCGGCGTCTCCGCGGCCTGTCTGGCGGTCGTCTCCGACTCGCCGATCATTCAGTTGACCAACGGCCGGTTGCGCCCGAGCCGCGATCCGCGGCCGGGTGAACTCTACGAATTCACCCAGCGGGCCTTCGAGACATTGCACAGGCTGGCGCGCGCGGAGGGCATGGCGATCGTGCGCAGCGCCGCCGACCTGCGCGCGGCCCGCGCCGGCCGGCCCGTGGTCATCGTCTCCTCCGAAGGCGCGGATTTCCTCAACGGCAAGATCGAGCGCCTCGACGAAGCCCACGAGCGCTGGCAACTCCGCCATCTGCAGCTTACCCATTACCGGCCGAATGAGCTGGGTGACATCCAGACCGAGCCGAGCGTCCATGGCGGCCTCACCGATTTCGGCGCCGAGGTGATTCGCCACTGCAATGCGCGCGGCATCGTGGTCGATGTGGCGCATGGTACTTTCGAACTGGTGAAAAAAGCCGCGACAGTCACCACCAAGCCGCTGGTCCTGTCGCATACCTCGCTCAGCGACCGGCAGGAGGCCTGGACGCGGCGCATCACGTCCGACCATGCCCGCGTCATTGCTGCGACCAAGGGTGTGATCGGCATCTGGCCGGTCGGTTCTTATTTCCCGACCATGACATCCTTTGCCGAAGGCTTCGCAAAACTCGCCGAGATCGTCGGTGTCGACCATGTCGGCCTCGGTACCGATCATTCGGGCCTGGTTGGCGCCAGCGTCCTGCCGGGCTATGCCGACGTGCCGAAGCTAGCGGCGTCCCTGCGGACCAAATTTACAGCCGAGGAAACGACAAAAATTCTCGGTGGAAATTACCGCCGCGTTTTCGAGGCATGCGTCGCCTAGAGATCCGTCTTCCCGGATTGTAATAACGATCACACCTCCGTGAAGGGTGTGCAGTCGCTATGCGCACGGGGCCGGCTCGGCTAGGCTTCCCACCACAAATTTACTCCAGACAGGAGACTGGGATGGCTGTCATCAACGTCAACGGCAAGGCGCTCAACCACACTGCCGATCCGCGCACGCCGCTTCTGTGGGTGCTGCGTGAACAGCTCGGCCTCACCGGCACCAAGTATGGTTGCGGCATCGCCCAGTGCGGCGCCTGCACCGTCCATATCGACGGTGTGGCGACGCGCTCCTGCCAGGTGCCGGTCAATTCGGTGGGCGCCAAGAAGATCACGACCATCGAGGCGCTGGCCAACAACGGCAAACTCAACAAGATCCAGGCGGCCTGGGTGGCCCATGACGTTCCCCAGTGCGGCTACTGCCAGAGCGGCATGATCATGGCGGCCACCGCGCTGCTCGCCGCCAAGCCCAACCCGACCGATGCCGATATCGACGCGGCGATGACCAATATCTGCCGCTGCGGCACCTATCAGCAGGTCCGCGAAGCGATCCACGCCGCGGCCAAGGCTTAAGGGGAGGGACACACTATGACCATTCATCAGAAATCCCTTGCTCGTTCCCTGGGCCGCCCCTCGCGTCGCGGCTTCCTCGTCAGCGCCGCCGCCGTCACCGGCGGCTTCTCGCTGGGCTTTCGCGTTCCCTTCACCGATGGCACCGCGCAGGCCGCAGAGGTGCAGGAACTCAATGCCTGGGTCGTGGTTCATCCCGACGACAAGGTGGTGATCCGCATCGCTCGCTCCGAAATGGGCCAGGGCACGCTGACCGGCCTCGCCCAGCTCGTCGCCGAGGAACTGGAGTGCGACTGGTCCAAGGTCGCGTGGGAATATCCGACGCCCGGCGAAAACGTGAAGCGTGGCCGCATCTGGAAGAACTTCTCGACTGGCGGCAGCCGCGGCATCCGCGAGAGCAATGAATACGTCCGCCAAGGCGGCGCCATGGCGCGCGAAATGCTGATCGCCGCCGCCGCCGCCGAGTGGAAAGTGCCAGCCGCCGAATGCAGCGCGGCCAAGAGCGTCATCACCCACAAGGGCTCGGGCAAGACGGTGACCTTCGGCAAGGTTGCCACCGCCGCGGCCAAGCTCGAGCCGCCTAAGGAAGTGAAGCTCAAGGACCCGAAGGACTGGCATACCGCAGGCAAGAGCGTTCCCCGCCTCGATACCCTGGACAAGGTCACTGGCAAGCAGATCTACGGCATCGATCACACCATGCCCGGCATGCTGAACGCCACGATCAAGGCCTGTCCGGTAATCGGCGGCAAGCTCAAGAGCTTCGACGCCGCCAAGATCGAAAAGATGCCGGGCGTGAAGAAGGTGCTGGCTGTCGACGGCAACGCCGTTGCGGTCGTCGCCGATACCTTCTGGAACGCCAAGAGCGCGATCGACAAGCTGCCGATCGAGTGGGACACCGGCAAGAGCGGCTCGGTTCAGCAGGAAGACATCGTCGCCATGCTGAAGGAAGGCCTGACGGCCACCGAAGCCTTCGTCGGCAACAAGGCGGGTGACGCCAAGGCCGCCATCGACGGAGCGGCCAAGAAGGTCGAGGCGACCTACAGCTTCCCCTATCAGCATCACGTCACCATGGAGCCGATGAACGCCACGGTGCTCTATACAGCCGACAAGTGCGAGGTCTGGTGCGGCACGCAGAACGGCGAGGCGGCGCTCGCCGCGGCATCGGAGGCGGCCGGCCTGCCGATCGCCAAATGCGAGGTCTACAAGCTCATGCTGGGCGGCGGTTTCGGCAGGCGCGGCCGTGCCGATTACGTGCGCCAGGCGGTGCTGATCGCCAAGGAGATGCCCGGCACGCCGGTCAAGCTCCTGTGGACGCGCGAAGAAGACATGACGCACTGCCAGTATCACCCGACGACGATGTGCAAGCTCACCGGTGGGCTCGACAAGGATGGCAACCTGGTCGGCTTGCATGTTCGCATCTCGGGCCAGTCGATCCTCGCGTCGCTGCTGCCACAGAACCTCGTCAACGGCATGGATCCCGCGACCTTCCAGGGTCTCATGCAGACCGGTCCGGAGGCGTCCTACGGCTACAACGTGCCGAACCTCCTGATAGACCATGCCATGCGCAACCCGCATGTCACGGCGGGCTTCTGGCGCGGCGTCAACGTCAACCAGAACGCCGTCTACATGGAATGCTTCATGGATGAGCTGGCGGAAGCCGCCGGCCAGGATCCGCTGGCCTTCCGCATGAAGCTGCTCAAGCCCAAATGGGCGGCGGTGCTGAAGGCGGCCTGCGACAAGGCGGGTTACGGCAAGCCGCTGCCGGCCGGACACTTCCACGGCATCTCGCAGGTCATGGGCTACGGCTCCTATGTCGCGGGTGTCGCCGAGGTTTCCGTCTCGGCCGATGGCCAGCTCAAGATCCACAAGATCACCGCGGCCACCAATCCCGGCCATGTCGTCAACCCGGCGCAAGTCGAAAGGCAGATCGCCGGCTCCTTCGCCTATGGGCTGTCGGCAGCGCTGTACGGCGAGATCACGGTCAAGGACGGCGTCGTCGAGCAGACCAACTTCGACAGCTACAACGTGATGCGCCTGGACGAATTCCCCAAGGTCGAGTCGGCGCTGGTGCCGACCTTCGACTTCTGGGGCGGCGTCGGCGAGCCGACCATCGCGGTGGCGGCGCCGGCCGTGCTGAACGCCATCTCCAAGGCGACGGGCAAGCGCGTGCGCAACCTGCCGCTGATGCATCACGAGCTCAAAAAGGGCGCCTGATGCGGCTCGCGCTGCTTCTCACTGTGTTCGCCGGCGCGATCGCGCCGGCGGTCGCGGCGATGGCGGCGGATATGCCGGCCGGCGTGGCGGCCTGCTCGGGCTGCCACGCGATTTCCAAGACCGTCGATACGCCCGTGCCGCGTCTTCTCGGGCGCAAGGCCGACGAGATTTCGCTGGCCATGCGCGAGTACAAGGCCGGCACGCGGCCGGCCACCGTGATGGGCCGTCTGGCCAAGGGTTTCAGCGACGAGGAGATCGCAGTCATGGCCACCTGGTTCGCGGGCCAGAAGGACTGATCGCATGACCAGCCGCCGTATATTTTTGAAAGCTGCCGCCGCCGTCTCGCTGGCGCCGTTTGTCGCGCGGGCGCAGGGCGCAGGCCGCGTCGTCGTCGTGGGCGGAGGCTTTGCCGGCACCAGTGCGGCGCGCACGCTGAAGGCGCTGCAGCCCGCTCTCACGGTGACGCTGGTCGAGCCCAATGCCACTTTCACCGCCTGCCCCTTCAGCAACGGCGTGATCGCCGGTCTGCGCGACCTGCTGCAGCAGCAATTCGGCTACGACAATGTCACGCGCAGCGGCGTCGCGCTGGCCCGCACGGCGGCGACGGCGGTCGATACGGCCGCCAGGAGCGTGACGCTGCAGGACGGCAACACGCTCGCCTATGACAAGCTCGTGCTGGCGCCCGGCATCGACATCAACTGGAGCGGACTGCCCGGTTACACCGAGGACGCCGCCGAGAAGATGCCGCATGCCTGGACGGCCGGCGCGCAAACGATGCTGCTGCGTCGCCAGCTCGAATCCATGGAGGACGGCGGGCTGGTGGTGATGTCGGCGCCGGCCAATCCCTTCCGCTGCCCGCCCGGTCCTTATGAGCGCGCCAGCCTGATCGCGTATTACCTCAAGACGAAAAAGCCGAAATCCAAGCTGCTGCTGCTCGACGCCAAGGATGCCTTCTCCAAGCAGCGCCTCTTCCAGGATGCCTGGGCCAAGCTCTATCCCGGCATCGTCGAATGGGTCTCGCTTTCCAAGGACGGCAAGGTGACATCGGTCGATCCCTCGTCGATGACGCTCAAGACCGACTTTGCCGATCACAAGGCCGCCGTCGCCAATGTCATCCCGCCGCAGAAGGCCGGCGCTATTGCAGCCCTTGCCGGTGTCGCCGATCGCAGCGGCTGGTGTCCGGTCGAGCCGGTCGCATTCGAATCGACCCTGCAGCCGGGCATCCATGTCATCGGCGATGCCGCCATCATGGGCAGCATGCCCAAGTCGGCCTTTGCCGCCAATGCCCAGGCCAAGGTCTGCGCCGCCGCCGTCGTGGCCAGGCTCGCCGGTCGCGAGGCGCCCGAGCCGCGCCTGCTCAACACCTGCTACAGCCTGGTGGCACCGGACTACGGCATCTCCGTCGCCGGCGTCTACAAGCCCGACAAGGGCCAGCTCGCCGACATTGCCGGCGCCGGCGGCGTCAGCCCACCCGACGCCGACGCGGGCTTCCGCGCGACCGAGGCGCTCTATGCCGAGGGCTGGTTCAAGACTTTGACGGCCGAAGTCTTCGGCTGACCGCCATGCGCCTGTGCGTTCTGGTCTTGGCGGCGCTGTTAGGCCTCGCGGCTGCGGCGCAGGCCGATGAGGAGCTGCGGCCCTTTATGATCCTGGGTGATGGCATTCCCGAGTCCCTGACCGGCACGCCGGGCGATCCGGCCAAGGGCCGCGCCATTGTCGCCAATCGCCAACTTGGGCTTTGCCTGCTCTGTCACACCGGCCCGTTTCCCGAGGAGCGTTTCCAGGGCACCCTGTCGCCCAGCCTCGCCGGGGCGGGGTCGCGCTGGTCGATAGGCCAGCTGCGGCTGCGCATGGTCGATGCCCAGCGCCTTAACCCGGACACGATCATGCCGGCCTATTATCGTATCGGCGGCCTGCACCGCGTCGCGCGCGCCGTCGAGGGCAAGACCCTCCTCAGCGCCGGGCAGGTTGAAGACGTCGTGGCCTATCTGGCAACCTTGAAGAACCCATGAACGCTCCCGTCCTCGATCGTCGCGCCTTCCTCACCGGCACCGCCATCCTTGCGGTCCTGCCGCTCGGCTCGGCCTATGCGACGCCGGAATCGCTGCAGGCGGCCATCCGCGAAGTGACCGGCAGCGCGCCGCTGCGCGAGGGCAGGGTCAAGATCGACATTCCGTCGCTGGTCGAGAACGGCAGCACCGTGCCGCTTCTCGTCACGGTCGACAGTCCGATGACGGCCGAAGACCGCATCAAGGCGATTCATGTCTTCAACGAGAAGAACCCGCAGCCGCATGTCTTCAATGCCTGGCTCGGCCCGACCGTGCCCGTGGCCTCGATCTCCACGCGCATCAAGCTGGGCGACAGCCAGAAGATCGTGGCCATCGCCGAGACCAGCAAGGGTGAGTTCTGGACGGCCAGCGCCGATGTCATCGTGACGCTGGCCGCCTGCCTCGAGGATCTCACCTGATGGCCAATATCCTGATCAATGCGCCCAAGACGGTGAAGCGCGGTGCGGCTTTCGAGGTCAAGACGCTGATCCTGCATCCCATGGAGACTGGCTTTCGCGCCGGTACCATGGGCCGCCTGATCCCGCGCAACATCATCGAGGATTTCACCGTGACCTTTAACGGCGTCGAGATCTTCCGCATGAAGATGACGCCCGCCATCGCCGCCAATCCCTTCGTGACCTTCCAGGCAGCGGCGGGCGAGAGCGGCACAATGGCCTTTCGCTGGAGCGGCGACGAGGGCTTCCTCGCCGAGCAGTCGATCGCCATTGCTGTCGAATAGGGCCGTCGGATGAGGCTGGCGATCGGTGCGTTCTGGCTGACGGCGGCCTTTGCCGCCTCGCTTGCCCTCGCGCAAACCGCGCCCGACACGCGCCGCTCCGGCTACCAGGACATGGGCCCGCCGATCCAGGCCATGCAGGACGACGACAGCGCCAATCCCGCCATGCTTTGGGTGCAGGAGGGCGAGACGCTGTGGAGCAAGCCCGCCGGTACTGCCAACCTGTCCTGCGCCACCTGCCATACCGATGGCCTGACAGGCGTCGCCGCGCGCTATCCGGCCTACGCGCCGGCACTGTCGCGGCCGGTCGACCTGCAGGGCCGTATCGATTTTTGCCGCACGCTGCACCAGAAAGCACCGGCCTTCGCCGCCGAGAGCCGCGACCTGCTGGCGCTCACGGCCTTCGTCGCCAGGCAATCGCGCGGCCTGCCGATCTCGCCGCCCGTCGACGCGCGTCTCGATGGCGCACGTAAATCCGGCGAGGCGCTGTTTCGCGCCCGCATCGGCCAGCTCAACCTTTCCTGCGCCCAGTGCCACGATGACAATGCCGGCCAGAAGCTCGCCGCCGTCACCATCCCGCAGGGCCATCCCACCGGCTATCCGATCTATCGCCTGGAATGGCAGGGCATGGGTTCGCTCAAGCGCCGTCTGCGCAACTGCATGATCGGCGTGCGCGCCGAGTCCTTCGACTACAGCGCGCCGGAATACGTGGCGCTCGAGCTCTACCTGATGACACGGGCAGCGGGCATGAAGCTCGATGCGCCGGGCGTCAGACCCTAGAAGATGAGGACGTCATGTTACTCACCCGCCGCAATGCCCTTGTCCTGTCAGGTACGGCACTCATGACCGGTGAGGCCAAGGCGCAGCAACCGACGAAGCTGACGCTGGGCACGGCGACGCCGGGCGGTGGCTTCCCGGTCTATGGTGCGGCCTTCATCGAGACGGTGATGCGCCACGATCCGGCGCTGTGGATCGAGGCGGTCAATACCAAGGGCAGCGCCGAGAACGTGCCGAGGCTCGAGGCCGACACGCTCGATCTCGCGCTGGTCCAGGGCGAGGTGGTCTACGAATCGCTCGCGGGCATCGGCCGGCCGCCGTCCAAGATCAAGGTCGTCACGGCGATGTACCCGACGGCTGGCATGTTCGTGGTGCGCGCCGACAGTCCCTATCGCACCGTCGCCGATCTCAAGGGCAAGCCGATTGCCTGGGGCGCCGCCGGTTCGGGCCTGGTGGTGCTGGGCCGCTATGCCATGGACGGCCTCGGTCTCGATGCCGCCAAGGATTTCACGCCGATCTATCTCGAGAAGGCGGGCGACGGGCCGGCCATGGTGCTCGACGGCCGCGCCGCGGCACTCTGGGGTGGCGGCATCGGCTGGCCGGGCTTCACGACGGTGATGTCGTCCAAGGAAGGCGGTCGCTTCATCGCGCCCTCGGCCGATGAGATCAAACGCATCCTCGACCTGCACAGTTTCCTCAAGCCGGTGACCCAGGCTGCCGGCAGCTTCTCCGGTCAAACCGGGGCGATCCCCTCGGTCGGTTCGTGGAGCTTCGTCATGGCGCGGCGCAGCCTGCCCTACGATATCGCCTACCGCCTCGCCAAGGCGCTGGGCGCGGCCGAGAAGTCCTTGCCCAAGCAGCTCGTCGACACGACGGCGGAAAATACCGCTGCAGCCGCCACCTCGCGCGAGATGCTGCATCCGGGCGCCATGGCTTATGTCATGGGCGACCGTCGTTTCTGGATCAAGCCTTAGACTAGCCGGCTTACTTCACGCCGCCGGCCGAAAGCCCCTGCACGATCTCGCGCTGGATGACGACGGTGAGCAGGATCACCGGCAGCATGACGACAATGGCGGCGGCGGCGAGCGGGCCCCAGGCGAAGCTCTCGAAGGTCAGCATGTTGTAAACCGCCACCGGCATGGTGCGCGTCGTGCGGCCGGCGAAGACGGCGCCGAAGATGAAATTGTTCCACGACGAGATGAAGGCCAGGATCGCGCCGACGACGATGCCAGGCCGGCTGAGCGGCAGGGCGACGTAGCGGAACGCCTGCCACAGAGAGGCTCCGTCAATGCGTGCAGCCTCTTCCAGCTCGTGCGGCTGGGTCTCGAAGAAGCCGATCATGATCCAGACCACGATCGGCAGGGTGATGACCATATGGGTGAGGGCGATCGGCCAAACCGTGCCGATCAGTCCCATCAGCTGGAACAAAGTGAAGAGCGGGATCAGGTAGGAGAGCCCGGGCGTCATGCGGCTGAGCAGCAGGATCCCGGCCATCTTGTGGGCGCGCGCCTTGGCGATGCCATAACCCGCCGGCACGCCCAGCAGCAGCGCCACCAGCGTGGCCGAGCCCGTCACCTGGACCGAGTTCCAGAAGTAGAGGAACATCGGACTCTCTTCGAAGACATGCGCGAAATTGGCGAGCGTCGGTTCATCCGGCCAGAAGACCGGCGGCCAGGCGGTGTTGTCGATGTCGAACTTGACCGACAGCGAGATCATCCAGAAGAAGACGAAGAGGCAAGGTGCCAGCAACACGGCGACCGACAAAGCAAGCGCCACCTTGTCGATGGCCCTGCGGATCTTGCGCTTGGTGCGGAGGTTCAGAGCCATCGCTTTACGCCCATTTGGCCTTCTGGCGTGCCCATAGCAGGACCAGCGACAGCGCCACGATGATGGCGAAGAACACCACGACCACGGCCGAGGCGGTGCCGACCTGGTTGTAGGCAAAGGCTTGGGCATAGAGATAGACGTTCAGCACCTCGGATGCGGTGCCGGGCCCGCCGTTGCAGATGGCCCATATGGTTTCGAAGACCTTGAGCGCGTCGATGGTGCGCATGATCAGGGCGACGACGAGGAAGGGCAGCACCAGTGGATAGGTGATGTTCCAGAACATCTGCCATTGACTCGCGCCGTCGATCAGAGCGGCCTCGTAGGGCTCCGTCGGCAGCGAGGCGAGGCCGCCCAGCACGATGATCATGACGAAGGGCGTCCACAGCCAAACCTCGACCAGAACCAGGCTCGGGATCACGGTGCTCGTCGCGAATACCCATTGCGACGGCGGCAGGCCGACCGTGCTCAGCAGGTAGTTGAGCACGCCGAGCTGGGGGTGGAACATCATGGCCCAGACCAGCGAGACGGCCACGGGCGTGGCCATCATCGGCATGATGAAGATCGTGCGGAAGAAGCCGCGGCCGCGGAACTTCTTGTGGAAGACCAGCGCCGCCAGCGTGCCCAGCACCATCGGCAGCGCCACGGCCAGGATGGTGAAGTAAAGCGTGTGGCCGATCGATTCAAGGAAGCGCCGGTCGGTGGCGAGGTTCACATAATTGTCGAGGCCGACGAAGACGCGGGCGCTGCCGATGTGCCAGTCATTGAGGCTCATCCAGAGCGTGAAGATCCACGGGAAGACGATCACCGCCGAGCTGACGATCAGCTCCGGCCAGATGAAGAGCAGATAGGGCCGCAGGCGGCGTTCTCCCGCCGCCCGCGTGCCCGCCGCTATCGTTACTTCCGCACCCGCCATACGCTACGCCCGCTCCGCTCGTGCCGTTAGGCCTGCTCGCTCTTGTCGAGGATGGGTTGGAATTCGGCGGTGGCGCGCTTCAGCTCGGCCGCCGGATCGGCGCCGCCCAGCATGTTGGTGAGCGCCGTGCCGATGGTGTCGCGGAACTGCGTCACCGGCACGATGACCGGCAGGCCGGGCATCGAGATCGGGGCGCAGGCGGCCGCGCAATCGGCCCATTCCTTCGGGATGGTGAGGCCGGCCAGGACCTTGGCGTCCTTGAGCGGGGCGCTGCGATAGGGAACGCCGCCGCCAGTCTGCAGCATGCGGCCGGTCATCTCGCGGCCCGTCATCCAAAGTGCCGCGAGATAGGCCGCTTCCTTCTTGGTGCTGGCCTTGGGGATTGCCGCGCCGCCACCGAAGAACACGGAGTGATGCGCCTTGGGGCCGGCCGGCGGCGGAAGGTAGCCGACCTTGCCGACGACGCGACTCTTGGTCTTGTCCTCGGCCGGTGGGGCAAAGCCGATGCCGTCGAGCCAGATGGCGGCGCGGCCCTGCATGAACAGGCCCTGGCATTCGTTCCAGTTGAAGCCGGTCACGCCCTGCGGCGCGGCCGTGGTCAGGATCTTCTTGTAGTATTCGGCCGCCGCGATCGCGTCGGGCGTGTCGGTCAGCAGCTTGGGTGGGTTGCCCTTGGTTGCCGTCTCCTGGCCCCAACCCGAGAGGTACTGCGTGTAGAGCGGAACGTTGGCATTGCGCAGCCCGCGGCCGACATAGCCGGCGATGCCGTTGGCGGGATCGTTCAGCTTGACCGCCGCCGCCAGCATCTCGTCCATGGTCTTGGGCGGCTGCACGCCCTTCTTCGCGAACAGCTCCTTGTTGATGTAGACCATGAAGTAATCGACGAACATTGGCAGGCTGGTGATCTTGCCGTCGCTCTGCGTGGCGTAGTCCCAGCCTGGCTTGGAGATGTCGCCGAATTCGTACTCGACCGGCGTCATCTGCGGGTCCTTGGTCCAGCCCGTGATGTCCTGCAGCCAGCCGGCCTTTTCGATCTGCCGCTTCTGGACGTGATAGGCGATGTTGAAGAGGTCGAAGGAGGGCTTGCCCGAATTGAGCTCGATCGTGGTCTTCTGGCGCGCCTGCTGCTCGGGAATGATCTCGAGTCCGACCTTGATGCCGGTCTTATCCTCGAATTCCTTGCTGTATTTCTTGACGAGGTCGGCGCGCGGGCCGGTCTCCATCACGATCTCGATCGCCTGGCCCTTGAAGCGCTGCCAGTTGAAGGCGCCGCTCTGCGAATAGGCGGTGACGGTGTTGAGCATCGGTGCGGCGAGCCCGCCGAAAGCGGCAGCGCCCTTGAGCGCCTGACGGCGCGAAACGTAACGACGGGTCATGTTGCTTCCTCCGGTATTTCTTGTCACGGTTGGCCGTGTTGGAAGGGAGCCTAGAGCACCGTCGCGGCGGCGTTAAGGGCTGTCCGACAAATTCTTTCCCTGACAGGCGAAACGGCAGACTTTTCTGCTCGCATTACAGGCAAGAAAGACCGGCCGCTTTCATTGCCGCTGCAGCAGTCTCGCCGATAGGGTGGGGCATGACACAGGTTTCCATGCTTTCGCTTGTCGCACGCGCTGCGAAAGCGGTGTTCGACGATTCCGGCGACAATGCCCTCTGGACGATCTCGATCGATGGCGTTGTCATCGGCTCGCTGGTGCGCGAGGGCGGCGACTGTCGGCTGTCGTGGTTCGCGGGCGCCGATTCGCGCTTGGTGGCTTATGCCGGTCCCCTCGACATCCGCATGGCCGACGCCGACATCGGCGCGCTGGCCGATCGCTTTGCCGCGCGCCTGGGCACCCGCTCGGCGCGCGATGCCCGCATCTCCATCGCTTCAGCCCTTTGAGCCAAACCGGGGCGCGGGCCGGCTCAGCCTGGCGGCGGCAAGCCTTGCCTTGCCCGGCGTGTCATACTCTGTGCCCTCGAGCTCGAAGAAAGCGGTGGCTAAGGCATGGAAGCGGTAGGCGTCGCCCTCCTTGAGCACGATGCCGGCCGGTTCGCCCCAGATTTCGACGATATAAGGGTCGGACATGGTTTCCCTCCAGGCTGGTGTTGCACTCGAAGACAGGCTGGCCGAGAAAAGCGCCGGAACCGTGACCACGACATTGTATTCCCGTCACACTCTTGAAACGGAATGATGGACATGGACGCCATCGACAGAAAAATCGTCGCCCTTCTCCAGGACGATGCCAGTCTCTCCCTTGCACAGATCGCGCATCGCGTCGGCCTGTCGCAAAGCCCGTGCTGGAAGCGCATCCAGAAACTGGAGAAAGAGCGCGTGATCCTCAAGCGCGTGGCGCTGCTCGACCCCGAAGCCGTCGGCGTCGGGTTGACGGTGTTCGTGTCGATCGAGACCGGCGATCATTCGACGGCCTGGCTGTCGAAATTCGCGCTGACGGTGACAGCCATGCCCGAGGTGATGGAATTCCATCGCATGGCCGGCGACATCGACTACATGCTGCGGGTCGCCGTCTCCAACATGGCGGCTTACGACGCCTTCTATAAGCGGCTGATCGACACCATGCCGCTGAAGAACGTGACCTCGCGCTTTGCCATGGAACGCATCAAGTCGACCACGGCCTGGCCGATTCCGGCCGAATTGCGTGCAACCCGCGAGCCCAGGAAGCGTTAATACGCCGGGGCGTATGGACAGCGGCGAGCGTATCGCCGCACTCTGGGCCTCCATCGCCCGGAGCTTAGAGAAAACATGGCCACTGCCGAAGCGTCGCCCGGTCCCGCAGGGCCCGTTCCTGCTGGTCGAGGAGCCCGCCGTGGCTCCATCCGCACCTTTGCCGCCGTTGCCGTAGGCTACTGGACCTCGCCGGGCTATCGCTTCACTGCCTGGCTGCTGACCGGCGCCATGATCGCGCTGGGCATCATCACCGTCGCCATCGCCTTCTGGCTCAATATCTGGAACCGCGATTTCTTCAACGCCCTGGAGAAGCGCGACCTCGCTCTGGTCGTCGAGCAGCTCTGGGTGCTCGGCGGCATCGTCGTTTCGGCTGGTGCGGCGGTCTTCGTGCAGCTTCACGTCAAACGCCGCCTGCAGATCTCGTGGCGGACATGGCTGTCCAACGCCACCATCGCGCGCTGGCTCAAGGCTGGCCGGCAATACCAGCTCGGCCTGCTGGCCCCGGATTGCGACAATCCCGACGGCCGCATCGCCGAAGACATCCGCATCTCGACCGAATTCGCCGTCGAATTCGCACAGAGCATCCTGCAATGCGTCCTGCAACTCGTGACCTTCCTCGGCGTGCTGTGGGTGCTCTCGGGCACGCTGAACATCACGATCTTCGGCATGCAGCTGGCGATCCCGGGCTACATGATCTGGGCGGCCGTTGCCTATGCACTGATCGGTTCGGCGCTGACCTACGGCCTGGGCCGGCACCTGATTGTGGCGGGCAATGTCCGCCAGGGCCGCGAGGCCGATTTTCGTGGCGGCCTGATTCGCGCCCGGGAAAATGGCGAAGGCATCGCTCTTATGCACGGCGAGACCGGCGAACGCGCCCGGTTGCGCCTCGATATGCGCAATCTGCGCGGCGCCTGGAATGTCCAGACCCGCGGCCAAGGCAATCTGTCCTTGCTCACCACTTCCTTGGGTTACCTTGCGCCGGTGGTGCCTCTGGTGCTGGCGCTGCCGCGCTATCTGGCGAGCGAAATCGCGCTGGGCGGTCTGATGCAAACGGCGCAGGCCTTTTCCAGCGTGCAGTGGGCGCTGTCCTGGCTGATCGACAATTTCCCGAAGTTTGCCGACTGGCGCGCTTCGGCCGATCGCGTGGTGACGCTGCATCTCGCCTTGCTCGATCTCGAGGAGACCGTCGAATCGAGCGAGGGGCAACGCATCGAACTGCGTCCCGGCAAGGGGGACATGCTCATCTTCCGCGGACTCGGCCTGTCGCGGCCCGATGGCGAGGCTTTGGTGGCCGATTCGGAGATCGCCATCAAGCTTGGCGAACGCGTGTTGATCCGCGGCCAGTCCGGCACCGGCAAGAGCACCCTGATGCGCGCCGTTGCCGGCATCTGGCCATGGGGACATGGCGCCGTCGACATGCCGAGCGGCAGCATGACTTTCATGCCGCAGCGGCCCTACTTTCCGCTGGGCACCTTGCGCGACGCTATGCTCTATCCCGGCAATGCGCAGGGTATCAGCGATGCGTTGCTGGAGGAGACCCTAGCCAAGGTCGGGCTCGACCACCTGAAGCCGCGCCTCGACGAGACGTCGCGCTGGGACGGCATCCTCTCCGGTGGCGAGCAGCAACGGGTGGCCTTCGCGCGCGTGCTGCTGACCAAACCGAATTGGATATTCCTCGACGAGGCCGGCCAGGAAAACATTATGAAGCTGATCGCCTCGGAACTGGGCGAATCGGCTGTCATCAGTATCGGCCATCGGCCGGGACTCGAGGTCTTTCATACGCGCGAGCTCGTGCTGCTCCCGGGCGAGGATGGCGCCGAACTGGTGAACAAGCCCAAGGAGCGCAAGCTGCGCGACCTCTATCGTCGGGTTGCCAACCTCGACAGGGAAGAGCTCGATCCGCCGACCCGGCGTTTGTGGAGCAATTTCAAGCGTTACCTCGGCGGCGCTTAAAGAACCTCGTGAAAGCCGATCGCCACATGATCGCGCGTGCGCGCGGCGACACCGACGAAGGTCGCGCGCTCCATCCATTTCAACGATGCGTCCGAGGTCTCGAACCTCGGCGCGGTGCGGAAATGATAGCTGCCGACCGGCACCAGCTCGCCCTTCGACATGCGGACCAGGATTTCCGGGCTGGCGACGCGCAAGCCGTCGTTCTGCACGTAGATCAGTGCGCCCGAGGCGGTGCGGATCGTATATTTCGCCACGACCTCGATGGTGCCGTCGGGCCGCACGATCTGCCAATCGGCGCCGCCGGCCAGGATTTCGCCCGTGAGACGAGGTCCGCTCACTTCGCCGCCCAGGATATCGATGACGCGGCGATGGCCGCGCGCCGTCTGGCCGAAATCCTGGATCGGACCGACCACGACCTTGACTGCAAAAGCGAACTTTAGGCCGGGTGCCGTGGAGAGAAACGTGTCGATGTCGCTCATGATCACGCTGCCTTTGGCTTACCAAGGAGATGGTCGGAGATGATGCGCTGCTGGATCTCCGAAGTGCCCTCGAATATCTTCGTGAGACGCGCATCGCGCCAGTAGCGCTCGACGGCGTGCAGCGTGGTGTAGCCGGCGCCGCCGAAGACCTGCAGCGCTTCGGAGGTCACGCGCTCGGCCATCTCGGAGGCGAAGAACTTCACCATGGCGGCTTCCTTGTCGCAGCGCCGCTTCTGGTCGATCTCGTCGCAGACGAAATACATCAGCTGGCGTGCCGCCTCGACCTCGGTGGCCATGCGGGCCAGCCGAAAGCGCGTGTTCTGGAATTCACCGATGGCTTGGCCGAACTGATTGCGCTCCTGGGCATAGGCCGTGGCGTCCTCCAGCGCGCCGCGCGCGAGGCCGATGGCGCGGGCGGCGGTATGGGCGCGGGCGCGTTCGAGGCCGGCGGAGATGTAGTAGAAAGCGCGGCCTTCCTCGCCGATCAGGGCCGCGCCGGGCAGGCGGCAATCGTCGAAAGCCAGTTCCCAGGTCTTCCAGCCGAAATAGCCGATCTTGGGAATCGGCGAACCCTTGACGCCCGGCGGCAGCGTGCCGCGCGGCTTCTCGATCAGGAACGATGACAGGCCGACATGTTTGCGCTTGGGATCGGGCGAATCGGAGGTGCGCGCCACCAGCATGATGTAATCGGCGCCATCGGCGAAGGTGCACCAGTATTTATTGCCGTTGATTACCCAGTCGTCGCCGTCCTTGCGGGCGCGGCACGAAATGCTGCCGAGGTCGGAGCCGACGTTCGGCTCCGACATGGCGGCGGCGCCGAGGAATTCACCGCGGGCGGCCCGTGGCAGGAAGACCTTGCGCTGGGCATCGGTCATGCCGCGGCCGGCGGAGAGCCCGTTGCCGCGGGCGATGATCGAGGCGACGCTCATCCAGGCTCGCGCCAGCTCCTCGGTGATCAGGCAGTATTCGAAGACGCCGAGGCCCAGCCCGCCGTGCTCCTCGGGAATGACGATGCCGAAATAGCCCATGTCGGCCAGCTTCTGGATCAGCTCGGGCGGGATATCGCCCTTCTCGGGATCGAGCTTGTTGGCCAAAGGCAAAACCTCCTTCATGGCGAAGGCGCGCGCCGTTTCCTGGATCAGACGGCGTTCTTCGGTCATGTAGCCCATGGCGTTTCTCTCCGCGTTGTCGCAACCTGTCGGCCAATCGTCTTAACATTCCGGAGCCGCCCATGCGCACCCTCTTGCTCAAGCTCACCCTGTCGGTCGGCGCTCTTTTCCTCTCTGCGGCTGCGGTGCAGGCGCAATCCCAGGGCGCGGATTGGCCGACCAAGCCGGTCACCATCTACATGGGCTTCCCGGCCGGCTCGGGTGTCGATGTCGTCGGCCGCCTGCTGCAGCCCTCGCTGGAGAAGACGCTGGGGCAGCGTCTGGTCATCGACTACAAGCCCGGCGCCGGCGGCAATGTCGCTTCGGAGGTGGTGGCCCGTGCCGCGCCCGATGGCTACACCTTTCTGCTGGGCACGGCGGCGACGCATGGCGTCAATGCCGCGCTCTACAAGCGCCTCAGCTTCGATGTCGAGGCCGATTTCACGCCGATCTCGTCGCTGAACGACGTGTCGAACGTGCTGGTGGTCAATCCGGCGGTGCTCGACGCCAGTACGGTGCAGGAGTTCATCGCCAAGGTGAAGGCG
>JBBRFD010000076.1:0-19788 GCA_038224985.1 Reyranellales bacterium
ACCTCAATACAGCGCGCCAAAGAGCTGCCCTTCTGGATGCATCACTACAACTGGCATCGACCTCACGGTGGAATCGATGGCACTATCCCCATCAGCAGAATCGGCATGACCGGGAATAACCTATTGAGGCTCCACAGCTAGCGATGACGACCCATGCCTTCGTCACCGTGGACGTGTTCACGGACCGCCGCTTCGGCGGCAATCCGCTCGCCGTCTTTCCCGATGCCCGCGGCATCTCCGACGCCGACATGCAGGCGCTGGCCGCCGAGTTCAATCTGAGCGAGACGACCTTCGTGCTGCCGCCGGCCGATCCGGCCAATTCGGCGCGCGTGCGGATCTTCAGCCGCAAGCGCGAGATGGATTTTGCCGGCCATCCCAATGTCGGCACCGCCTGGGTGCTGGCCCGGCAGGGGCGGGCGAAAGACGGCAAGCTGCGCTTCGAGGAGATCGCCGGTCTCGTCGACATCACTGTCGAAGGTAAGGGCGAGGACGAGGTCGTCACCATCACCGCCCCCCAGCCGCTCAAGCTCGAGCAGGAAATGCCGGTCGATCTGCTGGTCGGCTGCGTCGGCCTCGAGGCCAGGGACGTGATCCTCGCCAACCACTGGCCGGTGATCGCCACCGTCGGCAACGCCTTTGTCGTGGCCGAAACAACGCCCGAAGCGCTCGCCCGCGCCGCGCCCGATCCGGCGCGCTTCCAGGCCGCGCACGATGTTTTCCCGCATATCGGCCCGGGCCGCCTGCCGCTCTACCTCTATGCCCGCGACGGCGAGACCGAGCGCGCGACCAGACTGCGCGCGCGCATGTTCGCGCCGATGTCGGGAACCGTGGAAGACGCCGCCACCGGCAGCGCCGCCACGCCGCTTGCCGCCCTGCTGTTGTCGCTGACGAGCGAGCAAGAGCGACGCTACGACATCGTGCAGGGCGTCGAGATGGGCCGCCCGAGTCTGCTCCTCACCCGCGCCCGCCGCGCCGCCGACGGCATCCGCGCCAGCGTCGGCGGCAAGTGCGTGCAGGTATTGAAGGGCGAGGCGTCGCTTTAGCTCTCGGCTATGAAATGATGAACCCGGCGCGCGGGAAGTGGACGACGACGTCGCCCACGCGTGCGTCGTTGCGGGCAATCGAGATACGGTCGGCCGAGAGGCCCACCAGCGTGCCGCTGACCGGCACCTTGCCGGTGTCGTCCGGCGTGACGCTGACCTTCTGGCCGGCCTTGAGGCCGCTCGGATCCCGCGCATCGACGGTCGTCGCATCGGGCGTCGCTGCCTTGGCGATGTCGAGCGCCTCGGCCGCCGTCATGTCGCTGCGCTTGCCGGCGCCGAAGGCCTTCATGCGCTCCGACCAGGCGGCGATCTTGGGCAACCGATCGAGCGGGCTCGCCGAAGCGCTCAGCCGCGCAGTGATGAACCATACCGGATTGTAGAGCGCGCAATCGGCCAGCGTTGGCTCGCTGCCCAGCAGGAACTTGCGGCCATCGGCCAGCATCGCCTCGGCCAGCGAGAGCTGGGCATAGGTCTGGTCGCGCGCCATCGGAACGGACGCCTTGAGCTTCTCGGCGTCGAAAGAGCGGCCGGAGAATTCGCTGCGGTCCTGCTTGAAGGCTTCCGGCAGCTTGTCGCCGATGGCGCCCATGACGATGCCGACGGCCGACCAGAAGATGTTGCGGTCGATCCACATGGCGAGGCCGCGCGCCTCGCCTTCCTTGCCCTTCGGCAGCAGCGGCGGCGTCGGCAGGCGCTTCTCGAGCTCCATCATGACGAGCTGGGTATCGCAGTAGACATCGGCACCGACCTGCAGCACCGGCGTCTTGCGATAGCCGCCGGTCAGCGGCATCAGGTCGGGCTTGGGCATGACGTTGGGGATATCGACCGACTTCCACGCCGCCTGCTTGATGCCAAGCCCGATGCGCACCTTCTCGGCGAAGGGTGAGCCGGCATAGTGGTGCAGGATGATGTCGGTCATGGCCAAATCCTCATGATCTGAGAGCCTTTATGTTGGCGGCGTACTTTTCGGGACCGCCGCTGAACACGGCGGTGCCGGCGACAAGGACATCGGCGCCGGCTTTGATGCAAAGGCGCGCCGTCTCGACATTAACGCCGCCATCGACCTCGAGATCGATCGGCTTGCCCAGCGCGTCGATGGCCTTGCGGAGGGCGGCGATCTTGGCGAGCTGGCTCGGGATGAAGGCCTGGCCGCCGAAACCCGGATTGACGCTCATCACCAGCACCAGATCGAGATCGCCCAGCACGTTCTCGATGGCGGCAAGCGGCGTCGCCGGATTGAGCACGCAGCCCGCCCGTTTGCCGAGGCTCTTGATGAGCTGGATCGTGCGATGGACATGCGCGCCGGCCTCGGGGTGGAACGAGATCGTGTCGGCCCCGGCATCGACATAGGCCGGCACCATCGGATCGACCGGCGAGATCATGAGATGGCAGTCGAAGGGCAGCTTGCTGTGCTTGCGCAGCGCCTTCACCACCATCGGGCCGATGGTGATGTTGGGTACGAAATGGCCGTCCATCACGTCGACATGGATCCAGTCGGCGCCGGCCGCCGTGATCGCGGCGATCTCGGGACCCAGCGCGGCGAAATCCGCCGACAGGATGGAAGGCGCGATGCGGACGGGCTTTTGCGACATGGGGCCTCGCTCAGGTGCCGGGGCGCGTCGGCGCGTCCCAGCCTTTGCGGCGGAAGCGATTGAGCGGGAAGGTGCCCAGCATCTTGATCTCGTCCTTCTGCGAGAAGAACGCCAGTTCCTCGAGGGCGAGCTGCAGGCTGTGCTGCTCGGGATGGCCCTCGACCTCGGCATAGAACTGCGCCTGCTCGAAATGCGCGCCGGAGAGATAGCTCTCGAGCTTCACGATGTTGACGCCGTTGGTGGCGAAGCCGCCCAACGCCTTGTAGAGCGCCGCCGGCACGCTCTTCACGCGGAACAGGAAGGCCGTCATGCAGGGCACGGCGCGGAAGTCGATCTTGGCCGCCTCGCGGCTGAACACCAGCATGCGCGTGGTGTTGTGGTCGGCATCCTCGATGTTCCTGGCCAGGACCTTGAGATTGTAGATCTTGGCCGCCAGCGACGAGGCGATGGCGCCGACATTCCTGTCGCCGATCTCGGCAATCTCGCGGGCAGCACCCGCCGTGTCGGCATGGACCAGCGGTGTGATGCGGTGCTTCTTCAGGAAGTTGCGGCACTGGGCCAGCGCCTGGACGTGGCTCTTGGCGGTCTTGATGTCCTTGATCGAGGCGCCCGGCAGGGCGACCAGGCAATGCTCGACGCGCTGGAAGTGCTCGGCCACGATCTTGAGCCTGGTATGCGGCAGCAGGCTGTGCAGGTCGGCGACGCGGCCGGCGATCGAGTTCTCCACCGGGATGATGGCCAGCCGGGCCTTGCCGGTCTGCACGGCGTCCATGCCGGCCTCGAAGGTCGGGCAGGGCAGCGTCGTCATGGAGGGAAAGGCCGCCCGGCAGGCCATATCGGAATTGGCCCCCGGCTCGCCCTGGAACGCGATTGTGTTGTTCGCCTTGGCTGCCGCCATCCGCCTGCTCCCCGCCCGCTTCTTGCGCCGGCTCTTGTGAGCGGCTGTTTACACCACGCGGCAACCCCAAAAAACCTCGCAAAATCCTACACTTGCGACGTTCCGCCGCGCGAACGCGGGCTCCGGATTCGATACTACTGGGGCCTCACGGGGCGTGCTACAGCAACGCCCGGAAAAATTGCGCTGCGGGAAGTCTGTTATGGCCAGTTTCAACACGGTTGCCGGTTGCGTCCTCGCTTCGGCTCTCTTCGCCATGGTGGTCGGCAAGGTTTCCAATGCCGTGGTTCACCCGCATATGCTGGATAAGCCGGCGATTGCCGTGGCCGATGGAGCGCCTGCCGCCGCTCCCGGCGCCGCGCCCGCCGAACTGGCCCCGATCGGGCCGAAGCTGGCCGGCGGCAATGTCGAGGCCGGCAAGGCCATGTACCAGAAGCAGTGCCTCGTCTGTCACACCATCGACAAGGGCGGCGTCAACAAGGTCGGCCCGAACCAGTGGAGCGTTGTCGGCCGCAAGAAGGGCAGCCATGAAGGCTTCACCTATTCCTCGGCCCTGATCGCCAAGGGTGGCGAGTGGACCTACGAAGACATCAACCACATGATCTTCAAGCCGGCCGCCTTCATCAAGGGCACCAAGATGGCCTTTGCCGGCCTCCCCAAGGAGCAGGACCGCGCCGATCTGATCGCCTACCTGCGCACCATGGCGGATTCGCCCAAGCCGCTGCCGTAGTAGAGCCCATAGCCGGAACGATGGCCGGGCCCGTTCCCGCCGAACTGGTCGCCCTCGCGGGTCGCATGGCCGACGCAGTTCGGCCCATCGCCAAGCGCTATTTCCGTACACAAGTCGACATCGACGACAAGGTCGATGCCAGCCCCGTCACCATCGCCGACCGCGAGGCCGAAACAGCCATGCGCGAGCTGCTGACCGCCGAGGTGCCGGCTCACGGCGTCCTGGGCGAGGAGCATGGCGCCGTCCGCATGGATGCCGATTATGTCTGGGTGCTCGATCCGATCGACGGCACCAAGGCCTTCATCACCGGCCTGCCGATCTTCGGCACGCTGATCGCCCTTCTCCATCGCGGCAAGCCGGTGCTGGGCGTCATCGACCAGCCGATCATGGGCGAGCGCTGGCTGGGCGTTTCAGGCCGGGTCACGACCTTCAACGGTCAGCCGGTCAAGACGCGCGCCTGCCCGACGCTCGACCAGGCCTATATGTATTCGACCGCGCCCATCATGTTTCCCGGCGCCTTCGAGAAGCGCCACGAGGCACTGACCCAGCAGGTAAAACTCTTCCGCTGGGGTGGCGACTGCTACGCCTACGGCCTGCTCGCCTCGGGCCATGTCGATCTCGTGGTCGAGGCCAGCCTCAAGCTCTACGACTTCGCCGCCCTCGTGCCGGTCGTCGCCGGCGCCGGCGGTCTCATCACCGACTGGCACGGCAAGGAACTCGACATCAACTCCGATGGCTCTGTGCTGGCCGCCGGCGATGCCGCGGTCCATCGTGAAGCCATCGCGGTACTGGGCGGCGACAGCGCAGCGCCCGACAAGAGGCGCAGGACGGGCTAAGCTTTCCAGGCCTCGCGGTCGATATCGAACCAGCGCACCTCGATATTTCTGTATAGGACGTTCTTGCGATAGAGCATGCCGAGCCGCGTCATCACCGCCTGCGAGGTGAAATTGTCGGGCTTGGTGATGGCGAAGATCGACCCGAGCTTCAGCACCTCGAAACCATACTCCATCGCCGCCCGCGCCGCCTCTGTCGCATAGCCCTGGCGCCACGCCTCGGGATGCAGCGCCCACAGCACTTCCGTCGCCTCGAATTCCTGCACGTAGTTCAACCCGCCATGGCCGATCAGCCTGCCCTCGCGGAAGATGCCCCAGGGTGCATGACGCCGTTCCCGCCACGCCGCCGCGAAGCGTTCGATGCTGGCGTGCGCCGCCGTCACCGGATCGCCGGGCGGGGTGAGCAGCCATTTGGCCACGTCCGGATGCGAGCGCAGGGCGGCATAGGCCTCTGCATCGGCCGGGATCAGGGCGCGCAACGTCAGGCGCTCGGTGTGAAGCACGGTCATGGTGGTCTTTACACAACTTTACGCAGGCGACGTGGCGGCGCAACGGGGCCGCCCCATGTTCCTCTCATGGGCGATCCGCCCGATGGAGGTCAAAATGGCTAAGACGATGAAGACGATGATGATGGCACTTCTGGCTGGCAGCGTCGCCGCGGGCGCGGGCGGTTTTGCTTATGCCAAGAGCGACGCGGCGGCCGATCCGGCCAAGTTCCAGCAGCGCATCGAGAAGCGCATCGACAAGGCGCTGCAGGGCACCGACGTCACCGAGGTGCAAAAGAAGAAGGTGACGGAGATCCTGCAGGCGGGCTTCGCCGACATGAAGCCGCTGCGCGCCAAGGCGATGGAAAGCCGCAAGGCGTTGCAGGAGGCCATGCAGGCCCCGACCGTCGACAAGGCCAAGATCGAAGCGATCCGCGCCGAGACCATGAAGGTGGCCGACGACAGCTCGAAGCGCTTCACCACGGCGCTGACGGATGCCGGCGACGTGCTGAACGCCAACCAGCGCCAGGCTTTCTTCAAGAACTGGATCATGGCCGGCCATCACGGCAAGAAGCACGGCTAAGGCCCGCAAGGCATGGCTGTGATGACATCCGGGTACCGCAGGGCCGATACTGAACCGATGGCCGAGCGCATCCTGGTGATCGACGACGATACCCGCCTCGCCGCGATGGTCTGCGACTATCTCGGCGGGGCGGGCTTTCGCCTGACCACGGCGGCCACGGCACGCGACGGCGAGGCGATGCTGAAGCGCGAGGCCTTCGACGCGGTGATCCTCGACCTGATGCTGCCCGATGCCGACGGCCTCGATGTCTGCCGCCGCCTGCGCCGCACGACCGATGTGCCGATCCTGATGCTGACGGCGCGCGGTGAGCCGATGGACCGCATCATCGGCCTCGAGGTCGGCGCCGACGACTATCTCGGCAAGCCCTTCGAGCCGCGCGAACTGCTGGCCCGCCTGCGCGCCATCCTGCGCCGCAAGGGCGGCGGGGCGCCGCGCGCGGAAGTCCTGCACTTCGGCCGCCTCGACATCGACAAGGGCTCGCGCTCGGTGCGCCTCGACGGCGAGGAGAAGGCGCTCACCTCCTATCAATATGTCCTGCTGCTGGCGCTGGCCGAACGCGCCGGCCGCGTGCTGTCGCGCGAGACGTTGATGGACCTGCTGAAGGGCGAGAAGCTCGAAGCCTTCGACCGCTCGGTCGACGTCCACATCTCGCGCATCCGCGCCCTGATCGAGGACGATGCCAGGAAGCCCAGGCGCATCCTGACGGTGCGCGGCGCGGGCTATGTTTTCGCCAGAGATCAGGATCGCGACCAGGGTCGCGACCAGGACCGCAGCCCGGATCGAGAGAGCTAGGGCGTGCAACGCCTTTACCTTAAATTCTACGCCACCATCCTGATCGTGCTGGCGGTCTTCGTCGCCTCGACGACCTTGCTGTGGTGGCTGGCCGACGACTCGGCACAGACGCCGCAATACCTCGACATCACCGCCGAACTGACCGGCGCCCTGCTCCCCGAGGCGAGCGCGCCGGCGAGCGAACAGGCGCGCGCGCTCGAGGTGCTGAACCGCAAGCTGCGATTCGATCTCGCGCTTTACCAGGCCGATGGCGACATGATCGCCATGGCCGGCCGGCCGCCGCCGCGCTTCAACCCGCGGCGCGCCACCACCGGCTGGCGGCGCGGGCCGGGCGGCCCCAGCCTGACGCTGCAACTGCCCGATGGCCGCTGGCTGGTGGCGCATCAGGTACGCGAGCGGCCCAATCTCGTCTTCTGGATCGTCGTCTTCCTCTCGCTGGTGGCGCTGGCCGTGGCCGTCGGCGCCTATCCCATCGTGCGTGGCCTCGGCCGAAGGCTCGAACGCCTCAAGGCCGGCGTCGAGCAACTGGGCGGCGGTAACCTCTCCGCCCGCGTCAAGGTCGAGGGCAAGGACGAGGTCGCGGCCCTGGCCGAAAGCTTCAACAAATCGGCCGCGCGCATCGAGGAGCTGGTGGCGGCGCATCGCCTGCTGCTGGCCAATTGCAGCCATGAGCTGCGCACGCCGCTGTCGCGCATCGCGCTCACCGCCGAACTGCTGGGCAAGGACGCCGACCCAAAAGCACGCGCCGAGCTGAAGCGCGACGTGGCCGAACTCGACCAGCTGATCGACAGCCTGCTGCTTACCAGCCGTCTCGATGCCCTGCCCGCCGTCGAGCGTCACGAACCCGTCGACCTGCTGGCCGTCGCCGCCGAGGAAGCCGCCCATTACGGCCTCGAAGCCGGCGGCGAATCGGCCATCGTGCAAGGCGACACGACGCTGCTGCGGCGCCTCGTGCGCAATCTGCTGGAGAACGCGCGCCGCTATGCCGGTGACGGCTCGATCGAAATCACGACGAAGATCGAGAAGGGCCGCGCCCTCCTCGACGTGCGCGACCACGGCCCCGGCGTCGCCGCCATCGACCGCGAAAAGATCTTCCAGCCCTTCTACCGCCCGCCCGGCAGCGCCGAGACCGGCCGCGGCTTCGGCCTTGGCCTGGCGCTGGTGCGCCAGATCGCGGCCGGCCATGGCGGCACCGCTGTCTGCCTGCCGGCGGATGGCGGGGGCAGTGTCTTCCGCATCGGCCTGCCGGCCGCTTAGCCGTGTGACCGCCTGGCCACAGCCGATTCGAAACCGGCCGCGCTCCGATTGATCCAGGCCCATCGCGCCGCTATAGCCCGCTGACTTCAGGAGCACGTCGAAATGGATCAACGCTAAACACACGGTCGGACGGCGGGCACTAAGCCCGCGTCGGTAGAGACCGCTTCGGCGTCCCGCCTCGACGGGAGGCGGCACATCCCGAGGGATGTGCGTGTGCGCTGTAGCCGCTGGAGTCTCCCTTGTCCCATCCCCTGCTCACCGCGCCCATCGGCCCCGCGTTGCTGCGGCTGGCTGGTCCCACCACCGCCTTCATGGTGCTGCAGATCTTCGTCGCTATCGCCGATACCTGGTTCGCCGGACGGCTCGGCACCGAGGCGTTGGCGGCCTTTGCCCTCGTAGGCCCCTTTCTCATACTGATGCTGAACCTCGCCAATGGCGGCCTGGGCGGCGCGGTCGCGGCGGCACTCGCGCGCGCCTTGGGCGCCGGCCGAATCGACGACGCGCGCGCGCTCGTCGTGCATGCGCTGGTGCTGGCGCTCGCCATTTCTTTCTTCTTCACTGCGATGGCCTGGACCGTGGCGCCCGCGCTCTATCGCCTGATGGGCGGCAACGGCGCCTCGCTGCAGAATGCCCTCGCCTTCAGCAACATTTTCTTCGGCGGCGCGTCGGTGGCCTGGGTCAGCGCCTTCCTCGCCGCTTTGCTACGCGGCGCCGGTGACTCGGGCACGCCGGCCCGGCTGGGCCTCATCACCACGGTGGTCTACGTGCCGTTATCGGGCACCCTGTCGGTCGGCTTCGGCATGATCGGCATGGCGATCGCATCGGTCCTGGCCTCGAGCCTGGCAACGCTGCTGCTGGCGCATGCCGTGTGGCGCGGCAAGCTGGGCTTCGTGCCGACCCTGACGGGCATCCGCCTGCAGCGCCGGCTGTTCGCGGCAATCCTCAGCGTTGGCCTCATGGGCTCTTTCGCCACGCTCACCGCCAATATCACCGCCATCCTGATGACCACGCTGATCGGCCGCTTCGGCACGGCGGCGCTGGCGGGCTATGGCATCGGCGCGCGGCTGGAATCGATGCTGGCGCCGCTCGCCTTCGGCATCGGCACGGGCTGCACCACCCTCGTCGGCATCGCCGCCGGCGCCGGCGACTGGAAGCGCGCGGTTAAGGTTGCCTGGACCGGCGGACTGGCGGCTTTCATGCTCATCGGCTCCCTCGGCGGGGCGGTGGCGCTGCTGCCCGAGACCTGGTCGCGTATCTTCAGCGACGATCCCGCCGTGCTGGCCACCAGCGTCGCCTACATCACCCATGTCGCGCCCTTCTATTGCCTGTTTGGCCTCGGCCTCACGCTCAATTTCGCCAGTCAGGGCGCGGGCCGCATGAAGGCGCCGCTGGTCGGCAGTCTCGCCCGCCAGGCCGTGGCCGTGGCCGGCGGCTGGTTCGCCGTCGAGACTTTGGGATTGGGCCTCGACAGCGTCTTCACTGCCAGCGCCATCGGCATCGTCGTCTATGGTTGCCTGCTCGCCGGGCCGCTGCTGGTGATGCCGTGGCGGGCGAAAGGCAGCTCAGCGTAAGACTTCGCATCGGCCCCTCAGCGGCGTAGCATCGCCAGGATGAAGAGGATGACAGAGCATGCGGGTGGATGCATGTGCGGTTCGGTGCGGTTTTGTGCGAAGGGCGAGCCGTCGCGCGTCACGATCTGCCATTGCACCTGGTGCCAGCGCCGCACCGGCACCGCCTTCGCAACGGAAGTCGTTTTCGACAGCGGCCAGGTCGAGATGACCGGCGCGGAGATCGCACATTATCGGCATCTCTCCGACGAGTCTGGCCGCTGGCTCGGCGTCGAATTCTGCCGCCGCTGCGGCGGCAATCTGGGCTTCACTTTGGAGGCGGTGCCCGGCGTACGCACCCTGCCGGCCGGTGCCTTCGACGATCCCGTCTGGATTCGCGCCGACCGCTACAAGGTGCGCCACGTCTATCTCCGCTCGCGGCGGGACTGGTCGGATCTTTCACCGCTTGTCGAACAATACGAGCAGCATTTTCGCAAATAGCACGCGCGCAGCGGCGACTTGACGCCCTAAGATGGCCGGTAAACGGCTGTTTACCGGAGGAAGTACCATGGACTTCGAGATTCCCGCGGATATCGCGAGCTACATCTTAACGCTCGACGAATTCATAGAGCGCGAGATCCGGCCGCTGGAGCGCGAGAACGACAATATCCGCTTCTTCGATCATCGCCGCGAACATGCGCGCACCGACTGGGACAATGACGGCCAGCCGCGTCCTGAATGGGAAGAGCTGCTGGCCGAGATGAAGCGCCGCGCCGACAAGGCGGGCCACCTGCGCTATGGCCTGCCCAAGGCGCTGGGCGGCAAGGATGGCTCCAACCTCGCCATGGCGCTGATCCGCGAGCATCTGGCGCACAAGGGCCTCGGGCTGCACAACGACCTGCAGAACGAGAGCTCGATCGTCGGCAACTTCCCCGTTGCCCTGCTGCTCCATCGCTTCGGCACACAGGAGCAGAAGGAGCGCTACATCGAGGGCATGTTCAAGGGCACGGAGCGCATCGGCTTTGGCCTCACCGAGCCACTGCATGGCTCGGACGCCACCTTCATGGAAACGGCCGCGGTGAAGAAGGGCAGCGACTACGTCATCAACGGCATGAAGCGCTTCAACACCGGCATGCATACCGCCACGGTCGATCTCGTCTTTGCCCGCACCTCCGGCAAGGTCGGCGAGCCGCGCGGCATTTCGGCCTTCCTCGTTCCCGTCAAGACGCCCGGTTTCAAGATCGAATACATGTGGTGGACCTTCAACATGCCGTCCGATCATGCCGAGGTCTCGCTCACCGATGTCACGGTGCCGGCCTCGACCATGCTGGGCGACGAGGGCCGCGGCCTCGACGTGGCGCAGACCTTCGTGCACGAGAACCGCATCCGCCAGGCCGCCTCGAGCCTGGGCGCGGCGCAATACTGCATCGACATGTCGGTGGCCTATGCCAAGAATCGCAAAGTCTTCGGCAAGGCGCTGGCGACCAACCAGGCCATCCAGTTCCCACTGGCCGAGCTGCATACCGAGGCCGAGATGACGCGCGGGCTGGTGCGCAAGACGGCGTGGCATCTCGACCGCGAGCACCACATGAACGTCAGCGAATGGGTGGCGATGTCGAACTACCGCGCCAACCGACTGGTCTGCGACGCCGCCGACCGCGCCATGCAGGTCCATGGCGGCATCGGCTATTCGCGCCACACGCCCTTCGAGCACATTTACCGCCATCACCGCCGCTACCGCATCACCGAGGGCTCGGAGGAAATCCAGATCCGCCGCGTCGCCGGCACGCTGTTCGGCTTCTGGGGCGCGCAGAAGGCTTCGACGGCGCCGAAGCCATGACGTGAAGAGTTCGCCCCAATACACGGGCCGCTACACCGGCCGCTATACCGGCGACCTCTTCATGGTGGGCACGGCCATGCTGATGGGATCCTCCTATCCCTTCGCCAAGGAGGTGCTCGCCCATATGAGCCCGCTGCTCTACAGCGCCTCGCGCTATGTCGTGGCGGGCCTGTTCCTGTTCGCGGCGATGGCGCTGATGAGGAAGCCGATGGCGCTGGGGCGGCGCGACTGGTGGCCGATGATCGGGCTCGCGGTCACCGGGGTTGCCGTGTTTCAGGCGTGCTGGGGGCTGGCGATGGCAAGGAGCGCGCCCAGCCTCGGCTCGATCGTCATGACGACCACCACCATCTTCGCCGCCATCCTGGCGCGCCTCGCCGGGCGGCAGCTGCCGGCGATGGGCTGGGCCGGCATCGTCATCGCCTTCGCCGGCGTCGTGCTGGTGGTCAACAACAGCCTCGTGCACTTCACCATCGAGATATCGAACCTCGAGGGCACGCTGCTCTGGATGGGCTCAGCCCTGGCCTGGGCGATCTATGTCGAGCGATGCGGGCCCTATAATGCCCGGCTGGGCGCGCTGCGCGTCATGGCCTGGACGACGCTGATCGGCTCGGGACTGCTGCTGTCGGTGTCGCTGATCTTCGATTCGCTGGGCGAGTTCGGCCAATTGGACGGCCGGCTGTGGAGCTACTGGCTCTACACCGCGATCTTCCCTGTGGGCGTGGCTTTCCTCGGCCTGACCGCCGGGCTGGAGCGCCTCGGGGTCTCCCGCGTCATGGTCTACATGTACCTGATCCCGGTGGCCGGGGTCGGCCTCTCGGCCCTGTTCTTCGGCGGTCCGCTGACCTGGGCGCGCGTCCTGGGCGGGTCGATCGTGCTGGCGGGCGTCATTCTGACGCGTCTGGCGCTCGACCGTGCCCCCCGTTCCTCTGTCAGGCGCGTTCCTGTATGAAGGACCATGCCTGATTCGGCCCCCACAGCAGCGACCCTCACCACGCCCGGCAGCGGCGGCCGGCGCGCCTTCGTTGCGCGCGCGACCAAGGAAACCCGCATCGCCGCCGCCATCAACCTCGATGGCACCGGCGTCTACGACATCAAGACCGGCATCGGCTTCCTCGACCATATGCTGGAGCAGCTCTCCCGCCACAGCCTGATCGACATCACGCTGCGCGCCGAGGGCGACCTGCATATCGACTATCACCACACCACCGAGGATGCCGGCATCGTGCTGGGCGAGTGCCTGGCCAAGGCGCTGAGCGACCGCAAGGGCATCCGCCGCTACGGCAGCGCCACCATCCCGATGGACGAGACGCTGACCGAGGTGGCACTCGATGCCTCGAATCGGCCGTACCTGATCTGGAAGGTGAATTTCAGCAAGCCCAAGCTCGGCACCATGGACACCGAGCTGTTCAAGGAATGGTTCCAAGCCTTTGCCCAGCTGGGCGGGCTGACGCTGCATGTGTGGAACCACTACGGCGACAACAACCACCATATCGTCGAGAGCTGCTTCAAGGGAATCGCGCGGGCGCTGCGCACGGCCGTCGAGCTCGATCCGCGCCAGCTCACCACAGTGCCCAGCACCAAGGGCGTTCTCTGACGCTTCAGCCATGACTGTAGCCATCGTCGATTACGGCTCGGGAAACCTCCGCTCCGCCGCCAAGGCCTTCGAACGGGCCGCGCGCGAAGCCGGGCTGGACGAGCGCGTGCTGGTCACCTCCAACCCGCGCGAGGTCGAGCAGGCCGGCCGCATCGTCCTGCCGGGCGTCGGCGCCTTCGCCGATTGCCGCGCCGGTCTCTACGGCGTGCCCGGCATGGTCGAAATCCTGCAACGCGAGGTGATTGAGCGCGGCAAGCCCTTCCTCGGCATCTGCGTCGGCATGCAGCTCATGGCCTCGCGCGGCGTCGAATACGGCATCCATGCCGGCCTCGACTGGATCAAGGGCGACGTCATCCGCATCGAACCGGGGCCGGCCCATCTCAAGATCCCGCATATGGGCTGGAACGAGCTGGCCGATCTCAGGCCGCACGCGCTGCTCGACGGCATCGCCGCCCGCGAGCACGCCTATTTCGTGCACTCGTTTCATCTCAAGGCGACGCGTCCGGAAGACGTGCTGGCGACCACCGGCTATGGCGGCCCGCTCGCCGCCATGGTCGGCCGCGACAACCTCGCCGGCACGCAGTTCCATCCGGAGAAGAGCCAGGCGACGGGGCTGCGGCTGATCGGCAATTTCCTGCGCTGGAAGCCCTGAACGTACAACTGATACAGTCGCGAGATTGTTCGCCTACGTCCGATTCTGTAAAATACAGGCATACTGCACTTTCCTTGGAGGCTTCGGGTCATGCTGTCCCTGTTTCGCTCCCTGGCGGGCGGCCGTCGCGGTGCCCATGCCATCGAGTACACGCTGGTTGCGGCCATCCTGGCGATTGCCGGCGTCTCGGCGATGAATGCCATGGCGGCCAAGGCGACCCATCTGATGAGCGCGGGCGTGTCGGCGCTTTAAACGTCTGTCGGGCGGGACCGATCAAAAAATGAAGAAGCTGAGCGCGATCGCCCGCACCGTCTTTTCGGTCGAATACATCCTGATCGCCACCCTGCTGGCCATCCTCGCCCTGGCCTCGCTGCAGATCGCCTGAGCGTCAGGCAGCGACAGGCGACGTAGCGGCCGCACCGAGACCCAGGAAGGCCGCCAGCGAGCGTTCAATCGCGGCCTGCTCCAGCCCATCGACAATGAAGACCAGCCGGGTCCAGTGGATCGGCCCGTCGAAAGTCAGTGCCAAGGCGTGGAAGTCGTCGCCGTGGCGGTTGGCGCCCTGGTCGTGAGCGCGATGCGTCGCGGCCGGCTTCCGCTCCTGCGCGAACCACTGCTGCGCCAGCGCGCTCTTGGTGGTGAGTTCAACGAGGTCGTGCGTCAGCAGGGCATCGGCATCGATGCGCTGCTCGACGGCGCGCCACAGCGGCGCCGAGGGGGTGAGCTGGTGCAGCACCGGACCGAATGGCATGGTTGCTGCTGCTGTGAATCGTCCCCGTATCGAGGAATCGCCCATGTCCGCCCTCTCCCGTCGTCTGATGTGCAGCGCAGCATTCGCCGCCGCCCTCGTTTCGAAGGGGGCATCGAACGGCGCCCGCGCGCAGAGCTGGCCCAGCCGCACCATCCGCATCGTCGTGCCCAACCCGGCGGGCGCCGGCATCGTCGACATCAACGCGCGCCTGCTCGGCCAGCATCTGACGCCGGCGATCGGCCAGCAGATCATGATCGACAACAAGCCGGGCGCCTCGGGCAATATCGGTACGGAGGTCGTGGCCAAGGCGCCGGCCGATGGCTACACGCTGCTGGTCAGCGGCCCGCCGCTGGTGGTGAATCCCTTCCTCTACGCGACGATGCCCTACGAGCCGCTCACCGACCTCGTGCCGGTATCGATGATCAGCTCGTCGCCGCTGATGCTCGTCGTCCATCCCTCGGTGCCGGCGGCGTCGCTGCAGGAGCTGGTGGCGCTCGCCAAGGCGCAGCCCGGCAAGCTCAACTACGGCTCGGGCGGCGTCGGCAGCACGCCCTTCCTCGCGACCGAGCTGTTCAAGGCGACGACGGGCATCAATGTCACGCATGTGCCCTACAAGGGCGGTGCGCCGGCGCTGGCCGATCTGGTGGGCGGCCAGCTCACCTTCATGATCGAGAACATGCCGGGCACCCTGCCGCTGGTGAAAAGCGGCAAGCTGCGCGCGCTCGCGGTCACCGGCGCGAAGCGCGCGGCGCTGGCGCCCGAGCTGCCGACCTTCGCCGAAGCGGGCGTGCCGGGCTACGAGGTGATCGGCTGGACCGGCGTCTTCGCGCCCAAGGGCACGCCGCCCGAGATCCTGGCCCGGCTGAACGCCGAGATGGCCAAGCTCCTGCGCAGCCCGGACGTGAAGGACCAGCTCGCCGGGTTGGGCGCCGAGCCCGGCGGCAACACCTCGGCCGAATTCGGCGCCTTCGTCAGGGCCGAGTCGGCGCGCTGGGGCAAGATCATCAAGGACCTCGGCATCAAGCCGGAGTAGGCAGCGGCTGCTCTGACACTGGACCCACGGTCGCTCCAGATTGACAAGCGACTATTGTCTCTTTACAGAATGGCGTCAACGCCATGATCGAAAGCTTCAGGCACCGAGGCCTCAAAAGACTCTACCGGCAAGGCGACAGGTCGGGTGTGCGCGCCGATATCGTGGCGAAGGTCGAGCGTATTTTGCAGCGCCTCGATGCGATCGGCACACCGAGCGAGATGAACCTGCCGGGCTATCGGCTGCATCCCCTCAAGGGCGACCTGAAGGGCTTCTGGTCCGTTACCGTCACCGGCAACTGGCGCATCGTCTTCACATTCGAGGATGGTCACGCCGGGAATGTCGATTTGGTCGATTATCATTAGGAGGCGACATGTCGATGAAGAATCCCCCACACCCCGGACTGTCGGTGCGCCATGACTGCCTCGAGCCGCTCGGTCTCAGCGTGACAGAGGGCGCGAAGGCCTTGGGTGTGACGCGACAGGCGCTCAACAATCTGGTGAACGGCAATGCCGGCATATCGCCCGAAATGGCCGTACGCCTCGACAAGGCCTTCGGCGGCGGCGCCGAGACGTGGCTCAGGATCCAAATGGCCTATGACCTGGCGCAGGTTCGCGCCAGCGGGATTCACGTCAAGAAGTACCGGCAGGCAGCCTGATGGACCGCCTTCGCCTCGGGAGAAAGTCGCGGAGGTGAGGCAAGATCGTCAAGAATCCGGGCATCAAGCCGAAATAAATCTTCGCCCAGGGCAAAAAATCAAAGTCACACTGCTTGATTTCGTGAGTCACAAATACCTCTAACTGGCGGGCATGAAAAAGCTCAATGCCCGCCAGAGGCGCTTTGTCGCCGAATACCTCATGGACCTCAATCCCGGCGCCGCCGCGTTGCGCGCCGGCTATTCGAGGCGCAACCCGCGCGATGCCCGCATCGTCGCCTGGCAATTGCTGCAACGACCGGAAATCGCCACCGCCGTCGCCGAACGGGAAGGCCAGCTGCTCGAAGAACTGGGGGTCAACGCCGTTCGCGTGATGATGCAGACGGCGCGCATCGCCTTTCTCAATCCACGCGATCTCCTGAACTCGGACGGCACGCTGCGGCCTCTCGAGGAGATCGACGACGATGCACTGGCTGGTGTGGCGTCCATCGAAACGGTGGAAGGCCAGGCGGGCCGGCGACAGAAACTACGGCTGCGCGACACGATCCGTGCCCTGGCATTGCTCACCCGTCAGCTGGAGTTGATGTATCCGCGCACCTCGCCAGCGGACGAGCTGGCCAGCCTGCCCGACGATTTCGAAAGATTCAGGCAGGAGGAGGAAGAGCTGGCGGAGTTCCGCCGGCAAGCCGCCGGGATCAAGCCGGCGTAGGCGCGTCGTTCGTTGGGCGCCGATCGAGGCGAAGCCAGGGAACGAGGAACAGGGCAACGGCCGTCGAGGCCGCCGAGACGATGATGAGGGGACCAAGCTGGGTGTGGAACACTTTCTCGTACAGGAAGGCGCCGACAGTGTTGGAGCATAGTTCCGAAAGATTCATGATCGACATCAGCCCGGCGAAGGCAAAGCCCTCCGAGCGCCTGGGACAATAGTCCGCGGCAAGCGTGAGCGAGGCGATGGTGGCGATCATCATGGCAGCGCCATTGGCGAAATTCACGATCGCTGCCGTGACTTCGCCGGTGAGCAACAGGAACGAGGCCGCCGACAGCGTTCCGAGCACGATGCTGAGATACAGCAGCCCCTGCGAGCTCATTCCGCGCAGCAGCCAGCGATGCACCAGGGCGCCCGCGATCCAGCCTGCCGAGCCGATCGAACCGAGAATCCCGATATAGGTCTGCGAGAACCTGAGATCGTCGGTCATGAAATAGTAGAGCGGCGTGCCGAACCCCGGCGCAAAGGAGTAGAGGAAAAGGAACAAGGCGACGAGGTAGAGCTTGGTGGACTTCGCCGCCGACACGATGCTCTGCAAAGTCAAGCGCATCTCCAGGCCGCTGATCGCGACCTTCCTTTCATCGAGGAGGAACAGCGTCGCCAGGACCATCGCCAGCGGCGCAACTGCAGCGATGGCGGCCGCCGCGTGCAGGGCCGAGAGCGGCGTCAGATGCTCGACCAGCAGCCCTCCGGCAAACGAACTGGCCATGATGGCGATGTAGAACCAGAGCCATTGCTGGCTGACGAACGCGCTGCTGAGGCGGAAGTTGCGGCCGTTCTCCGCAAGCAGGGCGCCGCACAGGGTGCTTGCGGTGGCCATGGCGTAAGAGGTGAGCACGAGCAACAGCGCGAATTCGCCGGGCGCGCTCAGCCGGGCGATCCAGGCATAGGCGCCGACCGCACAAAGGCTCGAGACGATCAGATAGCTTTTCCGGCGATAGCCGAGGAGCGGGAAAAAATCGGAGACGAGGCCGAAGACGGGCTTGATGATCCAGGGGAAATTGAGGATCGCGAGATAGGCGGTGACCTCGACCGGAGTCCAGCCGCTTACCTTGAGGAAATACGTGAGCGGCTGGTAGATGATGCCGACGCGGGCCTGGCCGATGCCTTCGACGACATAGACGATGGCGAAGAAAAGCATGAGCCGGCCGATATGCCGGTCGTCTTCCGCCGTTCGCGTGGAGGCCGGCTGAATCGGAAAAATCTCCCGCTGCTCGATGATCCGACGACGACGCCTCAGCGCTCGCGGTCGTCGATGTCGCGCGCCAGGACCTCGCGTTTGCCGACGTGATTGGCGGCCGTCACCACGCCTTCGCGTTCCATGCGTTCGACGATGCGGGCGGCACGATTGTAGCCGATCTGCAGGTAGCGCTGGATGAAGCTGGTGCTGCACTTGCGCTCGCGCGCCACCAGGGCGATGGCCTGGTCGTAGAGCTGGTCGCTCTCGGGCTCCTCGCCGCCCTCGCCGGGCAGGCCCTCGATGCCGGCATCGGGATCGTCGGTGACCGATTCGATATAGGCCGGCGCGCCCTGGGCCCGCAGATGGCGTACCACCTCTTCGACTTCGCCATCGCTGACGAAGGGGCCGTGCACGCGGGCGATCTTGCCGCCGCCGGCCATGTAGAGCATGTCGCCCTGGCCCAGCAGCTGCTCGCCGCCCTGTTCGCCCAGGATGGTGCGGCTGTCGATCTTCGACGTCACCTGGAAGGAGATGCGCGTCGGGAAATTGGCCTTGATGGTGCCGGTGATGACGTCGACCGAGGGGCGCTGCGTCGCCATGATCACATGGATGCCGGCGGCGCGCGCCATTTGTGCCAGGCGCTGCACGGTGGCCTCGATCTCCTTGCCGGCGACCAGCATCAGGTCGGCCATTTCGTCGATGATGACGACGATAAAGGGCAGCGGCGTGAGGTCCATCTCCTCGTCTTCGAAGGTCGGCTTGCGCGTCTCGGGATCGATGCCGGTCTGAACCTTGCGGGTGAGCGCGCCGCCCTTGCGCGCGGTCTCGACCAGCTTCTCGTTGTAGCCGGCGATGTTGCGCACGCCGACGGCGCTCATGGCGCGGTAGCGGTCTTCCATCTCGCGCACCACCCACTTCAAGGCGACGATGGCCTTGCGCGGCTCGGTGACGACGGGCGTCAGCAGATGCGGGATGTCCTGGTAGACGCTGAGCTCCAGCATCTTGGGATCGATCATGATGAAGCGGCACTTGTCCGGCGACAGCCGGTAGAGCAGCGACAGGATCATGGTGTTGACGGCCACCGACTTGCCCGAGCCGGTGGTGCCGCCAATCAGCAGATGCGGCATGCGCGCCAGGTCGGCGATCACCGGATCGCCGCCGATATCCTTGCCCAGCGCCAGCGGCAGCGCGATGCGCGTATCCTCGTATTGCCGGGTCGAGAGCTGCTCGCGCAGGAACACCGTCTCGCGCCGGGCATTGGGCAGCTCGATGCCGATGACGTTGCGGCCCGGCACGGTGGCGACGCGGGCGGAGATGGCGCTCATCGAGCGGGCGATGTCGTCGGCCAGGCCGATGACGCGGCTCGACTTGGTGCCCGGCGCCGGCTCAAGTTCATAGAGCGTGACGACGGGGCCCGGCCGTACCTTGACGATCTGACCCTTGACGCCAAAGTCGTCGAGCACGGTCTCCAGCAGGCGGGCGTTCTGCTCCAGCGCGCTTTCGTCGATCTTGACCTCGGCGGCGACGCGCGGCGGTTGCGACAGGATATCGAGCGGCGGCAGA